>NZ_JAMYMK010000006.1:0-306595 GCF_040318565.1 Mesorhizobium sp. M1142
AGAGAAGCGGCTACGTTTCATGTCCTGGTCCTCTCGATGGGCCAGAACGAACTTCAAACCGGATTAGATCAGAGGGGCAAGGTCACGCTGCACCGCTAGCTCGTTCGCGTGGTTCATGATCCGCTGGTTATCCGCGGATGCTGGTTCACCATAGATGCCAACACAGAGCTTGCGAAACTTGCCACGCGCTATGCGGTTAAGGATGTGGTCGTCATTCGTAGCGAGCGAATGGCCGAAAATGAAGAAGCAATGGCTGGCGGTCTTCACATTCGCGGTGAACTGCTTGAAGCCTTGGTACAGGTAGGCATTGTGACGGATCTTCGCCTTCTTCTGGGCGCTGGTGGGCTGATGAAGGGCGGCTTAGGGTCATGATTTCCGGTTCATCGCGCTGCAATGACCCATGAGTCACAGACGCTGCATTTCGCGCTAGACCGCAGCTGCGGTATTCTCGATCATACGCTCAGCCATCCTATTCGCACCTCGTTGCCGCCGTTCGCCGCACCTATCGATCGGAGGCCTTCCAGCCTCGCGATAGCCGCCCTATGTGGCTGCACACGACGAACAGGAGCAAGATTGGACACATAGAAGCCAGCACAAGATCGCCCTCCCCCTGTCCTTGCTCGTTTTCAACGAAAACAATCAAACTGAGTGCTGCGGGAATGCGAGCTCGATTTGGCCCACTTCAGAGCGAAGTCGGCCATAAGCCATTGATATAATTTTGGTGGGCCCTGAGGGTGCTTGGAAAGTCAGAAATATCAAAGGCTATTCGACAGTGGGACTGTGTTGCGTTACTATGCTCTCCGGTCTTTTCCGGTTGATTTGTCCCACCCCTGATGCCGATTGCGGTCATTCGCCGCTGCCTTGGTCAATTCCCGATTCCACAAGCATCCGGTCCTGAGTGGGCAGACGGGCTTCCTAGTGGTAATTAGTCAGCGACACGTTGACCGTTCTCGTCACGCGGGTGAAATCTACGTTCGACCATATACGTCGTCGAAGCGAACGATATCATCCTCGCCGAGATAATCGCCGCTCTGCACTTCAATGATCACCAGGTCAATTCTGCCTGGGTTCTCCAGCCGATGCTTATGGCCGCAGGGGATGTAGGCTGATTCGTTTGTCGCCAGGAACAGCTCCTGCTCGCCATTGACGATTTTCGCGGAGCCGCTGACCACGACCCAGTGCTCCGAACGATGATAGTGCATCTGCAGGCTCAGCCGCCGACCGGGCTTCACCTCGATGCGTTTGATCTTGAAGCGCTCGCCTTCCTCGAGAACCGTGTAGGTACCCCACGGCCGGTGTACCGTGCTGTGGACCAGGTGAGCTTCATGTCCTGAAGCCTTGAGGCCCTCGAACAGCTTCTTGACGTCCTGAACGCGGTCGCGGGATGCGACGAGCAAAGCGTCCGGGGAATCGACGATCACCAGATCGCTGACACCGACCGTGCCGATGACGCGCTTGTCGGAGCTCACATAGCTGCCGGTCGTGTCGACCATATGCACATCGCCGCGTATCCTGTTCCCGCTTTGGTCGGGGGCGATCAAATCGGCCATTGCGTTCCAGGATCCGATGTCGTTCCAATCCATGTCGCAGGCAACCACGGCAAGTTTGTTCGTCTTCTCCATGACAGCGTGGTCGAGCGAGATTCGCGGGGCGGAGCCGAAATGCTCAGGCGCGAGTTCGATTTTGGCAAAGCCTTCGCCTTGACTGAAGCGGCCGTTCTCGTAGCTGTCGGAGACGGCCTGGATCACCGCGGGGCAATGCGATGCCATCTCGTCGAGCATGGTTTGTGCGCTAAAGCAGAAAATGCCGGCGTTCCAGAAGAAGCGCTTGGACGCGACATAGGCTTTGGCTGTGTCCAGATCCGGTTTTTCAACGAAACGGACGACTTTCTCACCATCCGCTTCGATATAGCCGAATGCCGTGTCCGGTCTGGTTGGGGTGATGCCCAATGTGGCGATCCGCCCGAGCTTCGCATGTTCGATGGCCCGGCACATGACGTCTAAAAATGCAGGCAGGTTGCCAACCATGTGATCGGCTGGGAAGACGCATAGAATCGCGTCAGGGCCTTGCGTTGCCTTGGCATGGATGGCGGCTGCCGCAACGGCTGCGGCCGTATCCCGGCCTTCAGGCTCGAGCAGAAAGGTGCGTGGCAGGACCACGGAATCTAGTTCGTCGAACTCGTCCTTGGTAAGGAAGAGGTGTTCCCCAGATGTCACGGCGACGAGTTCCACTACGCCCTTTATCGAACCGACGCGCAGCACAGTGTGCTGAAAGAGAGAATGTCCATCTGCTACTTTAAGGAAAGGTTTGGGGTGCGATTGCCTCGAAGCGGGCCATAGCCGCGATCCGGCTCCACCGCTGATGATGACGGGAACCACTTTCATTAAACAACCTCGATTTCGTCTCTGGAGTGATTGCCCGCGCCCTTTCGAGCGTTAGCGTCACGATCGCCGTCGCTCTGGCTTGGTCTGCGGCCTCCGAGTAACAGCGAAGTTCTGGCGCGTTGCCGAACGGCCTCAGATGACGACGCTATCGGTATCGTACGACGCTTCCATGGCTGCGATGAGAAATGGACATTCAACTATGCCTGTTGGTTGCATCCGCCGAATTGTGCAGGTGGCGGGTCTTAACTGAGACCAGAGATTCTTTGGCTGTCCTCTATCAAAATCAAACGACTTGGCTCCTTCAGATCGAACTCAATTACGCGTGGTGCGAAAAGGCGTGCATATCGTGTAAAGGCGCTCGTCGGAGGAAACCGAATTACAGTATCGCAGCGCCCGAGAAGATACATCTCAACGAGGGCGGAAATTCCGCCGTCAATCCCAAGTGCTGCAGTGTGTAAGGGGCCATCTTGATCGGATCGGAAATGCTTGGGGACGGTGAGAAGATCGGGAAACCTGGCCGACAGGTGATCCAGGATCTGCGCGCTGTCCGTGCACAAGAACAGCCGCACAGGCTTGGGGTGCGGTAACGCTTTAGCCTTATCAACCGCACTGCACACTTGTCGAACGGCGAACTCCGGATCGGCCCAGTAGGGCGCATGCTCCATGATGTCTTCACCGTTACCATGTCGAACATGAACCCCGATGATGCTGTGCCCCTCAAAACATTCTTGGTAAATGGCATCTATGCGTGTTTGAATTTCAGACCGAGGCTTGACACTCTGGAAGACCTGCCGCTCGGCATCCTCATCGCAGCGCCACATCAAGCAAGCGTCACACACTACTGTGTTCGCTTCGACATCCTGTTCGGCCTGAAAGAGCTCGCCCAACTCGTCGCGCTCTTGGAAAATCTGCTCATCTGGGCGGTAAAGGCAGTCGATCGCTGGCCTATTCCACCACTCCGGGAAGAATGGACCCGGGAAGGAAAAGTCGTTGATCCGGTCGTCGCAAATAGCCGGTACGCCAGCGATGTCATTGATCGGTTGGAAGAAAACCGGAAAGGCGTTTGTGAAGGGTTGGTCGAGATAGCAGGACCCGCGCCAGTCGACGGCTAGCGTTCGTCCCGACCGCTGAGCGTAGCGCCAAGCGGCCGCCAGCGACCACAGACAATCACCGAACCCCGTACGCCTCTGAGAGACGACGAACCTGCGCTTTACCAATCCACTGACCTGCATTTTCGGAAATCTCGTTTCAGAGACGAGGTTGCATCTGGCTTGGGATCTCTTAATCGATACTAGTCGACCGTTACGCCGGGCGATTTGGTAGAGGCTGCGCGTGGGGCAGAAGAGCTCCCTCAGCACTGCCTATCCTTATCTCTGTGACGCTCGCAAATCTTAACGCCGGGTACACTCGCATCCGGTTTAAATTCAGCGTTCTCTAATACGCCAGGCGACATGTGTAAAATTGATTGCGTGAATGTGGCCCATCCATGTGATGGATACTAAGGCGTTCCTTGACCATCAGCCTCTACTGACGTGGGGCCGCGCTTTGCTAAGCGAAACAGCCGGTCGAGGCAGTCCACAAACTCCCTTTTTCAAGTCCAATTCTTAACTGCCTCAACGTAACATGCCATTTGCGGGGCGTTTCCTGAAGGACGGATGTGCAGAACCCGCCAGCCGTCGAATGTCAGGCACAGGCCATCCACGTCATTTATGGCCATCACGCTTCCGGTCCCAGCGAAAGATGCGCCGGCGCCCTCTGACGCTTTCAAGTGCGCCAACATGGCGCAACTCGTGTCGACCGGATAGCTTTCGATCCGGCCGGACTGAGCGACTGGCACGCGATGCTGTGCGACGACGGCCGAGAGAGGAATTTTGGCGTCTGCAGCTATGTGGAGGATCGTTCCGACGGTTCTGCGGGTTCTCGGTGTCGGAGCCGACACCTGTGCGAACCCGCTTTCGTCCGTTTTCAAGGCCGTTGAGGTTCATGACCCTGTTGTTCGCCGAGATCACCCGCCAGCTCAGCGATCCAGGTGAAGACCGGCACGCCTGTCGATGCGGCGATCATCGCCTCGGCCGGCGAAGACGATGAAGAGGGCGATTGGGTCAAGCACAAGGGCCGACCAGCGTTTCAATGCTTCAAAGCCCATGTCGGTGCCTACGCCGATACGGCCCTTGTCGAGGAGATCGCCGTCACGGCGCCTACACCGAGGACGACAAGGCCGTTCCTGATGCTCTGCCCGACAATCCCGGCGAAGTGTTTGCCGACAGCGCCTACTGAGGCAATCATCTCGGCGACGCGGTGGGCGCCAAGGGTGGAAGGCCGCGCATCGTCGCAACCGGTACGTGGGGGCGCGACGAGGCCGAAAGCTCGACGCCTGGACCAACCGATCCACAGAATTTGTAGTCGGATCGAGAAGATCTTCGGTACCTGGAAACGAAGCTACGACCTTCGCCCGATGCGATGGCGAGGGCTGGCAAAGGCAGCCGTTCAAATTCGCCGCACTGCGATTGCCTATAGCGCGAAACACAGTTTGATGGTCGCCTCGTCCCGCCCATCGTTGAAGCCCAGCCACCGTTTTCGGGCTCGCCTCCCGAAATTCATACAGGTCAATACGTAATGCCCTACCCGCGCTTTTCGCCGCCGTCTCAGATGTGCGGTTCGCCCGAAGCCCCCGACTGACACGAACTTTGTCTTCGCGCGGAGCGAAAACTCGCACCCACGACTTTGTGCCGCCGATGGTGCCGCGCTGACCTGTCAAACAATCCATATTATGGATGCGCCTCATCCAAACAATCGATTTCACTGATCAAAACAATTTCCATTAGAAGACGCCGCAGGCAAAGATTACTTGGTCAGCGCAAAGAGGGATGGTGGAGTTCTAGTGTGGCTTGGACCCACATGCTCGCCATTTTATCTGGGAACGGCTGTGTGCCCTATTGGCGCAGGGCAAGACGATTCTACTGGCCACCCACTTCGTGGAAGAAGCGGAGCGGCTATGCAACCGAATGTGCGTGCTTGAGAACGGACGTAGAATCCCAGAAGGGCGTCCTCACTCGCTGATTGATGAGCAAATCGGGTGCGACGTGATTGAAATCTATGTCGCTCACCCCGTGAGCTGAGTGCGGCACTCAGGCCGCATGTGCGACTTAGGCAGGTTAGCGGCGAGACTCTGTTTTGCTACGCCTCGAAGCAGGAGCAGGTGTGCTCGCTGGCTGACACTGTCAATGACGAGCTCCGCGCCGCATCTGTCGAAATCCTACCATAGGGTATGAGGCGGGCCGCAGTTTGCTGGCGGTGTGTCGAGCCAGATTCGAAACTTAACTACAATAGAGCAGGAAGAAAATGGGCGAGAACAGGAAAGTTGCTCTGGTTACGGGCATAACGGGACAGGATGGCGCCTATCTTACCCGTCTTCTGCTGGAAAAAGGCTACATCGTTCATGGGATTAAGCGACGTTCCTCTTCCTTCAACACGGGTCGCATCGAAGACATCTACCAAGACCCGCACGATTCCGATCCGCGCCTAATTTTGCATTACGGTGACCTCACTGATGCGACTAATCTCATCCGAGTAGTTCAGGAATCCCAGCCAGACGAGATTTACAACTTGGCCGCTCAGAGCCATGTCCAGGTGTCGTTCGAAACGCCGGAATACACAGCAAACGCCGACGGTATCGGAACATTGCGACTTCTTGAGGCGATCCGCCTCCTCGGTCTGAAGGACAAGACCCGCTTCTATCAGGCCTCGACTTCAGAGCTCTACGGCCTCGTGCAATCCGTACCGCAGAACGAAACAACGCCCTTTTATCCGCGCAGCCCTTACGCCGCCGCCAAGCTCTACGCCTACTGGATCGTGGTCAACTATCGCGAGGCCTATGGTATCCATGCTTCCAACGGCATTCTCTTCAATCATGAAAGCCCACTGCGCGGCGAAACTTTTGTGACGCGCAAGATCACCCGCGCCGCCGCTGCTATCTACCTCGGCAAGCAGGACAAGCTTTATCTCGGCAATCTCGATGCTCAACGCGATTGGGGCCATGCGCATGAGTACGTGCGTGGTATGTGGATGATGATGCAGCAGGATCAACCGGATGATTACGTGCTGGCGACGGGCAAGACGACCCCTGTCCGCCAATTCGTCGAATGGGTTTTCGAAGATGTCGGCGTCGAGCTCGAATGGCGTGGTGAGGGAGTCGACGAAAAGGGCTATGATGTCGAGACCGGCAGATGCCTAGTCCAGGTAGACCCACGCTACTTCCGCCCCACGGAAGTCGATCTTCTCCTGGGCGACGCCACCAAGGCGAAGGAGAAGCTCGGCTGGGTGCATGAAACATCCGTGCGCGAGCTTGCCGCGGAAATGGTGCGGGAAGACCTCAAGGTCATGCAGACATCGGTAATCATGAAGGAAGCATAATGTACGATATGAAGGGCAAAGCCGTGTGGGTCGCGGGCCACAAGCGTATGGTGGGCAGCGCTGTTGTAGGCCGCCTCGCGTCTGATGACTGCAAAGTTATGGCCGCCCTGACGTTTCCCCCAAATTTTATCCAGTCGTGCGCGGAGCGTTTCACGTTGCGCAGCGCGAGCGACCGTCGCGGGTTGAAGGTCGATGCAAATTCGTTGGGTGTCTGCCATCCGATCTGCGAGTGTGGACGCGCGCCGTTGTAATCGGCGCGCCATTGAGTCTCGCGCGGGGCTGGGCCAGGGACGTGAACCGCGTCTCGTTGAGGAGTTCATCGCGAAGGGGCCGTTGAAGCTCTCGCGTTAGGGTCATAGCCAACCTGTGACTGTGAACTCGCGGAAGCGATTTACGGCAAGCGCACACAGCAGCTCGTCCACGGCGTTCGTACATGAAGTTTGGAAAGTTATAATACGGGTACACACCTCCATGGCGGAACATTATCTCCAATATCTCAGCGATTACCGGAAGGTATCTGCCTTCACCTACCTCGGCCTAGTGCAGAATCTTGGCCGGATGAACTCGGCACTCTTGCTGCACACCAACGGTCCGTCCCGCGCGAAGTGCGATCATACCGCCGCAGCTTACCTTCAAATCCGGCACTGGCGAGGATCTAGATCCAAGCCGACGGCGCCGGGGATCAAATAAAAAGCCGCCGACCGAAGCCAGCGGGCTTGATTGGGATGGCCAGCGCGGACGGTCAAGGCTGCGCCGCCGACCATGGCGGAGGGACCACCTTGGTCAACGGCACGGCCCGATGACGGCGTGCCGATGTACCACAACATGCGGGGAGATAGAGCCTTCCGGCGTCGCGGAAAAAAGCCCGCCGGTTTTGAGCCAGCGGGCAAGTTCTGGAGTGGCTGAGATCAACCCAGCATCAGTCAACGACCGGCGGAAGGGTTGGTTGCAGTGGATGCCAGCTAGCCGCAGCATGCTGTGAATCGTAACAATGTGAAAAACTCTGGACTTCTAGGTCGGACTCGCCCCAATATTTGTTTGGGGGAATTCACATGAAAATTGGAGCACTCATCGCAAGTGCAGCCCTGTGCGTCAGCGGCTGCTCTACGAGCACTGTCGTGTCGGACAGCGATCTCACGGCAATGAATACCGTTGCGCTATGTCACGTTCTCGCCAGCAGCACGGACGAACAGTATCGTAGTCGGGTAGCGGCCCTTCTAGTGCGCAGGGGCGCAACAGCAGAGAAGTGCACCAGGCTTGTGCAAACCGACAATGCTGTCGCGACAGGCATAGCGATCGCGGCTGTCGGCGGCGCAGCTGTGGGTGTCGCTGCCAACAACGGCTATGGAGGCGGAACATATTACCGGCCACCGCCACCACAAACCTATGGCGTCGCGTGGGACCAATTCTATGGCCAGAATTACAGCATTATCTGGCGCTGCCGCGACCGGTCCACCGGGCGGTTTCGTGACGATTACCATTGCGCCGGCCTGCCCATGGTCGACAGCGCATGGCCGGGCTGGTCGGCGTAGCGGATGAGCAGGCCATACCGCAAATATCGATCCAATCGGTGGCAGAGACCCACCGGTGCCAAGCTGTGGCGGCGCCAACTTGCGAGCGTGCCGGCAATGCTCAGTCTTACGGCAGCGGCGGCAGTGGCCGCCTTCCTGGCGCCGTCGGGCGCGCAACGTAGCGACGATGCATCAAAGGCCAGCCCACGAAGGGCGGCGCCCTCCTCGCTTACCGGTGTCGCTTCCGTCATTGACGGCGATACGATCGAAATCCACGGCCAGCGCGTCCGCTTCAACGGCATCGACGCGCCAGAGAGCCGGCAGCCGTGCCGCGATGCGAATGGCGCCGAGTATCCTTGCGGCCGGCGATCGGCCGAAGCGCTGGACACTTTCCTGGCCGCGTCGAGGCCGCTCGAATGCACATTCGTGACATGGGACCGCTACCACCGCTTTGTCGGCGATTGTCGGCGCGCTGACGGCGCGGGCGTAGCCGCCTGGATGGTCGAGCACGGCCAGGCGCTGGATTGGCCTCGCTATAGCCAGGGCGCCTATGCGGGGCAGCAGGCGCAAGCCCAAGCCTCAAAGATCGGCCTGTGGGCCGGGACGTTTCAGGCACCCTGGGAATGGCGCGCTGCGCACGCCGACGGCGCGGCGCCGTCGAGCCGCCCACTGGGCATCATCAGCCGTAAGCTGGTCGCGCAGAGCGGCTATTCTTGCGAGCCGCGGAGAACGTGCAAGCAGATCGGTTCCTGCGACGAAGCCAACTGGTACCTGCAAAACTGCTCATGGGGCGGAAAACTCGATCGCGACAAGGATGGGATCCCATGCGAAACACTCTGCTAGCTGAAATGCGCGCTACGGCCTGTTCGGCTTTCCGCTTACACCGATCTAACGAAGACCATGCATGGGCGGCGCGGTCTGCTAACCCCATTTTTTGACGAGGTATTCTATATCTGAAGGGCAGAAAAAGTTGTTGTGACAATAGAGAGAAGACGGCTTAACTAAGACTTTCAAAACCGTTAAGTGTATGCTGCCAGGCGATCAAGGCGTGATGTCGCCCTGTCGGGGGGGCGAGTAAAATGCAGACTGTGATGAGTCAAAGCTGGCAAGCTATGGCCAGTGGACCTACCGTGGTGCCTGGGCCCTAGAGATTGCGGCCGCAGCGATTGGTCTTACGACAGGTGTAGCATTAGGCGTACAAGCGTTTTCTGCAAGCGAGTCTGTCACTGCAATGGATTTGACGCTCGCCAGTGCACCCTTTCTCATGGTGGCAATCGCGGAGCTCACCAAGATACCGATAGCTACACTGCTTTTCAGCGCGTCTTGGCTCTGGAAGCCCATAATCTTGGTCTTCCTCCTGGTTCTTGCAGGCATCACTTTCGAAACTGTCTTTATGGGGATGGAGAGGGCAGGCGCATTGCGTCAGCTGCGTTATGAGGAGCTCGTAAACAAGATTGATGCCCTTGAGCAGGAAGCGACAAAGCTCGCCTCTGCTGACGAACTTGGTCGAAGAGCCGATCAGGTCGATCAAGCCCGTTCCGAAATTGAGCAGCTGACCTCTCTTGCGGAAAAATCGCGTGCGACCTTTCAGTCGCAAATTGCCGAGGCCAATGCGGAATTGGAGGGAACGAAAGCCCTTACTCCAGAGGCCTCGCGTGTTCGCGATCAAGTGGAGGAGAAAAACGCGGTTCGATCGGCGCTGATTCAACAGCGTGATCGCGAAGTTAAAGACGCTGTCGATCAGTTTGAGCGCCAACGCGACAGCTTTGTTGAACGTATCAAGATGGCGCGCGATTCAGCGACAGCGACTCGGCACGCAGGCTAGAATCGGAAGTGGCTAAACTTGCCAACCCCCGCACGAAAATTATCACCAAGTTCGACACTCAGATTGAGCCGCTCGATCAAGAGATTGCTGCGCTGCGCGAAAATTTCGATCGTTTGCGGGCAAATAGCCCTCCTATGACTACTGACCAGAGGCAGAAGCTTGTCGATAGGCGTTCGTCTCTGGAGCAAACGCGCGATAGTGATGCCGCGGCTTGGCAGCGTCGATTGGATGAAGCGGGCAAACGGCTCGCAGATGCCCAGGCGGCAGAAGCCAACAAGGCAAACACCTCGGCGCAAAACCAGGTCAGACAGGACCAGATTGCCAAAGCCCTCAGCGCCTTGGCCAAGGAGCGGATCCCCATGGCGCGGACAGATCAGGTCCGCCGTATTGCCTCACGGTGGTACGGCAGCAAACCTGAACTGGTGACTGAGGCACAGGCCGGAATAATCTCTGTGATTTGGTTCGGCTCGCTCGCGCTCATCGCCGCGCTCGCGGGACCAATTACGGCAATGGTCGCTCTAGCGCTCCAGCGCATTGCCGCCCGAGAAGAGGACAATTCAGACCGCAAGACTTCCAGGCTGCTCCGTAGAATGCTTCTGAGTTGGCGGTGGCGCCGAATTCGAACGATTAAGGTACCAGTCGAAGTTATGGTCGAGAAAGAGGTTGAGAAGCGGGTTGAGGTGCCTGTGGAAAAGGTGGTCAAAGAGATCCTCTATGTTCCGCTCTTCACCGATGATCCCGAAGTCCTTCGCAAGGCCCTCGACCAGGATTTGCCGCCTGAGGTCTCAGACCTCGTGACGGTATCAATGAAGGGTCGCAAAAGTGCTCGTCCGGCATAATACCACCCTGCTTGAGCAAGCCGTCGATCTCGCCGTCAAAAGGTCAGCGATTCCAACCTTGCAGGCTCAAGCCGCGGCCCAAGAGAAGACAGCCCGAGCGACCGCCTTTCGCCGAATGGCGACTGGCGGAGCCATTGCAGTGGCGGCGGTCGGGATTGGGCTAGGCATCAATCTTGGTCTATGGGACAAAACCTTGCCGGAGCCGGCGGCTTTGCCGACCATAGAGCAGCCAAGCGATCTCACCTCCCCAAAAGATGAGCCGCCTATTCCTGTTCCAACTCCAAAGCCAACTCAGGAGCAGGCGCCCAGGCTGACGTCCCTACCAAGCCTGACGTGGTGACCGTCGACTTCAACAAGTTCGCCACCAAGAACGTCGAGTTCCAAGGCACCACTTGGGAGTTAATCACAGGTCACCACTTCAAGGATGAGAACGACCAAACCTGGGACCGAGCGTGGTGTTACTCTCGGCGGAGTGTGAACGGCGTAGACGTAAATGTATCATTGGCAGCTCGTTCTGCCCCGACAGCGCCACCAGCCGGGCCTGGCGCTGCTGCTCAGACGCTTCAGTTGGTCGGCCCGCGAATGCCGCCGCCAATATCCGGCACTGATCCGCTTCACTCCAACGACGCCGCCGCTCCGGCCGGTCAATAACGTCATATGGCTCATGCTGTGCTGCTAACTTCGCTCGTAAGGACGACCTTAAGAGCGCAGCCTCGCCACCGTGCCGTCCTCTCGCAAGGCGGCCTTCGCCGGAGGGTATCGACTTTCCGGCTCGCCAAGATTCTGAAGGGGCCATACCAGATCGAGAGCGTACAAATGCGGTGGGCACTCCGTAAAGGAGGCTCCCGCACACAAACTCTAATCTCGCGTTTCGTTTCTAACCAATGCGAATAGACCACTCTCGACATTCTGTAATCCCTCCAGAAGCCTACCTGCCTCAGCCTTGGTAGTGGATGTAGCTTGATCTTCTGGCATCTCATATTCCATAAATTTGTTGTGCGATGCCGTAGTCTTGCAATGACGCAGCTTTTCCCGCAACGCTTCGGTTAATACGGGAGCGTGCTTGGTTAGGTAATTTTCAAGTTGCTCCTCGATTGTAGAGAAGCGGCTAGCGACATCGGCGCAAGCATCGTCCCAATCCATATCGGGATGAGAGTATCTGGGCGTTATTCGGCGATAAAGTGTACCGAACTCGGCTACAGCTTCAAGCTCGCGGTCGAAAAGAATTTCTGCTTTCCGAAGCTTGAGTTTGTGCAGTTCACTTTCTTTTGCTAGCTCATTTTTGAGGCGCTCTAGCTCTGCATTGAGCGTGGCTTTATGGCCCTCTATTGTACGATCTGTGATGAATTGAGATATAAATGCGCAGATAGCAACAAGTACAACCCCGCCGCCACCCAAAAGCGCAACCACGCTACTGCCAAAACTGACCACAACTTCTGAAGTAGGCAATCTTCATCCCCCCGGTTAATTATCCAACAGCATATAGATGTCTGCTTCAACAAACGATAGGCAGAAAGCCGACCTTCCGCAAACCACCCCGACTAGGCCGTTGGCATCTGCCCGGCCTGCTGAAGCCGAGAAATGATTTCCCACGGTTGATGAGGGGCCGACAACAGAGTGGCTGCTTTTGCCGTCAGAACATCGATTGCTGCCGTTAAGCCGGCGCGTATAAGGTTTGGGAATGGGGCCCCAAGCGAACGCGGAATGTTCGCTTGGGGGCGGTCCCCCAAGGGCGGCGGCCGAGTAGAAGGTCCTGACCTCTTGCTGTTAGTCCATACCTCGGCTCTTGGAATGAAGCCCAGATTGATCTAAGTGGATCCGGATCTGGTTCATCCGGCACTTTCGATTGAGGCAGCCTAGCACGATAAAACGCGCCTAGTCGCCAGCGCACTTGTGAGAGGTCCAAGTCTGCGATTAAAGTCCATGCAAACGATGCAGTGGGAGGGGACTGTGCACAATTATAATTTCCGGCTGACGTGTCTTGCTTGAGACTGTGGCGACAGCGCGGCAACCAAATACTTGGCCGTCGATCGACAACGCTATGCCCAAGGAGCAGGGCGGCCCCGTCGCAAGACAGGGTTTCTCTTATCAGGATGAGATCGCAGTCGGGTTTTTACTCGATATGATCGAAGATGCGGGCCTAACCAAAATCCACTTCGAGACCCACGATGATCTGATCCTCGTTCGCGCTTTGGGCACAACCCAAGGCAAGCCGACGGCCGAGTTCGTTCAGGTTAAAGCCGGCGAACCCGATAAGCTCTGGTCGGTCGCTGACATCTGCCAGCGCAAGAAGAAGGACGCCGTGGGCACGTCGATCTTCGAGACGTCACTCGGGCGCGATCAACACGATGAGGTCGCCTCGTTCCGTATGATAACCCTTCGTCCCGTCATTTCCGACTTGGCCCCGCTCGCCTACGCTTTCGGCGCGGATGGCCGGAGACCCGGTTGCGACGCTCTGACGGCGCTGGAGTCGGCCCTGAATGCCCGCTTCCCCGGATTGAGGTCGCCGAAGAATAACGACTGCAGGTATTGGCTGGAGAACTGTCTCTGGGACGTGCGTCACGATCTGAAGACAGTTCAAAAGGCCAACACCATTCGGCTTTTCTGTCTCGCGGAAACGGCGGGCCAGCCGCTGCTGCTGGAGCAGATAAATGTGCTCCTCACCGAGATGCGCGCTTGGGTCAAGGCGGCTGGCGACGCCAAATGGATCCCCGACAAGGCCCGGAAGATAGTCACGCGCGCGGAAGCCGTTGGTTGGTGGCAGCAACGGCTCGCTAAACTGGCGCAAGGCGCACGTCCTTCCGGTGGTGCGCTCGCCGAGAAGATGAAGGCGGCCGACCTTCCGGAATCGCTCATCGCCATGGCCGTGGACCTTCGCCTCGGCTATGCCGCGAAGGTCCGAACTGCGACCTACATGGAGCCGGAAACTGCAGAAGTACTGCAAGAACAGGTCAAATCCGCGGTTCAATCGCTCAGCGCCGACCTCGCCGCAGGCATCCTCGATCTGAAAGGACCCCAGTTCCATGCCCGTTGCTTGGTGGAGATGAATGCCCTCAACGCCGCGCGCCCGAGCGGGGCCAAAGATCAGGCCGCGTTCCTCAAGGGCTGCCTTTATGACATCGCGGATCGATGCTTGTTGCGTTTCGACAGGGTTGTCTTGTGAAGTCGCTCGCCCGTCTCGGAAGGCAACCGGCGAGCCTACCGCTCGCGGCCGATGATATCCTTGAGTTTCATGCCGCGAGGCTGCTGCTCCTGATGCACGTCTGTGGCACATCCGGCCGGATCGACGGCCTGACGAAAATGGCCAAGCTGGACTTTTTCACCCGGTATCCCGACTTTTTTGAAGCAGCGCGCGCCGCGGTCGACAAGGCGGTCAAGGCGCCAACCGGCGAGGCCGACGCCGTGGAATCCTCGATGGTGCGGCACCACTACGGACCTTGGGATAAACGGTACTATCAGGTGCTCGGCGTACTCGAGGCCAAGCAGTTGATCATCGTGACCAAGCAAAAGCAGTCCTACCAGATCGCTCTGTCGCCCCTGGGCAAGGAGCGGGCCAAGGCGCTTGCCGCTAGGCCGTCTTTCCAAGATCTCATCACCCGCCAACGCGAGGTGAAAAAGGTGTTCGGCTCGAAGTCCGGCACCTTCCTCAAGGATCTCATCTACCGCCTGTTCGACAAAGAAGTCGGCAAGCGCACCCTCGGTCAGGTTATCACCCCATGAGTGGCCCTCGTCTATCCGTCACATCCGTCGATCGACGCCTAGCGACCGGCAATGTCGAAACCTTGGAGTTCGAAACTGGCGTGAACGTCTTCGTTGGACCGCCCAACACAGGCAAGACCAAATGGCTCCAGACGCTCGACTTTCTGCTCGGCGATCCCGGCGCCAATCCCTACGAGAGCGCTGAAGCGGAGGGCTTGGCCGAGAAGTACGCTGCGGCCGGGGCCGTCCTTCAGATCGGAGAAGACGCCTTCCGCATAGAGCGCCGCTGGACCGAGCCAGGGGCCAAGGGAAAAGTCTTCGTAGACGGTGAAGGCATGCCCGCTCGTGAGTTCCAGCATTGGCTCATGGAGAAGCTGGCGATCCCCGTAGTGAACTTTCCCAAAGGCAATCCGATGTCCGGCCAGACTTGGCCCGAACTCGGCTTCAGAAGTCTGCTTCGCCACATCCATCGGCAACAGCGGTTCTGGGGCAGTCTCGTCGATCTCCAGCCTGACGCGGAGTTCCACGCCAGCCTGCTGTCTTTTTTAGGCCTAGCCGACCGCGTATACAGCGAGGACTACGGCGCGCTAGTGAAGCTACGCCTCGAAGCCATGAGCCTTCGGGCGAAACGCGAACAGTACGGCCAGACCCTGAATGATCTGGCGGCCGATCTCCTCGATGACGACGATGTTAGCCTTGGCGTAAGCGACACAACTATCTTCGCCGCCCAGCAGCGGCTACGCGACACCGTCCAAAAGCTTCAAGACAAGCGCATGCATGTCCTCGCCGAGGCTAGCGCACGGACCATCCCCCTTGCTCAGCGGTCTCGGGTCGAGTCTCTCAGTTACGCGCGGGCGGAAGCGCTGGAGGCTTTGACCGCTGTCAGCCGTAAGCGCCAGGCTGCTGAGGAACGCCTCAAGGACGTCTTGACATACCGGAAGGATCTCGCTGACGAGATCGACCGGATGGCTCGCGCGGCGGATGCCGGCGACATCCTTTCCGATCTGCGCGTTACCCATTGTCCAGCCTGCGACCAGGCGCTTAAGGCCGCTCATGATCCGGAAAACTGCTTCGTCTGCCACCAGCGTCTCCCCGACGCCCCCGAGATCGAGGGGCTCGGTGTCGTGCGTCTTCGGTTTGAACAGGACCGGTTAAAAGGAGAGCTGAAGGAGGCCGATGATCTCCTTGATGTCTTGCGTCGCGATGTCAAAAAGCAGGCGTCGGAGGCGTGGTCGGCGGAGCAAGCCTTGCGCGCGATAGAGGTCGAGCTCGGCCCGGCGCGTCAGGCCGTTGCCGCGCTCGCCCAGGCCGACGTCAGCGCGATCGATGTCGCCCTAGGTCAGGCCGCTGAGCGTGCCAAGCAGATGGATCGCGTGACGGCGGCGCTCGAACTGGGCAAGTCGCTGACCGCCCAGGTCGAAGCGCTTGAAGACCAGATTAGGCCGCTTGCGGACCGGGTCGACGAGTCCTTCAGGGCGATCGACTTCGACGCGGCGTCACAATGGCTTGAGGACGGAATGAACGCCTATCTCGAAGCCCTCAATCGCGAGCGGCCCCACACATGGAAGCACAGTCCGGTCGAGATCGATCTGACACGGTCTAGCGTCACCTTCCGGATCGGGCGTAAGAAGTGGCAGGGTGCCCTGGGCGGGACCGACACCCTCTATTTCCTGATGGCCTACAACTACGGCCTTTTGTCTCTCAGCCCTCGCCCAGAGACCCACTACCCGGGACTGGCTATCATCGACGTTCCCGGCGAGTTTTCCGGCGAGTCTGTCGGAGACAAAGAGAACTTTATTGTTCAGCCATTTATCGATCTTCTGAACGGCGAGGCATTAGAGGGGGCTCAGCTGATCATCACCGGCTCCGCCTTTACTGGCCTGACCGGCGTACACGTTCAAACCCAGACCCACGTTCACATCGCGTGATCCCGCCCGCGAACGCATCCAATATCCGAAAGGCCGACACCAGTGCCTGCGGGTATCCGCAGGCTCGCCGGATCCAACGTCCGCTCCACGGTAATTATCGAACGTCTGCAGTTGGCGCATCGACGACTGTCAGGGGATCGCCAGCAAGGTCTGCTATTAAGAAGCTGCGAAGTGTGCCCCTAGGCCGAGACGAGGGCGCGCAGCCGCCTTCGAATTCGCATCAGGCCTGACCGTCCGCTTTCAGCGAAGGCAAAGTTTGCTTGAACGACCGAGACTGGGCGCAGAGCCGGCATTGGTTCGGGGCAGATCAGCTCGTCTATTGTGGCCTATGTTTCGGCTTGCCGCCGGCAAATTGCTTCAATGCATTTGCCCGCCTAGAAAGGTGCCCCCTCGGATTCACTGGTCGCTGTCACTTAGTCGGACCCTGAAATTGCCTGCCGCCGCGATTTCTCTGACTTGTCGACGACAGGGAGCCCTTCCTTTCTGGCCTTGGCAAACGCTCGATCGCTCTCCAGGAACTCCGCCAGCATGAACGGGATCAGTTCCGCTACCGATTCGGACTCGCCATAGGTCTGACGATAAAGGGCCGCATAGTCCTTCAGTGCTTGGTTCAGGTCTGCACTTACGCTTATGGTGATCTTCGAAGGTGTCCGATCCGGAAGTTTGCCGAGTTTCAGATTGGTCATGATGACTCCAGTCAATTCGGGTACGGCCGTAGCACAAGATCCTTGTGCACGATGACGCGCAGTGGCCAACCAGGGCGGACGGTGATCGTGGGCTGAATATTGAGGTTCTTCTCGGTGATGCGCTGGCCAGCTTGACTAACGTTCTGCTGAGCGGATTCGCGGATTGCTTTGACCAGGTCGCTTTCGTCTTGCCCGAGGCTCAGCTCCGTGCCGACCCCCAGCAACGTGGCCAGCGCAACGCCTTTCATCAGCTGCCAGGTGTGGAAATCCACCTTGTCCTCAAGCCCGGCATAGCCGGCGGTGTCCGTCGCCGGCAGATTGTCGATTTCGATCGAAGAGCCGTCGGGCAGCAGTATCCGTTGCCAGACCAGCAGCGCGCGCCTTTGTCCAAAGGCAACAACGCTGTCATAGGTGCCAATCAGGCGAGAGCCTTGCGGAATGAGCAAGGTGCTGCCGGTGACTGTGTCGTGCACATTCTCGGTGACCTGTGCGACGACGAGGCCGGGCAAGTCGGAATTGATGCCAGTGATCAGGCTCGCTGCGATGACGCTGCCGGCCATCAGCTGATACGGCGAAGCCGGCGTCTGCAGTGCATGCAGATTGTAGATTCCACTTGTGTTCCGCTGGCTGACAAAATCGAGCTTGCGCTGTTGATTGTTTTGGTCGCCCTCGGCCGGTGCTACGGAAGCTGAAGCGCGTGCGGCATCGGATTGTGGAGCCGTTGCCTCAAAGGGTGGACGCCCGCCCTGCCCGTTGCCGGCGGCATCCGCTTGCCGGGGTCGATTTTCGATCCGGAAGAAGACTTGCGATTCGCGCGCCTCGATCGCCTGCTGTGCAAGGCGCTGCTCCTCCGCCGAAACCTCCTGGCCCGGCGCGATGCCCAGCTGGCGTTGGTGCTCAAGGATGGGGCGGCCGAGGTCGCCGGGCAGCGGTGGTCCAAGCACCGGAGGCTTGGGCTTGATCCCGGAATAGTCCTTAGGCAGCCTTTCAATTGCCTCCGCGGTTGGCTTCCGCTCAGTGTTGTAAAGCTCTTCAGCCTGCTCTTTGATGCGCAGTGCCGGTCCCTGCAGCGCCATCATGGTGACGCCTAGAACGGTGCCGGAACCAACAGCTGCAATGGCGACAATAATGCCGCGCTTGAAGCGCACAGCGCGGCGGGGCGAGGCCCGCAGCTGGAGCTGTTCTGGATCGAGTTTCGGTGGAGCATCGGAGCGGGAAGTATCCGTCATGGGCCGTCCCTCACCTGCTGGAACGCGAAAAGAGCAATATCCGCCGCGGCGCTTGCCTGCCGTCGGTCCTCGTGATGCGCACCACCTGCTGCTGCTTGGCGCCGAGGCGCAGTTCGGCCGCGGCGAAGAGGCGATCGACGATGTAATAGTTGCCCCGTATGCGGTAGTTGACGAGCTGGTTGTCCCCGTCAGCACCGACGATGAAGAGCGGCGGGGCCTCGTCCTGATCGATGCGGCGCGGGAACTCGATGTAGACCTTGCTGCCATCATCGAACGCGCGCGTGGGCCTCCAGGGCGGCATGTCGCCGGTAATCGAATAGCGGAAGCGAATATTTTCGAGAGCCACATTCGACGCCACTGGCATAGCAGCCTCGGCCTGCGCATTGCGCCGGCGTAGCGCGATGATCTGGTCCTCGCTGTAGGTCCAGGAGATTGCCGCCATGGCGGTCTTATCCGTGCTTTGAAGCTGCAGGTGATAGCTTCGCCGGTCCGTGGTGATCACCAGATTGGTGGCAAGTCCTGGCGCGAAGGGCTTCACCAGCACATGGGTGCGCTGGTCATCGCCGGAGCCACTGACGGTGTCGCCAATTACCCAGCGCACTGTATCGCCGGCCGACACGGATTGGAGTTTCTCCCCTGATTGCAGAGCGATATCGCTGACGCGCTCCGGTGCGGCATAGAGCTGGTAGAGCGCGCCTTCGGCAAAGGGGTAAACCTGCACCGCATTCACATAGCCATATTTGGTGGGTTGCTGCGTCGCCGCCTTGTTGGCATCGGCGACACGTTCTTCAGGCGAGCGCTTGTCTTCAGCAGCCTTGCCCGGCTCGGGCTGCAACTGGCCGGGCAGCGGCAGCGGTTTCGGCACTTCCACGACCTTGACGGGCTTCTCCGGCGCCTTCTCGATTGCCGCCGGTTGGAACTTGGCAGCATCATAGGAAATCTGAGGTGGCGGCACCGGCTTCGAGGCACAGGCGGAGATGACCGCAGCCGACGTCGACAGGACCAGCGCAGCGCGGAGCGACGAGAGTCTATTTATCATTGGCGGACTCCTTTGGGGGAACGGAAGTCTGCGCGGCACTGTCGAGCTCGCGCGACCAGTCGATGGCATTGATGAAGACGCCGAGCGGGTTTTTGCGCAGCTGATCGGTATTGTTCGGCGGCCGGATCACAATGGTGAGGATCCCGGTCCAACGCGTTGTGCTGGCGAGGCTGCCGCGCTCAAAGACCTGCTCGGTCCATTTGACTTGAAAGGAGCTGTCGGACGCTCGAACCACGCTCGTCACCTGCACCGAGACGCTGCGCGTGCCGATCTTGCCGAACGGATCATTGGCCTTAGCGTACTCGTTGAGAAAGAGGGCTGCACGGTCGGTGGCAAAGTCGTAGGCCGAGAGCCAATTCTGCCGCACCAGCACCGCATCGGTGGAGACGGAGCGGACATTCTGGATGAAATGGCCGAGATGCCAGGCAATCTGGGCATCGTCGGGCTCGTAGGTTTGGATTGCCGGCGCGACAGCCCGTGTTTCACCGAAGCGGTCGACCTCGACAACATAAGGCACGACGCGGCCCTGCATCGACTGCCAGAAGAGTCCACCAGAGAGCCCGATGGCCAGAGCGAGGCAGCCAAAGGCCATCAGGCGCCAGTTCCTTGCCTGCACGCGCGCAGTGCCGATGCGCTCGTCCCAAAGTTGGGCCGCCTTCTGGTATGGTGTGACGGGGTGGGGCGTCTTCCCGTAACGCTGAACAGGTCGCTTGAAGAGCATCTAATCTTCCTTATCGTTGAGAGAGGGGTTGGCCCCGCTTCCACCCCGATCGCCATCGCGGACGGCCTGCGTGGCGGCGTGGCGATGGGCGCGCGCGGTCTGTTCGGAACGCAAGCGCCTCGCCCACGCCGGCGCGGCATTGGCACCTGACGCGGCAGGGTTTCCGGTCATTGATGCGGTCGGCGTGCCGCCCGTCGAGGTCCAGGCGGCATCGCGGCCGGCATCGGCGTTGCGCCGGAATGGTTCTGTTGCAGATCGCATTCCCCGCATCGCGGCGCCGCCAGCTGCACCGGCAACGCCCTTCAGTCCAGCAGCTACGCCGGAGAGGCCGGACTCGGGCGATGTTGCACGCCCCATCTGCCAAGCTGTGGAAGCAGCCGATCCCATGGCCGTTCCGGCTCGAACGGCGGCGAGACCGCCGCCGGTTGCCATGCGCGCGCCGGCAAGCGTCGCACCTCCGGCAACGAGCGTTGATCCGGCGGCCGCCGCGGTGGTTCCGAGTGCGGCGCCGGCGCCCAGCTGCGGCGCGCCGGAAACAAGACCCGAGGCGATCCCTGGCCCGAAAATGCCGAGCCCAAGCAGCGCCAACGCGCCCAGTACCTGTGACATGGCCGCGGCCAAGTCCGGCTCCTTGCCTTGCAGCGCGGAAGCGAACTCGCCGAAGAGCGTAGAGCCGATGCCGACGATGACAGCAAGCACCATCACCTTAATGCCCGACGAGATCACATTACCGAGCACGCGCTCGGCCAGAAACGCCGAGCGGTTCCAGAGCGCGAAGGGCACCAGAACAAAACCGGCCAATGTGGTGAGTTTGAACTCCAGGATGGTGATGAAGAGCTGAATTGAAAGAATGAAGAAGGCGATGAGGACCAGAAACCAGGCGAGAAGCAGCACGAAGATGGTCAGCGCGTTGCCAAAGATCTCGGGGAAGCCGACTAGCTGGCTCGCTTGATTGAGCAGCGGCCAGGCGCCCTCGAAGCCGGCCGCGGCAATGCGGCCTGGCCGCAGGAGACTGTCGGCGGACAGATTGCCGGCCGATGCGTTGATGCCGAGCCCGGCAAAGGAATGGTAGATGATGTCGGCGAGGTTCTTAAAATTGTTCAGGATGAAGGCGAAGGCGCCGACATAGAGCACTTTTCGGACAAGCCGGCCAAGAACATTGGGCTCGCCGCCGAACGCCCAGACCAGGCCTGCCAGCGTGATGTCGATGCCGATCAGGATGGTGGTGAGAAAGGCGACGTCGCCCGAAAGCAGACCGAACCCGCTATCAATATAGCGGGTAAAAGTCTCCATGAAGCGATCAATGACGCCGAGGTCATTCATGTCGCCGCCTTCCTCGTTGTCTTGAAGAACTGCTGATCAGTTGCCGGGATAGGCCGTACCGGTGCCCAGGAAACGCTTCGTCGTCTCGCGGGCGGCTTCCTCGGACTGCGCCTTGCGGGCAGCATCTTCGGCTTCAGCCCGGAACTGGGTCGCGAGCAGCGTCTGGATCTGGATCTGCTGCTTGGTCGAAAGCGCGATCAGCTGATTGGTGGCCTGGCTTGCCTCAAGGGCACCTGCCGCGCCCTGACTGCGGTTGACGAGATCGGTAAGCAGGTCGCCGTCGGCCCGCACGTTCTCCACGATCTGCGACTGCGCGCTCATGGTTTGGCGGAACGCCTGCATGGCGTTTTGCCAGCGCTCGCGCGCGGCGCTCGCCACATCGCTGACCTTGATTGTGGCGTCGTAGCTTTCCGGATATTGCACACGCCACTGGTTCTGAAGCTTGTCGAGATCGAAGCTCAGGCCGCTGGCCTGGGTCATCAGGCCGTCGATCCGTTGGAGCGAACCTGTGAGCTGGCCGACGGAAGAAAAATCCAAGCGCTGAAGATTCCGCGCCATGTTCTGCAGCATCGTCGCCTGGTTCTGAAGCGACTGGATCTGGTTGTTTATCTGCTCCAGGGAACGTGCCGCTGTCAGCACGTTCTGCGTATAATTTGACGGATCGAACACGATCAGGGCGTGGGCCGGCTGGACGTAGTCGGCCATCGGTTTTGCGATTAGGGAAACGGTGATCAGGCTGGTGAGAAGGCGGCGCCGCATCATGACGATTGCTCCTTGTCTGGTTGAGGGAATTGCTGGAGAAGCTCGGCAGCCCAATCGAGGCCGCGCGCACTCAAGAACCGGAAGGCAAAGCTGTCCTGCCCGTGCTCTGACAGGACGTTGTCGATCAAAGCTTGCGTGGCCGGATCAGAGGCGCCGCAGAGCGCAAGAGCGATCGGGCCGAGCCCGAGCTCGAAGAGGCGGTTGCCGCGGCGCGACTGCACATAATACTGGCGCTTCGGTGTGGCACGGGCGACCAATTCGATCTGCCGCTCGTTCAGACCAAATCGCTCATAAGCCACCCGCGCCTGCGGTTCCACGGCACGGTCATTGGGGAGAAAAATGCGCTGTGGGCAGCTCTCGATGATCGCCGGCGCGATGGAAGAGCCCGCGATGTCGGCAAGCGACTGCGTGGCAAAGATCACCGACACGTTCTTCTTTCGCAGCACCTTCAGCCATTCACGGATGCGGGCGGCAAAGAGAGGGTTGTCGAGATAGACCCAGGCCTCGTCGAGCATCAGCAGCGTCGGCCGTCCGTCGAACCGCTCCTCGAGACGATGGAACAGATAGGTGAGCACCGGGAGCACAGCGCCTTGGCTGTGCATCAGCTCTTCGGTCTCGAAACACTGCACATCCGACAAAGCCAGCCGATCTTCATCGGCATCGAGCAGCCGGCCGAAGGGACCGTCGAGCGTGTAGGGCATCAACGCGGCCTTGAGCCCATTGGACTGAAGCAGAACCGACAGGCCCGTCAGCGTGCGTTCCTGCACCGGCGCAGTGGCAAGGCTGATGAGTGCCGACCAGATCGCCTCCTTTACCTCCGGCGTAACGCTGACATTCTCATGGGCAACGAGGCCGGCGATCCATTCCGCCGCCCAGCTGCGAGTAGCCTGGTCGCCGATATTGCTCAGTGGCTGGAAGGCAAGCGCACCATCCGCGCCCAGCGCGTGGTGTTCTCCGCCCATGGCCAGTGTTGCCGCACGAGCCGAATTGCCCTTGTCGAAGACATAGACCTGCGCCCCGGCATAGCGTCGAAACTGCAGAGCGACTAGCGCGAGCAGAACCGACTTGCCGGCACCGGTCGGCCCAACGACCAGCATGTGGCCGACATCGCCGACGTGGGTGGAAAGCCGAAACGGTGTCGACCCGTTGGTCTCTGCGAAGAGAAGCGGCGGGGATTCGGTCCCAGTCACGTTGGCGAGATGCTCGTTATCCACCGGACCGGCCCACGCCGACGACAGCGGCATGACATGGGCAAGATTCAGCGTGTGAACGAGCGGCTGGCGAACGTTAGCGTAGACATGACCGGGCAATGAGCCGAGCCACGCCTCGACCGCATTGATGCTTTCACGGATTGTGGTGAAGCCGAGCCCATTGACTATGCGCTCAACCGCTCGGAGCTTTTCCGCGGCGGCCTGCCGGTCCTGGTCCCATACCGTCACCGTTGTGGTGAGATAGCCGAAGCCGACATGATCGCCGCCCAACACCTGAAGTGCTTCGTCGGCATCGAGGGCCTTGTTGTCGGCGTCACTATCGACGAGAGGGACGGGTTCGTTGGTCACGACCTCGCGCAGGATGGCGGCGACCGATTTGCGCTTGGCAAACCACTGACGGCGCAACCGTGACATCGTCTTGGTGGCTTCCGTCTTGTCGAGCGGGATGAAGCGCGTCATCCAGCGATAGGCGAAATCCTGATGGTTGAGCGCGTCGAGGATCCCTGGCCGGGTGACGTTCGGGAAACCAAGGATGGTGAGGGTGCACAGATGCTGCTCACCCAGCATCGGCTCCAGGCCGCCGGTAAGCGGCGCGTCAACCAGAACACCGTCGAGATACATTGGCGTTTCCGGCATGGCGACCGGATGGCGGTAGGTCGAGATTGTGCCGTGCAGATAGGTTAGCGTCTCGGCATCATCGAGGGCGCGCACTTCCGGCATGAAGCCGGACAGCAAATCCAGGACGCGGTCGGTCTCGCCGCGAAACCACGCCAGCTCCTGGCGCCAGTCTCTAGCCCCTCCCGAGTGATGCGAGTCGACCAGTGCGCTTTCCGCCCGCGCCTGGCCATCTGGCGCCGGCATGAAGACCAAGGTCAGATGATAGCGACTCTCGAAGTGCGCGACCTTGCCCTCGAAGGCCGCGCGCCGTTCCTCATCGACCAGCCATGAGGCAGCATCGGGAAAAGCCGAGCTCGGATAGCCCAGCGCTTCCAGGCGCTCGGCCTCGAAAAACAACCCCCATCCGGAGCCCAACCTTCGTAGCGCATTGTTGGCTCGTGCGCAGATGCCAACCAACTCGGCTTCGGTCGCGCTTTCGAGGTCGGGGCCACGGAACCGGAAGGTTCGCTGGAAGCTACTGTCTTTATTGAGCACGATGCCGGGCGCGACCAAAGCGGCCCAGGGCAGATGGTCGGCAAGCCGATCGGCTTTGCCGCGATACTCCGAAAGGTTCAGCATGCAAGCCACCCCTTCAGGCGAAGATGACGGACAAGCACGCTGGCGAAGTCCGGATCGCGGCGAGCGGCAAAGACCGCGAGGGTGTGGCCGGCGATCCAGAGCGCCAGTCCGGCGATCCACTGCTGCAGGCCAAGGCCTATTGCCGCGGCCACCGTGCCGTTGAGGATCGCGACCGCTCGCGGCGCGCCGCCCAGCAGGATCGGCTCAGTCAATGCCCTGTGAACGGGGACTTCGAAACCCTCGACATGCTGCTCTCCGGTGGCCATCAGACGAGTGCCCCGCCGCCGAAGGAGAAGAAGGAGAGAAAGAAGCTCGATGCCGCGAAGGCGATCGACAGGCCGAAGACAATCTGGATCAGCCGGCGAAAACCGCCTGCCGTGTCACCGAAAGCAAGGGTCAGGCCGGTGGTGACGATGATGATCACCGCGACGATCTTGGCGACCGGTCCCTGCACCGACTCAAGGATCTGCTGCAGCGGCTGTTCCCAAGGCATGCCGGAGCCCGCTGCGTGGGCCGGGAGGGTGAGAAGAAACGCGAGCGCGGTGGACGAAAGGAAGCGAAGCTTCTTGAGCATGAGGTGACCTTTCAAAACTGCTGGAGTTGCGGAAGCGTGAGCGGGGTGACGGCGTAATCACCGCTGCTGTCGAGACCGGTGACCTCAGCGATCGCGTCAATGCGGCGCGAGGATCCGCGCCCAGCGATGAAGACGATCAGATCTACCGCATCAGCGATGAGGCGGCGGGGAACGGTGACGACGGCTTCCTGGGCGAGCTGCTCGATACGGTAGAGAGCGGAGCGCGCCGAATTGGCGTGAACCGTCGCGATGCCGCCGGGATGCCCGGTGTTCCATGCTTTCAGCATGTCCAGGGCTTCCGCGCCCCTGACTTCGCCCACGATGATGCGGTCGGGTCTGAGCCGCAGGGTCGAGCGCACGAGATCGGCGAGCGTGACCGACCCCCGCCTCGTCCTCAAGGCAACGCAATCCTTCGCCGCGCATTGCAGTTCGCGCGTGTCCTCGATCAGGATCACCCGCTCGTCGCAATTGGCGGCTTGTGCCAGCAGCGCATTGGCAAGTGTTGTCTTGCCCGACGACGTGCCGCCGGCGACCAGGATGTTGCGCCGCTCGCGGACCGCCTTCTTCAGCGCATCGGCCTGCAGCGGCAGCATGACCCGGTCGGCGACATAGTCGGCCAACGTGTAGAGTTTCGCCGCAGGCTTTCGGATGGCGAAGCATGGCCCCAGCACGACAGGCGGCAGCAGACCCTCGAAGCGCTCGCCCGATGGCAATTCGGCGCTGACAATCGGATTGTCAGCATGCGCCTCGGCGCGCACGTGGGAGGCGACCAGGCGGATGATGCGTTCGGCCTCAGAAGGATGCATGTGCACGCCGGTGTCGACCCGGCCTTCACCCAACCGGTCGAGCCGCAGCGCACCGTCGGGATTGACCATCACCTCAATGACGGTCGGATCGGCAAGGGCTTCGGTGATCGCCGGACCCATGGCGGTGCGCAGCATGACGCGACGGCGATGGTCGGCTTCCGGATGAGAACTCATCCTTCCCCTCCCCTGCGATCGTCGGTGCCAAGTGACCGTTTCCCGGAAGCGATTTGGCGGCCGACCTGTTCGACGAATTTGTCGAAGCGCTCCTGGGCAATCGCTTGCGTGGCCCTGTCCGGCACCGGCGTGTGAGCATGAAGCGTGATCGAAAAGCGGATGAAGAGCGCCAGGCTCTCCAGGATCATCTCGACATCGCGCCTGACATGTCCGAGGTCGCGGGAAAGACGGTCGAGCCTCTTGCCGTAGCGCTGGTCGAGTTCATTCTCCCCACGCCGCTCGATAAAGGTCTCGACCGCGTGCGCCACAATGGCCGATTTGGTGGTCGATGGATTGCGGCTGAGGTTCTCCAGCTTCTCGCTCAACTCGGGTTCAAGCAAAAACTGGTGACGAATGCGGTGGGGCTTCATGCTGCTCGTTCCCTCTGACCGGCGCTGATGCACCGGCGACGGGAACGAGCATCGTCGAGATCCTCGAAATCGCTTACGGCCGTTATCTACGCTGAGATGCGCCCGCGTATGGCGCGCCGTTCAGAAGCCGGGCACGATGTCCTTGTCGTCGCCCATTCCCTCGTTGAGGCCGTACGCACGTGCGGCGGTGGAAATCCGATCCATGACGCGCTTGTCGGCGAGCGTCTCGCAGTCATCGTCTGCGGGCGTGAACAGATCGCCCTGATCAGGCTCCTGGACGACGAGGGTCCGTTCTTCGCGCAGGCCCGGATGGCGCTGCTGCTGGACACCTCCGTCTTCGATTGCCGCGCCGGCACTGTCGCCGTCGCCAGCAAGACGCCGATCCACGCCGCGCACCTGTCCGCTCCAATCGTCCGGGCGCGACGTGGGCCGATCCGCGTAGGCACCGTCGCGCAGCACCGGCGAAGGCAGCACTCGCTCCGTGAAATTCGGATCCTGGTAATAACGCAACTTCTTGGCGCGAATCGGCGGCAATCCCGAAACCAGGATTAGTTCGTCAGCCTGCGGCAACTGCATCACCTCACCCGGCGTCAGCAGGGGGCGAGCAGTCTCTTGGCGGCTTACCATGACGTGGGACAACCAGGGCGCCAACCGATGGCCGGCATAGTTGCGCATCGATCTGAGTTCCGTCGCGGTACCGAGCGCGTCCGAAATGCGTTTGGCCGTGCGCTCGTCATTTGAGGAAAAGGCAATCCGCACATGGCAATTGTCGAGAATGGCGTTGTTCTCGCCATAGGCCTTGGAGATTTGGTTCAACGATTGCGCTATCAGATAAGCGCGGATGCCGTAGCCTGCCATGAAGGCGAGCGCAGTCTCGAAGAAGTCGAGCCGACCGAGCGCCGGAAATTCATCCAGCATCATCAGGAGCTGATGCTTGCGGCTCTTCTTTGGATCGCCCTCCAGGCGCTCGGTCAGCCGCCGGCCGATTTGATTGAGCACCAATCGCACCAGGGGCTTAGTGCGCGAGATATCCGACGGCGGCACGACCAGATACAGCGACATCGGTCGCTCGGCATCCACAAGGTCGGCAATGCGCCAGTCGCAGGCCGATGTTGCCGCAGCCACCGTTGGATCACGATAGAGCCCGAGAAACGACATGGCGGTCGAGAGAACGCCTGAGCGCTCGTTCTCTGACTTGTTCAGCACCTCACGAGCCGCCGAGGCCACGACCGGATGGACCTGGGGCTTGTCCACCGTGCCGAGGTGGTTTGTGGTCATCATCCGCTGCAGTGTCGCAGCGAATGAGCGTTGCGGGTCCGACAGGAAGGTGGCGACACGGGCGAGTGTCTTTTCCTCTTCGGCGTAGAGCACGTGCAAGATGGCGCCAACTAGGAGTGAATGACTGGTCTTCTCCCAATGGTTCCGCCGCTCCAGCGCGCCTTCCGGATCAACGAGAATGTCGGCGATGTTCTGAACGTCGCGGACCTCATCTGGACCTTTGCGCACTTCCAGCAGCGGGTTGTACCGCGCCGATCTCGGATCGGTCGGATTGAACAAGAGACAGTGCGAGAACTTCGACCTCCAGCCAGAGGTCAGCTGCCAGTTCTCGCCTTTGATGTCGTGAATGACGGCCGAGCCGGTCCAGGAAAGAAGGGTTGGAACAACGAGTCCGACGCCCTTGCCCGAACGTGTCGGCGCAAAGGCCATGACGTGTTCTGGTCCGTCATGGCGCAGATAGCGATAATTCAGTCCGCCAAGGAAAACGCCGGCCGGCTGAAACAGCCCCGCCTTCTCGATTTCCAGCTTCATGGCCCATCGTGAGGACCCATAGGTGGTGACCAACCCCCGCTGCCGTGCGCGCCAGAGGGACCCAGCTATCGCGGCGGCACAGCCCAGGAACCCGCTGGCTCCGGCAAGTATGCCAGCCTTGTCGAAGACTTCAGGCGCATAGGCGTCAAATTGGAACCACCATTCGAACAGTTTCCACGGCTGGTAGATCGGCCAGCCGACTGTCACAAACCATGGCGCGCCGAGTGGCGGCTGATAGGAGAGCATGTGGGCGCACCATTGGGTTGCAGTCCACACGCCAAGAATGACAATTGCGAATACGACAGCGATCTGCCCAATCAGCAACTTCGTGGGTGTCAATGGCTTGCTCCGCTCTTCTGGCCAGACGGACCAAACATCGCGCCGAGCGATGAGAATTCGAACGGCCGCTACGTGCGACTAGGTGCGATGACAAGGTTGATAGGCATTGTTCAGCTGCGAACAGCGAAAATCCGCCGCAGCAACCGATCGGCGGTGCCAGGTACGCGGTTTGGTCGCAGAAGATGTTGGGGCTTCAGGCGCGGGCACATTGAAGATGTGCTGACAGACAAACCTTTGGAGCCGACGCGTTTGTACGAGTAGCGAGCTGAAAGGCTCGGCGAGAAGTCGTCGTTCTCAATCGGGCGACGGGGGATACATCGGCGAAGACGGCATAAGGCAGGATGGGCCAGACCGAGCCGACGGCAAGGTCGTAGCCAAGGCCTTGGAGCGCATAGCGCCTGGCCGGGAGGCCGCCGCCAGTCAGGCTTACGCGGCGCGTCGTTGAGCGAGGTGGAGACCCGAACGGGCTCGACGAGGGTCCACGGCGGTCACAATGTTGTGGTGGTGATCGCAGTAGACGCGATCCGGCGAAGTTGGCCCAGCACAAAAACGATAACCGCCAGGTACAGAAGCGTCTTCGCTCACCGGGAAGCGGCACTGATAGAGGCCTAGCTGAATGAGGGGGACGTCTCTCGAAGTTGGTCTGATATTTTCAGGCATGATGGTTTCCTAGTTCGTAGCAATTACCAGCTGACGGCCGCAGTGCGACCCGTCGGGACGAGCTTCTCTCGTTTTGGAGGGCTATGGGTCACCATATGGTGTTGGTAGCACCATCAATGAAGCCCTACGCCCTGCTTCTGAAGCCAATAGTTTGCGACTTAAGGCCACACGCGCGAACGCATTAGCAATCTACCATCGTGTCCCCGAGGCACTCGCCCGCCGCGGTTTGCCGGCGGCGGGGTCGCACTGGCTTGTGGGGCCCTAGGCCCACTCGCGGCGCTCGCACTCGATTTCGGTGCGGGTTTCCCGTGTCTCATCGCCCTGTCAGCGCGTTGCAAATGAGCGAAACCAAGCTGTCGCGCGCTCGCTCGTGGAGTGCGCCTTTCGGCCGCCATGCAAGGAAATCATCAACGCTCATCCAATCAGCCGGGTTTGTGTCGGCGTCTGGCTGGCTGAATTCCACATACAAATGCAGTTCGTCCGGCACGAAGACGACCCTCCATAATCCTTTGATGTCATTGGCAAGGTTGTAGGCGAGGACGGTCATGGCGGGGCACTCCTTTCGCCGTGGAGCGTGCCTATCTCACGGGAAAATTCCATCACCAGAATTTAGTATTGACGCTCGCGCTTTCTCAGAAATCCAACGTCCGCGTGATGCCGAAAGGTGCAGCTAGCTTTTTGTGTATCTCGATTGGGAACACGGGACCGCCGCGAAAGTTCGGTGCACGCAGCAAATCCTCCCCTCCAGGTATTGCTGCAGATCGGTATCCCGATCGGCCCGCGCTCCCCGCAAGGGCGCGGGCCTCGGCCTGTGGTGCTCATGCCATCTACTTCGATCCGCAAGATGGAATATGATCTGGATAGAAGGACCCTCTCGGTGTGGTTCGTCGCCAGCGGTAAACGGTACGAGTTTGAGGGGGTACCGCCGGAAACCTTTGCCGCGTTCCGGGCCGCGTTCGCCAAGGGCCGCTATTTCAACGACCACATCCGCAACAATTTCCGCTACCGTCTGGTTGCGAGCGATAGCGACCCGGGATGACCTGACCTGCCGGCGGCTCAATCGTCCTGTCGCTCCAACCGGCGGTTGGTGGACGCGTTGCCGCTGTTGCGCTTAGGGTTGGTTACGGTCCGCGCTCACTTGGCAAGCCCACCCCCCCGCATCCCCCCGCCTGGTGCAAAGCGTTTGATCGGTCCCGCCGTTCTGGCAGTGCGGCGGGACTTTTTTGCGGTCCAGGTGGAGCATCGGCGCGCGGGGAAGGCGCGGTGCACGCAGCACCCTTTTCTCATCCAACGTACGTCGGTGGCGCGCTGAAGGGTCTCAACGTCGGTCTGCCGCCGGAGCTCAACTAGCTGGACTATTGCTCGACCGCAAGCGGCTCGTGCTGCGGCTCAGCGTGGTGGAAGACCTGTCCAAGATCGCGCGCGTCGAACGTTTGGCCGCAGACTGGGCAGTAGACCAAGTGCTTCGACTCGTCCTCTACCGGCCCGTCATGCGGCCTGCCCTCATAGCCTGTCGCGATGTTGTCGGTTCTAATCCGGGGCAACGACAAGTGCCTTTCGTCGTTTTGGCGGCCGATATTTCTCCAATAGCCGGACCTTGTCACGGTCGACCGTGACCAGCGGCCCGAGGTCGATCGTCACGGTGTCCTCGTCGATGCGCGTGACCTCGCCTTTCAGGTCGATTTGCTGGCCTCGGTTCACCTTGGTGTGGTCGATGATGGAATGTGGGAAATCGTAACCTGGGATCGAGACGCTTACGCGGTCCTCTGTTATCCGCCTTCGAACCGTGGCAGTAATCGACACCTGGTCACCAATGCCTATTCCCCGAGCCATGCCATGGATTCTGGTGCGGGCAGTGTCTTCTTCAAGAGGCTTCTAATATACGCCGGCCATCCTAAGGCTGACCTACGACCAGAGTTACAAAAGTTGAACTTCATCGGGGAACACTCCTTCTGTCTGCCTGTTCAATTTGCCAGGCGCATCCCGCGCATTCAGACAGGAGAAAGAAGATGAAACGCATCCTTTTGGCTTCGGCCGTGCTGGCGGTGTCGGCGGGGCTTTCCTTTGCCCAGACGACCAGCGGAACTTCGAGCGGAACTTCGAGCGGAACCTCGACGAGCGGAACCTCGACCACGACAACCATGCCCAGTACGACGGATCAGGGCACCGGCACGACGAGCAGCGGGACCAACATGTCCGGCGATCAGGGCACCGACACGAACACCACCAGCGGCATCACAAATCCGAACTCGGCCAGAGACTGCGCGCCCGGCCAGCAGACTGGCAGCGCTCAGCAGGCTGCGCCAGGTCAGCAGGACACGACAGCCAACACCGCCGCGCCAGGCCAGGTGAAAAAGACCGACGAAGGTTGCTGATTGGCACATCGGCACAGGTTGGAATCACCAGCGTGTGGCTGGCCAGTCTCCCCCGACCATCGCCTGAACTCAACTCGGCTGGCGAGCAAGTTCCCGCCAGCTCAACGCTCTGATGCTGAAAATACTGGACCAGATCTATGCGGTCTCACCGTTAGCGCCAGCGAAGCGATGACACCGGGGCGGGACAGGCGAGGCCGCTACAGCTCCAGGCTTGCGCACGGCGTCGACGACTTCGCGCATCGAGTCGAGGACGAGCTGCCGACGATCCGCATGCGGATCAGCAACTCAGGGTCGATCGAGGGACGGCCGATCGGGCAGGCCGCACCATAATACCCAAGCGGAAAGGCCACGCCCACGCCTGGACACTGCCAGTGTATATCGGCGGGCTGCTTGCCAATGAGCTCTAGTGATGTCGAGCGCCCGCTGCGCCGATATGAGCGTGGAGGCCATGAACAGGCGTATCAAAGGCGGGGGTCCGTCGCCTCTCCTTGCTGGCGGCGGGCTCCGCAAAGCGCGGTGTTGGTCGGAGACAATAGAACCTTATACCGCAATCCAACTTAGCTAGTTGTAATGTCCCCTCCTCTTTTGCAGCAGCCAGGAATGCCCTGCAGGCCTCCTCCGGCTCCATCTGACGCTGCCCCCAGTTTCTATCCATTTTTGAGTTCCTCAGCCCTCCAGGAACGCCAGAAGCGCCGCATTCACCGCGTTGCTCTCTTCGCGTTGAACCCAATGCGTCCCTTTCTCGAAAGTCTGCACGCGGCCATCGTCGCAAAGGGCGAGACTGCGCTTGGCCAGCCCGGATTCCAGAGCCTGGTCCTGCATCCCCCACATAACAAGAGTGGGCGTCGTGATCCGCTCCTTCAAGCTCGGGCGAAAGGGCAAGGCGCGATACCAGTTGAGCATGTTGGTCAGCGCCCCCGGCCGCTCCCAAGCCTGCCGACATTCTGCAATCTCCTCTTCTTCGAAGGCGCCTTCCCGGCTGGATGTCCTAAGTGCTCGTGCGAGCAAGGCGGAGCGCCGCGCACCCAAAACGGCTTCGGGCAGCAATGGGATCTGGAAGAAAACCACGTAACTGCTCCGCAGAAACTGCGTCGGAGATCGCAGGGCATGGGTAAACACAACGTCGGGATGGGGCGCATTCAGGATGACGAGCTTGTCCAGGCGATGAGGCAACTTTGCCCCGGCGGCCCAAGCGACGATGCCGCCCCAGTCATGTCCGACGAGGTGAAACCTTCCGATGCCGAGCGCGTCGGCCAGGGCGAATACATCGCCGAGCAGCTTGGGGAGCGTGTACTCGCTGATACCCTCTGGCTTGTCGCTGGTGTTGTAGCCCCTCTGGTCGGGAACGATGACCCGATATCCGGCGGAAGCGAGCGTACCGATCTGCCGTCTCCACCCGATCCAGAAGTCGGGGAAGCCGTGCAGGAGCATGACCGGCTTACCCAGAGCAGGCCCGGCCTGAACGACGTGAAGCCGAATGCTTCCGGCGTTGACGAATTGATGTTCAGGCGCCAGCGAGATCATGGCTGGTAACGTGGGTGTCGTTAAAGTGATCCAGCGCAATGAGGATTTAGATCAGGCTGCGTCGTCCCGACAACATGCACGCTCAGCCGTCGCATCCCCCGCCAGATGAGCATGGGAGCCGAAGGGCCAAGTGGGGATGGCGCAGGTGTTGCTGCAGGCGGCGGATGTTTATTTGTAAGCGCAGGTCTGCACCTGCATCCTTTGGCGCTATTATACGTTTGCCCCGCGAAGAAGATGCTCCGGACCGGCGGCCATGTCGAAGAAAACAACCGAGGACGCTTACGAAGGTCAAGTGCAACTTGAGCGGCGGGCCGAACGGGAGAGCCGCGGACGCAATGCCGAATGGCCGTCAGAGATTCCCAGCCGCGGCTGGAAGGACGTGCTGTGGCGGGTCTTTGCTGAGGTAACCGAGGACCGTGTTATGCTGATCGCGGCGGGGGCTGCATTCTATCTGCTTCTTGCCCTCTTTCCAGCGCTTGCCGCGTTCGTGTCCATCTATGGTTTCGTCGCCGATCCTCAGACCATCGCTGAGCACATTGCGTTCCTTGGCGGCGTACTGCCTTCGGGAGGTCTGGATATTATCAGATCTCAGCTTGCGTCCTTGGCCGCTCAGAAGGCTGGCGCGCTCAGCTTCGGCTTCATCTTCGGCCTTGCCGTCGCACTGTGGAGCGCCAGTAACGGCATAAAGACGCTATTCGAAGCCATGAACATCGCCTACGAGGAGAGTGAAAAGCGCGGCTTCATCCACCTGAATCTCCTGGCCTTGGGCTTCACACTTGGCGCCATCCTCATTGGTATCGGCTTTATCATCTCGGTGGGGATTGTGCCGGCCGTGCTTGCGCTGCTGAACCTCGGCGGCTGGACCGAAGCCCTTGTGCGGATCTTTCGGTGGCCGATGATGCTGATCATGGTGGGCGTCGGGATCACGCTGATTTACCGCTACGGACCCAGCCGGGAAAGGGCAAAGTGGCAATGGGCGACATGGGGCGCCTTCCTCGCCGCTGTGGTCTGGATCGCAGTCTCGATAGGCTTCTCCTATTATCTTGAAAACTTCGCCAACTACAACGCCACGTATGGAGCTCTTGGGGCAGTCATCGGCTTGATGATGTGGACTTGGATTTCTGTGATTATCCTGGTTGTAGGTGCGGAGCTGAATTCCGAGATGGAGCATCAGACAGCGATGGACACCACCACAGGTGCGCAGCAGCCGATGGGTGCGCGAGGTGCCACGGTTGCCGACACGCTGGGCGGATCGGCCGATGCCGCCGACCAGCAGTCGCGTTTTGACGAGCGCAACGAGTAGCGCGCAGATCACTTTGGACGCCATGGTCAAGCGGCTGTAACCAACGCCGCGGCGCGTAGCCCAGAACGGCTCAAGGCGCTGGTCGCCCGGCTTGCCCAGGTGACTGGCGATCTCACCATCCAGAAGCAACGCAAAAGCGCCGTCGCCGATGCCGAACCCCTCGCCAGCCTCGACGAGGTCATTGTTCTGCTCAAGCGTCAGAGCCGCCGACTTGAAGGGCGAGATCGCCTCGCTAGCGACGACGACCCGCTGTGGGGCCTGTCTCGATTAGGTCTTCCGTTCGGTCAACGGTGTCGCCCGCGTACTCCTGATGGCCGAGTTGCCCGAGATTGGCACCCTTTCCAATAAGGCCATCGCCAAACTCGTAGGCTTGGCGCCGATCGCCAGTGACAGCGGCAGGCGCAGCGGTCGAAGACCGGTGCGCGGCGGCCGTGAAGGTCCGCGCTCCAGCCTCTCCTCGTCGCGCTCACCGTCGCCAGATATGATCCCCTCGCGCCTTCAGACAGGAAAGGAAAAGATGACTATTCGCATTGCGCCCGCCCGCAAGCTACCCATCATTCCCAATGCAAAAGCACGCGATGCGCGCCTCGAGTTCGCAAACGCAACTTGACACCCCAGATAGTCACTCATTGGGAACCAACGGGCCTTACCTCCGTTTGCTCCTCGAATGGAGGAAACCATGAACAACCGGAATTCTGAACGGCGTCCCCCGACTGCGGTAAGAGTTGGTGACGGTACCTCGGAAGACATAGGAGCGACCGTAAGCGGCACGTTATCCAAAGCGTCCGACATAGCGCAAGGGGCAGCGGAAACCGCCAAACGGGCGGCCGTTGGTGGCGCGTCCACCGTGACCAATCAGGTGAAGGAGATGTTGGACCGTCAGGTCGGCAGCGGCGCCGAGGTGATGGGCCAACTGGCGAGTTCGACCAAGCGTGCGGCCGAGGACCTCGACGCAAACGCACCGATAGTCGCTGGGGTCGTGCGCACCTTCGCGAATAGGCTTGATGGATACGCAGACGACCTGCGAGACAGGTCCGTCGATCAGCTGGTTCTTGCAGCGTCCGATTTCGCGAGGCGCAAGCCGGGTTTGGTGTTTGGGCTGGCCGCCGTAGCGGGCTTTTTGACGTTCCGCACACTGAAGAGCGCGCCTCCCGCACCAGAGTCCATCAAGGGAAGGCGGCAGGGAGCGAACTGATCTGATGGCACAGGAACAACTGAAGAATTCGCCTCTCCCTCAAGCACTGTCGGCAGTGTTGGCGGACGTCGCGGACCTCTTTCAAAAAGAGTTGCGCCTGGCGCATGCGGAGCTGTCCGCCAACGTCTCAACGAAGCTCCAAGCAGGTGTGTGGATGTCTGCTGCTGGCGTGCTGGGAGTGGTCGCCGCTCTGCTTCTAGTGCAAGCCCTCGTACTTGGAATAGCCAGCTTAGGGATGGCCCTGCACTGGTCGTGTCTGATCGTCGCGGCCGCAACGGCCCTCGCCGCTGCTTTCGCCTACTATCGGGGCCGCGCTGATGCGCAAAAAGAACTTCTGCCGACACACTCCATAAGCCAAATAAAGCAGGATATTGCGACAACCAAGGAGCAATTAACATGAGCCGCAATTCACAGGTCCAGGATTTTGGAACGAAAGAATGGCTTCTCAGCTCCGCTAGGAACAATCCCGAAGGCCTTCTGCTCGTCGCAGCAGGGTGCGCGCTGCTAATGCGCAGCCGCAGTTCAAGTTGCCGGGCATCGCGAGCAATCCCGTGCAACCGACGGGCGCCAAAATGCTCCGCACGTACGCACCGCCAGCGGCGGGGCGTCCAAAGCGCAGGAAGAGGCTAGCGAGACAGCAGAGGCCATGCGCGACAATTTAGCCGGCATTGGGGAGAAGGTGAGTGAAACCGCAAGTCAGTACGCATCATCCGCCGCGTCATACGCAGAACGGGCCGGTCGCTCCGTATCCGAGAAGTCAGGGCGCGTGGTGCAGCAAGCCCAATCATCGTTCCAAGACACGATTGGCCGCATGGTGGAAGAACAGCCATTGGCTTTTGTTCTGGCCGGCTTCGCAGCCGGTGCCGCTATAGCTGCTGCTTTGCCGGCCAGCGATGTCGAGAGGCGCACGCTCGGCCCAGCAGGAGAGCGATTGACGGATGCTGCTGAAAAAGCTGGGGACCGCTTGAAGTCCTCGACAGCAAAGGCGGGCGAACGGCTCAAAAGCGCCGCCGAGGAACATGGGCTGAATTCGGACGGCCTCAAGGAGGTCGCAAGGGACGTTGCGGGCGCCTTTGGAAGCGCCTTGTCAGAAGAGCAATCAAGTGAACCCGTGCAGCCGCTTTCGCCAAGCCCAAGTGGATGGAGCGGTTCATCCACTCCGGCCGCCAAGCTGCAACCGGGCAGCGCCACCCCTTCGGAAGGAATAACGGCCAAATCGCAGCGGTCGGGCAACGCTCGGTCGAGCAAACCTGCCCGCCCCGGTGGCAAGAGAGATTTATGATGGCCGATCCACAACTTGAGCATCTTGAATACGAAGTTGAGGCTGCCCGGGCTAAGCTCGCCGAGGACTTGTCGACACTTCGGTCGCCAAACACGCTCTCCGAATTTACCGATGATTTGAAACACGAAGCGCTTGAGGCAAAGGATGCCCTGGTGGAGAAAGCAAGAGCCTCAATGCAATCGGTGGCGCAGGCGATTATTGACGATCTCAAGGCCAAGGCGGCTGCCAATCCGAGCGCTGCTTTGGCGATTGGGGCCGGTTTGGGGTGGCGTTTCCTCCGCCATCCGCCGATCGCAACCGCACTCGTCGGAGCGGGATTGATCAGCTTGTTGCGGACCAATTCAGCCCGGCCACCCGGCGAGCAGCAGGTTGATCACCTATCGTACGCCAAGGAGCGCCTGAAGGAGCAATCTAGCGATTTGGCGGAAAGCGTCAGTGATTTCGCTCTTGAAACGGCTGGCAAAATAAAACGGGAAGCTGCCGAGTTGACCGGCGTGGCCAAGGAAACTGTTAAAGAGAAGACAGAACGTCTGGCTGCGGGTATCCGCCATAGCGGCGTTGGGCCGCACCAGGGCGAGACTGTCGCAAAAGCATCCGCACCCTTCGATGAAGCTTCGTTAGCTGTTCAAGACGCATCGGGCAATGAGCATACCGAGGACAAACTCCTTCTGGCGGCGGCGGGTTTGGCAGTCGCCGCGGCTGTCGGCTTTGCCTATCAACGACGTCTGAATGAGCAGATGGACACCGACCGAACTGGATGAGCGTAGACAGAGGTCATTGCAGAGAAACAGTCGTCCTGAAGGCAAAGTATGATGCCGCGCTGACATTTATCGAGTCCCGACGAGTTCAGCCATCGGATTGCATATTCTGGAACCACGGACGGCGCGATGACGATGCGCACGGCGGAGAAGATCGGACAAAGCGGTCAACCCGAGCATGATGATCGTCGGCCGGTCGGTCACGGCCTTCAGCGAAACCGCCAGCGACCGGCTGAAGCGGAATTCACCCCGAAAACCGTGCAAGTGCTGCCGACCCCATAACGTGAGCGCAACGGCGCGCTCTGTCCGCTGTCAGGACGAACTTTCTCCGATCCGGCTTGGCGCTGCCGGTGCCCGCGCACGCAACTGCTCAGTCATCTGGGGCGTTCTCGGGCATTCCGCCATCGCGACCTCGTTTCGAACGTTTTAACACGCCCACTCGAGCTTGATCTCGCCGAGCGCTGCGCTAGCCCTTCCGATCTGGCTATTGCCAATGCGTATTTGACCAGGCTTGCGCAGGCGAACGCTTCGACTCGACCAGGCTTCCGCAGGCGAACGCTTCGACTCTCTAAGTGACGACGCCGCAATATCAGCATCGCTCGTCGTTGCAATTTCTCGAAATGCGCAACTCGACAACCGCCTGCTACAGCCAGGCGTGTTCGTCGTCCAGCCTTTACGAAGGGGACGCGCTGGCGGACGAATCCCCATCACCCAGTTCACGATGACTGCGTCCCACCCGCTCACCGCTTGGCGCTGTCACTGTCGGCTTCGGCCCGCACAAGGAACTGCTCGGTCGTGGAGGGAAGACGGGATTTCAGCCAATCCGCCATCGCGACTTCCTCTTGCAGATTCTCTTCGCAAGCCCGAAGAACCTCGGTTTCGCCGAGCGATCGAGCGGCGGCAATCAGGATCGTGTAGGAGGCGATTTCCATGTGCTCGAACGTGTAGCTCGCGAGCGATCCTTTCATCACCTCGTCTCCAGCGAAGACGCCGCTCAGCGATTGCGCCATCGCCGTCAGCTTACCGCCAGCATCCTTCATCATGGATGAACCCTCGTCCATCTGATCGAGACAAGTCTTCAGCCGGGCAGCCTGCTGCTTGGTCTCGTCGAGGTGCTGTCGGATCCGGTCGCTCAGTTCGGGATAATTCTCGATACGGCTCAACTGCCCGTTCAACATCGTTTCTGCCTGCTCTTCCATGGCATGAGCGTCTCTAAGCCATTGGACAAACCATTCCCGGCTTTCTGACATTTCGAATCTCCTTTGCAATCTAAGGAAACTTTCAGAAGAGGACATTGTTCCGGAGTAGAGCCCGCCGAACGGGCCTTGACCGTCGCAGAGATCAGCGTCGTGGCGGGTCTCAATTCACCTCGCGAAAAATCCTGCAGCGATGCGTGGAAAAGGCCAAGATCGCGGAAGATCGGCGCAAGGAAAACGGCCCGTGGACGCTCGCCGCTGCGCCGCTCCATCACAAAGTCCAACTGGCACTGGCCGCTTCCTGGCCATCCGACGCGGCGACATACGGCGACATATTGAAGGTCCCGCATGGCATACTGCGACCGCTGCATGTCGTTCCTGGCAAGTAAGAACGGCAAGCAGATGAAGCTACCAGCGCTCGGCGAAGCTGAAGTGGATTCTCGACGAGGCGCTGATCGCGGCCGCTGGCGCTCCGCATTGAGCCTTGTGCCTCACCGCGCCACCGCAGTCACAAGGAACGCGACGGCCTCTCCGCTCGTTGATTGCTTTTCGACTCGAGCCGCCGTCATGAGGTTCTAATATACGCCGGCCATCCTAAGGCTGACCTACGACCAGAGTTACAAAAGTTGAACTTCATCGGGGAACACTCCTTCTGTCTGCCTGTTCAATTTGTCAGGCGCATCCGGCGCATTCAGACAGGAGAAAGAAGATGAAACGCATCCTTTTGGCTTCGGCCGTGCTGGCGGTGTCGGCCGGGCTTTCCTTTGCCCAGACGACCAGCGGAACTTCGAGCGGAACCTCGACGAGCGGAACCTCGACCACGACGACCATGCCCAGCACGACGGATCAGGGCACCGGCACGACGAGCAGCGGGACCAACATGTCCGGCGATCAAGGCACCGACACGACCACCACCAGCGGCACCACAAATCCGAACTCGGCCAGGGACTGTGCGCCCGGCCAGCAGACTGGCAGCGCTCAGCAGGCGGCGCCAGGTCAGCAGGACACGGCAGCCAACACCGCCGCGCCAGGCCAGGTCAAAAAGACCGACGAAGGTTGCTGATTGGCACATCGGCTCAGGTTGGAATCACCAGCGTGTGGCTGGCCAGTCTCCCCCGACCATCGCCTGAACTCAACTCGGCTGGCGAGCAAGTTCCCGCCAGCCGAGCATCAGTTCAGGAACCTTTGCGCTTGCTTGTGCTTTCAGTGGGGCACGCGTGGTTTCTTTTGCTTTCGGTCAGATAGATATCCGTCTGCTCGCGCATCTTGCCTGAAGGGAGCTGCGGTCGCGCTCAGAGGAGAGCCGCGCTGTATTGCCGATAGCGCTAAAGCGAAGAAGCCCTACGGCAACCGGCAGTTGGACTGACACCAAGTTGGCTCCGAGAGCGTTGGGAACAGCCTGGCACGGCACGTTGCTCAGTTTGGACCTTCGCAAAGGATGCATGGAATGGCGAAAGACGTTTCTCGCGAGGAAGAGCAACGCGGCACCGGAAAGGTCCTCATCTGGGGCGCCGCGATCGCCCTTGTTCTCTTTGTTGCCCTGCTGGCCATATTCGTTCTGGGGTAGTCCTGACTGCTGCAGCAGGATCTAACTTGGGTGCACGACGTTCTGAGCCTAGAGAGCTGCAGAGCCTACTTGGATCTTGAGCACCGTGGGGTTGAATGCAAGCTCCCGTGTGGTGCAAGTGACTGCTAGGCTTTCGCGGTTTTGGTGTCCTCTTCGGTTTAGATGCCGCGGGCCGACGTCACAGCAAGTGCGGCCTTCAGGCGCTGCTCCCGAAGCCGCGGTCTTTGCGTCTCGTGCCGCACGCTCAATGTCGGTCAATCCTCGTGCAGCATCCGAGGCGCGCTCGTCTCTGGCTTGTCTTTCTTTCTCGGTAGGCAACTTCCTACACTCCGATGTGCCAGCGCAGTCGGCTGTCGGCACCCAACCACGGTCGCCATATCGTATTCCACGCCAACAGAAAAAACCCGCCTCGACTGCCGCTGAGCGCGCGCATCCCCGCCTCTGGAACGCTTCAAACACTTTGCCGTTGTTAAAGGCACCTGCAGGAGCCAGGCATGAGAGTATTCCAACGAATTTTGCCGCTCGCCGTGTTCGCGTTGCAACTCTTTGCCGTGCAGTCATTTGCTCAGACCGAGCAGCAAGATCTTCCGGGGCAAGGCGCATCATCGACAACCGAAGATGCCGAGGATGTCGGCGTCGACGTTTCGCTTGGCAGGCACGAAGTGAAACAGCAGATCGCACGGGAGCTTGGAATCTCCGAGGTGGAAGTGCCTCTGGCAGTTCATGTGCCTATCGAGCTCGCCAAGCGGGTCTGCGAGAAAGAGGTATTCGACGCACGCGCCAATGTGAACCGAAGCTGCACCGCGACGAAATACATCCCGGAAATTGCCGAAGCAGCACGAAATCGTCCGCAAACCTCTGCCGTTCCGGAGCAATAGGCGAAGACGAATACTCTGGGATAAAGAAGGGGTGCTTGGCTACTCTGGGCCATCGACAAAGCGCCGCCCCGAAAGTGTGGAGCGCTTGCGCGTAAGTTTTCAGGCAGCGTCGATACCGCTTGGCTTCCCCAGAGGATGAATCAGTTTGGGGCCGTATGCTTCGACAAAAGGCGCACACCAGATTGCGAAGGCAACCTTCGACCGGTAGAGGCGGACACTGCTTGTTAGCAGCATCTTGATGATCGCCAGACTGACGAGCTTCTCTGGTCAGCATAGTAGCTTTTTGAGACTCCCCGCCCTTTTAGGTATACTTTCCCCTGACTGTCGACAATTGTTAGGGCATCGTCAGTTGTGAGCGACCATCGCCCTTCCGCCCCGATCGGGAGACAGCGCAGATGGAAACCTCGTTCAAGAACGAACTGTTGCGGCGCCTGAGCGCACCGGATCTGACGTTGCTGCAGCCTCACCTCGAAGCCCGTCACTTGGGACTGAGGACGCACCTGGAGCAGACCTCGGTCCCGATTGACACCGTCGATTTCTTCGAGAGCGGTCTCGGGTTAATGGTGGCGAAGCTTCGGGCTGAGGTCGAGGCCGAGGTTGGCCTTATTGGCTTTGACGGTATGACCGGGGCAGCCCTGGTCATGGGTGAGGACCGGTCCCCACACGATTGCTTTGTTCAATTGAAGGCTGAAGCTATTGCTATAGACGCGCGTTGGCGGATCGTTCTTATGGGCAGCCCGAGGCGGAATACATCCGACTGATCGGGACGCCCCCGTTGCTCATGATGTCACCCGTGCTGCCCTCTCTCCCGTCGCTGACCACATTCGGGAGGTGGCGATTGGCACCTGTCAGGACGTTCTGGCAAGGGTTGTCCAACGGTATGAAACCGCAGTGTCGATCCAGGACAGGATCGTTGAACATTGCAAGGAGGTCGGATTAACACCGCAAGCAGATGAAGCTTTTTTGCAGGCCCTGTGGTTGTCGCTGGCGAAGGCCAGGACGGCCTTGGAGCGTGAGGTCCCCCCGGCACCGCTGCACCTGGCCGGCCGCTCTAGTCCTGGACAATTGCCGACCTCGTCGCTGGTCAGCATGCCAGAATGTCGATGGCGGAAGCCATGAGGACCCCGATTGAATGTTCTCATTCGTTTGTGATCGGGGGTGCAAGTCAATCCGGCTCCAGCGCATGTTGGCCTCACGAACAAACCGCCGTCGCATCCGTTCAGCATCGCGAAGGACGACACGGCTGTCCACGGCCTTTCCGGTACTGCAAAGGAGACATGACATGCTCGGTCCGCAGAGGGGGTTTTCGAAGACCATCTGAGGCTTCGCGCCGCTGGCGACATCGAGGAGGATCTTAGGTGCAACTATGCTGTGGACGTGGTCCTCTTGACCTCGAATTCGAATTTAGAGGCCATGATGCCGTCCGCCTGTCGTCCAAACGCCTGCGCGAGCAGCTGCCTCAAGGTGAGTTCAACTACATCACAAAACAGGCCCGCGGCCCCTATACACTGCTGATCTGGTCGGCAACTTCGTCCAGGTTCGACGCCATTGGGGGCCCGAGAAGAGATCGGGAACCTTGATCAGGTGCGGGCAAAGGTCCGTTGCGAAAAATGCGGCCGCAAGGACTCGATGACAGCGGAAACCCTTCAGGCAGACGATCCTCATTCCGGAACTTCCGCAATGGAGCGCAGCCGAGATGCTCAAGCCGCTGCTGGCGCGGCGGACTGAAATCAGCGGTCAACCCGACCGTCGCTCGCTGTTGGCTGCCGGTGTGCCGTCGCCGAAGGAACAACAAGAGACTGGTCCAGTTAGAGCCATGCATGCGTCGATAGAAATGAAAGAGGAGATGACAATGGCGACGAAAAAAAGCTCTCAGGGCAGCTCCAAGGGCTTGGAAGACCTTTTCTATGATGGTCTGAAAGACATCTACTACGCCGAACGCAAGATTCTGACGGCGCTCCGGAAAATGGCAAAGGGCGCGGAGTCCGAAGAGTTGAAGGCGGCGTTCGAAAAACATCGTGACGAGACGGAAGGTCAGATCGAGCGTCTGCAGCAAGTTTTCGACGCCTTTGGCAGGAGAGCCCAAGGGAAAACGTGCCCGGCGATCGACGGCATCATCGAAGAAGGACAGGAGATTTTGGAGGAATTCGAGGAGGCTCCGGCATTGGACGCGGGTCTCGTGGCTGCAGCCCAGTCCGTCGAACATTATGAAATAGCGCGCTACGGGACTCTTGTCACATGGGCCGGGTTACTTGGCTTGAAAGACGCCGTCCCGCTACTCGAACAGACGCTCAAGGAAGAAAAAGCAACCGATGAGGCGCTCACCCGACTAGGCGAAACAGGCGTCAACGAACGGGCGATGCAACAGGCCGCATAACTTCGGATCGAATCGACGCGACCGCGGCCCCCGGCAGACGGGATTGGAGCTTGGTTGTATTCGCCAATCCAGGCACACGTGTACACCGCAGCCGCCGAGCCGTCGACGTGGTGGTGGCCGACCGGTTTCGACTAGGCCACCGGAACTGACAATGGGGGACTGCGAATGCGATTACTTGCCCACGCCTTGGGCGACAGGATGTTGGTATGAACGAGGATACCGCTCGTCGGCCCACGGCAGGCTCTTCCGGGTTCGACAGCTTTTTCATGGCTGGTTTCGAGTGTTCCTCCCACAGGCGCGCCGACGGGGCCCGTCTTGATCTGATCCGCGCGACCTCACATGACATCCATGCACATGCCGACTATCGCCGTTGTGCCGAGCTTGGGCTTCGCACGATCCGCGACGGCTTGCGCTGGCACCTGATTGAAACAGCGCCCGGAGTCTTCGACTGGTCGAGTTGGACGTCCGCGATCGAAGCAGCCCAGGCGGCCGGGGTGCAGATTATCTGGGATATCTTCCACTATGGCTCGCCAGACCATATCGACCAAGGTGGCCCGGGGTTTATCAAGGCCTACGTCCGTTTCGCCGCGGAAGCTGTTCGGGTTCATCGCTCCGCTACCGGGGTGGCTCCCCTGGTGTGCCCGATCAACGAGATTTCGTTTTTTGCATGGGCTGTGGAGGTCGGCTATTTCCCCCGAGTCGGGCCGAACAAGCGTGGATGGTTCAAACGACACCTTGTCAGGGCAGCGGTCGCCGGCGTGAGGGCCATGCGGGAGGCCGAACCCGGCTGCAGGTTCATCTGGGCTGAACCGCTGATCCATATTGCTCCTCGTGACCGTACTCACCCCGAGCGGCGGCGCGCCGAAAATGCTCGCCAGGGCCAATTCGAGGCGTATGACATGCTGATCGGGCGCGTGGAACCGGAGTTGGGCGGCAGCGAGGACGTTGTGGACGTCATCGGCCTCAACTTCTATCCGCACAACCAATGGTACTTGAATGGCCCAACGATACCGATGGGGCACCACGAATACCGTGCACTTTCGGAATTGCTGGTCGAGGTCGCCGAACGATACAAGAAGCCGATGTTCATCGCCGAGACCGGCGCCGAAGGTTCAGGCCGGCCAGCCTGGCTTCACTACGTTTGCGACGAAGTGCGCGATGCGACGAGCCTCGGTGCACCTGTTCAGGGTATATGCCTGTACCCGGTCACGGCCTACCCAGGTTGGGACAATTCGCGCCACGCCGAAGTCGGCTTGTTCTCCACCATTCATGCGGACGGCTCGCGCACTGTTCGCAAGCCACTTGCGGACGAGTTGGAGCGCCAGCGCCAATCGTTCTTGGCGTTTGAGGAACAACAAGCAAGCGCGCTATAGCCTCGCTGATACGAACAGTGCGCGCTTTTCAGCTGCATCAACAGCACAGCATATCTAGAGCTGTTCGCCGAGAAGCCGAGAAACATCGTTGGTCTCTTTGGCCGTGGGTCGCCCGACGCCGGTCAGGCCGGCGCATCATTCACTCGGCCGCCTCGCGCTGCGTCGGCGTGACGAGCATCCCGTTTGCTGGCAGGCGTGTCTGAATGCGCCCGAACGTAGCCAATGCCTGGCCGACCACCTGATCCATATTGTAATAGCGATATGTTGCAAGACGTCCGACGAACCAGACCTCCGGGCACGCCGCGGCCAAAGCTTCGTATCGTTTGTACAAAGCCTCGTTTTCAGCCCGCGGCACCGGGTAATAAGGATCTCCGACGTCGGTGGGGTATTCGTAGGTGAGGCTGGTCTTCGGACTCTGCTGACCGGTCATATGCTTGTACTCGGTGATCCGTGTGTATTTTTCCGTCTGCGGATAGTTGACGACGGCGACCGGTTGAAACTGCTCGCAATCAAGCGTCGTGTGCTCAAAGCGCAGCGAACGGTAGGGCAAGCGACCAAGCTTCCAGTCGAAATACTCGTCGATCGGACCGGTATAGATCATCTGCTGGAAGGGGATCTTGTCGCGAATTTCGCGGTAGTCGGTCTGCAGCATGATCTTGATCTTGGGACTATCCAGCATGCGCTGAAACATGCGCGTATACCCGCCTGCCGGCATGTTCTGGAAGCTGTCGCCAAAATACCGATCGTCGCGATCGGTCCGGGTCGGGACTCGCGCAGTCACTGACTTGCTCAACTGGGAAGGGTCGACACCCCACTGCTTCCTCGTGTAGCCGCGGAAGAATTTCTCGTAGAGCTCTCTGCCTACTGTGCTCACCACGACGTCCTCGGCGGTGCGGACTTCTTTGACCGTTTCGCGTCGGAAAGCGAAGAAGTCCTGCAGCTGCTCGGACGTCAATTCAAGGCCGTAGAGGCGGTTTATGGTGTCGAGATTAATCGGTATCGGCAGCAGCTTTCCATCGACCAGCGACAGCACGCGATGTTCGTAAGGCCGCCATTGCGTGAATTGCGACAGATAGTCGACGATCGATTGGGCGTTGGTGTGAAAGATGTGAGGCCCGTAACGGTGAATTAGTATTCCCGCCTCGTCGTAGCAGTCATAGGCATTGCCGCCGACGTGATTTCGTCTGTCTATGATCAGGACGCTTTCCTGCCGTTGCGATGCGATACGCTCGGCCAGCACACTGCCGGCGAAACCGGCCCCTACGATCAACCAGTCGAACACGCTCACGCCCTCCTCAGGAATGGGACGACGCTCTTCATCGCATGGGCGCGCTCGATGTGGGCAGCCATCGCGCTCCAGGTCTTCTCCCAGGACATGTCGGCGAGGTAGGCGTCGGCCTTCTTCACCAGGAAATCGCGGGGGTGGGCCAGGATCGAGCGAAGCTTGGCCTCGATGTCCTCCGCCTCGACAATCTCGACAAGGCCTTCGACGCCGTAGGTACGCACAACGTCGACGATCGCCGTGGACAACACCGGCAGTCCTGCCGCAAGAAACTCGGGAGTCTTGGTCGGGCTGATGTAGCGGGTCGCTTCGTTGAGCGCGAACGGCATCCAGCCGGCACTCCAATGCCTGAGATAGTTCGGCAGGTCTGCATAGGACTTGCCGCCCAGCCAATGCAGGTTGCCTGCCGTGGGAAGGCTCGCCCGATCGATCTTGACGACAGGGCCGAGCATGACAAAATGCACGTCTGGCATTGCCGCAGCCGCATGCGCGATAAGTTCAAGGTCGAGCCGTTCGTCGATGACCCCGAAGTACCCCACCCTCGGGTGAGGTATGTCGGCCTGATCGAACGGGTCTTCACCTGGCGCCCTAGCCTGATGGAAATGGGTAACGTCGATGCTGCTCGGGAAGGGAAAGATCGCCCGATGCAAGCTGCGCTTGGCCTCGTAGAGGCTCTGCCCGCCCGTGAAGACGACATCGGCACGTTGCAACAGCGCCTTTTCCAACTGCGTCAACTCTGCGGGAGCGTCTTTGAACGCGGAGAGTTCATCCATGCAGTCGTAGACGCAGACGTCACAGGCGAGATGATCGCTGAAGCGTAGCGCCATGGGCGTGTAATACCAGGTCGTCAATCGGTCATGCGGCGTGGAGGCGAGGATCTGATCGACGAACCTGCGCTGGATTGCGTCCGCCCTGGTCGCGGAAGTACCAACTGGGATCAGCGGCGTCACTATTCTGATCTTGGGGGTAATATTGTGCACCCGCATCGAAGGGTGGCGCCTCTCATCGAAGATCGGCTCTTCGAAGTAAATTAGCTGTTGCTGTTTTGACGCCAGGGTCAGAATGTGTTGTGGTCTCTGATATACGAAGTTCCATCGGAGGTGTGAAAAGCAAATTAAAATAGACGGTTGTACAGGGTTTTTTGGTGTTTTGGCCCGGCCCGCCGCCATTTCCATGTAGATTATCCTTCGATATAGTTACAAAATGCCTCGACTAACAAAAGTCAATCGAGGCAGCTTTGACATGAAGTTCGCAGCCTTCTATATAACTTCCATCCCGATAAGTTGTTCCATAGCTCCAAACTGTCTCGGGCGAGACCAGCCGTCCGCTCCACTTGCGACGGCTCGACAGAGAAGGGGCGAGCCGACCGCCCCCATTCGATCCACATGATGAAGCCCCTCGCGTCAGGTCGGGCTCCCCAAATGTGGCCCTTTGCCACAGAGCGGTTCAAATCCTTCAATCGTTCAACAACCGTTCATCAGCGGAGCTATAAATACGCTTGGAATCGATTCATCTGAGTCGCGCCGGTGGTTCATTTGAATGGAGACCGAGACGAATCGAGGGATGGCTGGCGAATGAAGATCGACTTTGAAACCAACGTCTTTCCATTGTTTCACCCGCAGGTTGTGGATGATCTGAAGGACCCTTGTCCGGTGTTCGACGGCACGCTCTGGCACGTCTTCGGCTCCAGCGGCACCGTCACAACCGAGAGCTGGAAAATCCTCCACGCCACAGCGCCGGATCTTTATGGACCCTGGACAGAGCACGAGGCGATCGTTTTGCCGGTAACCGGATCGGGCATTGCGGCGCCCGGCGTCATTCATGAGTGCGGCGTCTTCCATATGTTCATCCAGACCGAATTCATGAAGTCCGGCGGACGTTGCGAGCACGCGGTCTCCAATGACGGCTTTCATTGGGTGGTGCTCAATCCGGCGATATTGTCGCTGCCCGACACCGATGAGGACGGCATCTACGATCCCCATCCGGCAATCGTCGACGGCAAGCGCTACATCGTCTATTCAGGCATGCCCAAATTCACCAGGGTGCCCCAGCCTGATGTCTATCTGGCGCGCAGCCAATCCGATTCCTGGTTCGGGCCATGGAAACGTCTCGGCAAGATACTCGATCATCTCGACGTGCCGCATCACAATGCGCGCGAGCACCCCGATTACGAATGGGGGATCGAAGGCGCGCAGCTCGTCGAGCTCCCGGACGGTCGTGTGCTTCTCAACGCCACCTGCTTCCTCCCCGAAGGTCCGCGCGGCAGCCGGCAGCGCGTCTTCTTCGCCATCGCCGATGACGTCAAGGGTCCCTACGTTTCCGTTGGCCCCGTTCTCGACCCTGGTGAGCCCGGCGAGAATGGCCATTCGACGGTGATGATCGACGGCCGGCAACTGACCTTGTTCTACCAGAGCAGGCGTGAGGCGACCAACCATCGCTGGCGGTTCGGGTTGGCTAAGTGTGACCTGGATCGGCATATACTTTCGAGAGTTGCCTAGATGGTAAGTTCCGGCATTTGCCGGAACGGAGGATGCTCTGGCTGTTGGTTGGTGGGACGGATCCCTTTGTACTGGTGATTGAGGGTAGCAGGGGATTCGCAGCCAGTGGGCAAAGCTTGCGACGAGGGATCTATACACGTCAGGCAAGCCGGTCGCCTCATGGACGGCGGTGCCAGCTGCAAGCCTAGCCTAGCAATGAACTGTAACTGAGCGCAGCAACGCGGCCAGTCGATTCACGCGGTTTTGATCCTGAGCACAATGTCCTGATCGTAATTTCCAAAGCCCTTGCCGAAAATATTGATCCCGCCGGGGCGCTTGGCATCGTCCTTGACGCCGATACGGACGCGGATTGAATGATGGCTCTTCAGATCGAGTGCGGCGAGGCCGGTTTCGGAAATCCTGACGCCGTCGACATAGGTGCCGTCCCTGGCAATTCGCCAGGTCTTCAGCTTGCCGTATTGCGAACCCTTGAGTTTCCACCAGGAGGGCGTGAAGACGCCGCGCTTGTCGCCGAAATCTCCCGGCGACGTCCATGTGCCGACATCGACGCCATTGATCGTCAGCGTGATGTCCGAGGGCCAATCGGCGCTGGTGCCCGGCACTTCCGAAGACAGCTCTATCGCAACTTCGAGTCCGGTGATCTCGGCATTGGCGAGCTTGGCATTGTTGGGGAACTGGTATTCGACAAAACCGCGCGTGAACCATAGCAGACCAGCTTTCATGCGGTCCGGATCAAGGAAAGTGTTCGGCACATCGAGCAGACCGATGATGCCGTCCGGCGAACAAAGGCCGCAGGGCGCGGTAACCTCGAAGCCGGTGTAAAGCCCGATCGGCATCGACACTTCGATCGCGTCGTTCTTGACCGCACGATACTCACCCTTGAACACGATGAGCACTTTTTCGGCGGTCGGATAGCAGATTTTCTGGTTGCCTTTCTTCGCTTTCAGGCTCTCGGTGCGGATCAGCCCCGCATCCTCCAGCACCTGGATATTGGTCGAGACGGTTGACTGCGGCAGCGACAGCTCGGCGGCGATTTCGTTGACATTCATCGGCCCCTTCTCATGCAGCAGTTTCAGCATCGAGATCCGCGCCGAGGAGGCAAGCCCCTTGAGCACGGCAATGCCTTCCTCAGGTTCGATCACCAGAAAATTGCGACTCATGAAATCGCCAGTCTATGCTCGTGACAGAGGTTATGGCTTCGCTCATTGCAACGGCGCTGACCGAAACGCCGAGCCGTTGATTTGGTTACATTAAGCCCTCGACCGTCAGTATGCATCGCAAGCCGTACCGCAAGGATGGTGCGACATGTCTACATTTGTTCTCCGACCGCCAGCTCCTTGTAGTGCGGGGGTGCTTGTCAGTCCGTGGCCTCGATTTGCAGACGACTAGATGCTGGCAGCCACAAAGAGAGGCAGAAGCCGAACACGGAATTGGGGCCGTTCCCCTGGCCAAATCCCAAGATACGGGACCTCGACGTCGATGTTAGCCGAACCGGCGCGGATGGATGCACAGGATGCGGTTCGCTGAAGTGCGTGCCGCCGTGAAGTAAATCATCGGATTCGCCACCCGATAGAGTCGGGACGGGGTTCTACCTATTGCTTTTGAGCATGATCTTTTCCGAAAATCGCGATTCCACTTCTTCGGGATCGCGCCAGTGCCGGCCTACTTCATGCTGGCCGCGGCAGCGACCCTGTCCACCATGGCGAGAACAGCTAGCGGTGCGGTGTGGTGGACCATGTGGCCGGCCTGCGGGATGATATCGACAAAGGAACCAGGAATCTCCGATTGTAGTCTAAGAGCCTCGGCTTTCGCATCGAACAACCGGTCGCCGGCCCCGGCAATAATGCCGGCAGGCATCAACAGATCATTGTAGCGGGTGAAGCGGCCGCCGGCCAGCGCGTCGGCCAGCATAATCCCGATTCGGCCGCGATCGACCGCAGCTGTGAGGCCAGCTGGCGATGTCCTTTGCCGACGAAGCAAACCCCGCAGAGACGATGCCGGGGCGAAATACTTGCCCATGGCGAGCGGCCAGGTGAGCAGCACAAGCAGCGGCAGCAAAATGTGGGGGAAAACACCACCGGCGACAGGCAAGGCCGGCAGCCCGCCAGTGCAAGGCCCAGGCGCGGCGGCAAGAACGGACCGATGAAGACTCCCGATCGAATCGTCGTCCGATCGAGCTCATCGACTCGCCCGCCTGCCATCGAACCCAAATCTCAGGCGCTGAGCGGCCGAGTAGTAGATGCGACTTCGCTGCTTCATGGCTCACACTCCATCTTTCAGAAAAGAGCGTGTGTTGCTGCGATTAGTTGAATCCGCCACCCAAACCGAACGCGGCTGCTAGGCAGGCCGAAGCTTGTGCAAGTACAGCTGTGCGTCACAAGCCAAGTGAACTAAGAAGCTGCACGAACCGCGGGTGATCGCGAATGGCGTCGAAATGACTTCGTGACGGATTCGTTCCAATACGTTCTGACTCACGCTTCCTCCGACGGCTCTTTCCAGGTACCGCACCGCTTCCTCCACTTCCCCGAGCACGGAATACATGCAAGCGGCGTTGTACTGCGTCACGAAGTCGTCCGGATCGATCGCCAGCGCTCTGGCCAGCCAGGAACGCGCCTTCTTCCGCTCACCGATATACGCGAGCGAGGGCGCCGCGTTGCAGCGGTGCCGCATTTTCAGGATGGCGGCCAGTTGCGCGTTCGGCGCGCTCGAAACAGATCCTTCGTTCGCGAGCGGATGAAGGCGATCGCGCAGGAGCGTCCCCCCGTGTAGAGTTGCCACCCTGGATCTCGCCTTGGCCGGCTGCATTCCTGGCTGTGTCCCCTAGGATACATTGTCGAGCAGGGTCGACTTATCCAAGCCATGTGTCGGCTCAGGCGGCCATTCACCATTCGGCGTCATCTCGTTGACTGTCTCGGGTAGATCCCGCGCAATCCTTCTGATTAGCTCCTCGCGCGAAAGACCCGTCTGCATCGAAATGGACGTGAGTGTACCTTCGTCCATTGCCGCTTGGACGTCCCTTGGCTCAATCGGTTGGTTTGGCCCGCTGCCAACCCACGAGTCGACCTTCGATCCTGCCCCCACCTCCCTGAACCGGTCGAGGATCTCACCAAGGTCAGCCCTCGACACGCCATTCGTTATCTGAGCCAGAATTCTGCGTTGCGGGTCGTTTGGGTTAAGATACCCCGCTCCCGGAATCAATTCACAGAGCTTGTCGCGATTTTGGTATGCCAGAACGCCAAGCATCGCGATCGCCAATCTTCCCAGATTTGCCATTTGATCTCCTCCACGGTTTTGGCCGATGAGCGAATCGAAGCCAAGTCTTGGCGGATGACGACCCGTGTGGGCTCGAACAACTTCTTGCCGGTCGGCTCGCCGGCGGAGAGGACGCGTCCTTCGGGTTACTCGTTTTCATCTGACGTCTTCTCCTGACGCAGAATTTCGGGGCGCTTGGCCCGCAGTCGCCCTACGCCGATCGAACGCCCTAACCCGGCGCCTTCCGGGTTTGTTCCGCTTGTCAGAGTTTGTCGGCGACGATGGAGAGCGCGACCCGACGGGGTAACTCTACCGGGTCGAGAGACAGAGTCTGCCCAATTTGACCATATTTCAGAACGACGGCGGCTCGGTTAGCCTCAGCTACCTTGGACTGCCGCCGGCTCGCGCACGAATTTCAATTTCGGCGGGACGGCGAACACCCTGAACCGCTCAGCCAGGCTGTCAAGAGCTTGACGCATGCCCACTCCCGCGGCAGCCGCACCGTGTCCACTGATGACCATGTGCGGGTTCAGGGCAGCCAAGTGCTTCACGGATCTTTCCGCCGCATCCCAGTCCGGCGTGAAGTAGCGCGGCGGACCGTGCATCTCAAGATCCTGAACGGCGACCTCATAGACTGACTCCTGACCGGTGGTGATGAAAGCGTCCCCTACGATCAGCGAGCGGTCCTCCTCGCGCCAGAGCGAGATATGCCCAGGAGCGTGCCCGGGTGTGTGTAGCCATCGCCATCCGGGCATTCCGGGGATCGATCCGTCGGCAGGTAGGAGTTCCAAACGGTTGCCAAGATCAATTGGCCCCCGTGGAAAAAGCGGCGAAAGCAGCGCCATCAGTCCACCCCCGACCCAGGGATCCGGTGGCGGATAGGACGCGGTTCCGTCCAAATAGGGGCGCTCGAGTGGATGCGCGAAGACAGGCACGTCCCACCTATTCGCGAGGTCTAGAACCGTTCCCACATGGTCGAAATGGCCGTGGGTCAGGATGATCGCGGCCGGCCGTGCGTTCGTGCCAAACCGCTTTTCCGCGACCGCAAGAATGCTGCCGCGGGACGTCGGCAACCCGGTATCGATCAGCATCCAGTTCCGATCTCCGCTGCCCGGTGCGCCGAAGAACACGACATTGACGATTGCTAGGCGCAAATAGCCCAAGTCCGGTGCGATGCTCCAAGCGCCGTCGCCACGATCCTCGCGCCTGGCGTGGTCGATCTCGGAAAGTCGAATCTGAACGGTCATGTGATCCCGTGCCTCTCTTGTTGCTGAGCAGCCGCTCGAGTCGATCGGCGGCGGTGGTATATCGCCCCGAACTTGGCACGGCCCTCCTTGTTCCTCCTTCGCCACCCAGCTCCGGACAGTCCACCACAGGAACAAAGGCTCGACCAAATCGGCTCGGCATTACCCGGTCACGCCAGGACGAGCTGGACTGAGCAACGAAGATGGCGCGCGCCCCATTGGATGCGGTATTTCGCCAACGCGGTTCCCGGTCCTAACGAGGCGGCCGAGTTCGAAGCCGACTGCTGAAAGAAGACTTCGAATGAGCGAAGTGGGGCGTATGGACGAGCACCAGGTGGAGGCTCCGGTTCCGCAAGCTTCGCCTATGACTGGTCAAGTTGGGCGCCAATGGTCGAGGCGGCCCGATCGGCAGGTGTCCAGGTTATCTGGGACATCTTCCATTACGGATCTCCAGACCATGTCGATCAGGGATCGCTGCATTTCATCGATGCCTATGCCTCGTTCGCGGCAGAAGCCGTGAGCGTACAGCGTTCGATCGCCGGAACACCGCCTCTGTTGTGTCCCATCAACTAGATCTCCTTTTTCGCATGGGCTGTTGAGGTCGGCTATTTCCCGCGTGGGGCCGAACAAACGTGGATGGTTCAAGCGGCATCTCGTGAAGGCTGCCATCGCGGGTGTTCGTGCAATGCGGGAGATCGACCCCGCCTGCAGATTTGTCTGGGCCGAGCCCCTTATCCAAATCGCTCCTCGTGACCGGACCCGCAGCGAACGGGGTCGGGCCGAAAACGCCCGTCAGGGGCAGTTCGAAGCTTACGACATGTTGCTGGGCCGCGTCGAACCTGAGTTGGGCGGGAGCGAAGATGTTGTCGATTGTCGTGGGCCTGAATTTCTAGCCGCACAATCAATGGTAAATAAACGGGCCGACGATATCGATGGGACACCATGAGTACCGCGCTTTGTCGGAAATGTTGCTCGAGGTTGCTCATCGGTACGGTAAGCCGATGTTCATTGCCGAGACCGGCTCAGAGGGATCCGGCGGGCCGGCTTGGCTCCACTATGTATTCCGCGACGAGGTGCGTGCCGCTATGGGTGTCGGAGCATCGATTCGAGGGTATTTGCCTGTACCCGATAACGGCCTACCCGGGCTGGGACAATTCGCGTCATGCAGAGGTGGGGTTATTTTCGGCCATCCACCCGAATGGCACACGCCGCCTCCGTCAGCCCGTCGCGGACGAACTGGTGCATCAGCAAGATCTGTTCACGGCAAACCGGACGCGCTGATTGTGTTGCGACACACCGCAAGGGCGAGCACCGAAGACCAGGGCAAATTACGGTGTATTCCTCAGCCAAAATCGGCGCCACGCGATGCCAAGTGGCATGGGTGCGAGGATGACCGTGCAGCATCAGGAAGCGGTGGCCCCTTCCACCAACCCGCACTCTGAGCGTCGCTTCCGGAAGTTTGATCTGCTCCAGCGAGAAACCTTCAAACATGCAACTCCCTCCATTCGCAACATTTGCCAAACGTGTAAACGGAGAGGCAGTTCAATGTCGGCTTCCGCGGGATCTGAACTTGCCTTGTATTCCGCGAAGAGGTCGTGAGCCGAACGGCGGCTTTAACTGGTCCCTCGGCAATAACCGGACGGACAGCAAACGGCCCCCAAAAAGCCGCCAGGCGGCGACGCGCCTGATATCGCACTTCGAGATCAACTCTGCCGTTTCCTGTTAGCCGAAGTTGCAAACGGCCCCGCTCACAATCGTGGTTGCGCCTTTGGGCATCGTGGTTCAGACCGCTGGCGGATTAGAACTTTGTTGGCTTTGCGATCGGCTCATCGCTGCCGACAATCGGTGACCTATATAAAGGGGCATGTCCACGCGCCGAAAAACCAATGCAACAGCGAAGCTGATTGGAGAGTGGCCTTTAACCCCGGCTGCAACGTTTGGATCGTCCGTCAGAGCGAGGGGTATTTTTCTCGAAATACGCGCCCGCCTTCCAACGGAGTTCAGGAAATTGCTCCATATCGAGTCCCGCGTGCTTACCCTGCGCCTGTCTGAGGGCGCCGAGAATGATGTGCAGGTGGTATTCGGGATCATATCCAAAGCACTGCAGAATATCGAAGACCTGCCCGTAATCCCCCGTGAAATCGAGGACATTCTGACGATCTCGACGGCCGAACGGCGCCGCTGGCTGAAAGATGGTCGCTTGCAGAGCGCCGGGACGAAAACGGTGAAACTCCGCGGGCGGGCAAGGAACATCACCTTTCACGTGTTCGACCCGCAGCACGTGGAGGATGTGCTTGACCGCGACCTGGTTACGGTCTGGCGCGAACAGGACGCAGCGACAGCTGCAGAGAATAGGCGGCGAGCCGCGGGGAAGGCCGCTATGAAACGCGCTCAAAGAAGCGGTCGCGGAACTGCAGCTTCAGCTGGCTATGGCCCCGATGAGAACTCGCACTCCAGTTTGCGCGGCTGGGAAGATTTTGAGAAGGACGGACTCCTGCGCTGATAGGCCGGGCGCACAAGCAGTTTAGGACGTTTGCCTGCGCCGTGCGAGATGCGCAAGGAGGGCCGTCAAACGCATCGCGTTCAGGACCCGCTTCGCAGGGACACCGCCCTTGCGCGCCATCTCGACACCCCAATGCATGTGGTCGAGCTCGCGGATCGAATGAGCGTCCGGATTGATGCTGAAGATGCAGCCCTGATCGAGTGCCTTTTGATGCCAGCGCCAGTCGAGGTCGAGTCGCCACGGATGTGCGTTGATTTCGACAGCGACGCCGTGTTTCGCACACGCTTTGAGGACTTTGTCGACGTCGAGATCATAACCGGGCCGGCGCAACAGCTGGCGACCGGTCATGTGCCCGATGATTGTCGTCCGAGGATTTCCGATCGCCTCAATGATACGCCCCGTCTGTTCCTTCTTGGGCAACTTGAAGCGGCTGTGCACGCTCGCGACGACGAAATCAAAGTGCTCCAAAATATGATTCGGGTAATCGAGCGAGCCATCAGCCAGGATGTCCGCCTCGATGCCCTTCAGTATGCGAAATTTTCCATTGTATGCCTTGTTCAGCCGGTCAGCTTCGCGGTGCTGTTCAGCAATCTCCTGCAACGAAAGGCCGCCTGCGTAGTGAGCGGACTGCGAATGATCGGCGACACCATAGTATTCGAAACCGCGCCTACGCGTGGCTTCAGCCATTGCCTCAAGCGTTTCGGTGCCATCGGATGCGGTCGTGTGAGAATGCAGGATGCCATGCAGATCTTCATCCCGAATGAGGGCGGGTAGCTTCTGCTTTGCCGCTCGCTCAATCTCGTCCCTGCCTTCGCGCAATTCAGGCTCGATAAACTGCAAGTCTAGAGCTTGGTAGATTTCTTCTTCTGTCGCTGACGCGATCAGCTTTCTCCCGCGATGAAGCCCGTCGGCGTTTAGGGTGAATCCCTTGTCGGCCGCGAACGTCTTCAGTTGCTCAAGGTGGTCTGCCGAACCGGTTGCCTCGAGCAGGCTCGCGCCAAAGTGCTTCCTGTCCGTGACAACAAGCCTGAGGGCCATATCCTCGATTCCAGTCGACTTTCTGGCCTGCGCTACCAGGGCGAAGTCGGAAACGAGCTCGCAACCGCGTCGGAAGTCACCTGCAATTTCCACGCGCGAAAACTCTGGATGCTGTTGCTTTACCGATATGACCGCATGGTGGAGAAGAGCGGCGGCCTTGTGCAGGTGAAGTTGCGTTTCGCCGCTTGGCACGATGGCCAGGTTCTGCAGCAGCTTTGTCTGAAGCGCGGCGCCGAGGCCTTTGACTGGGCGGATGCGGTCTTCTCTCGCTGCGGCCTCGAGCTCCGCCAGCGAGTTCACGCCGAGCGCCTGATGAAGCTTCAGTATCTTATCGGGACGAAGCCCGGGTATGGCAAACAGCTCCATCACGCCCGCTGGAACATCCTCGCGCAGCTTCTCAAGGCTTGGGTGCGTGCCGGTTTGGTAAAGCTTGGTCACGATGTCTGCGATCGCGTCACCGATCCCCGGGATCTTGGTGAGGGCGCCGGCGGCGATGATCCGATCAAGCGGCTGCGACAGCGCCATCAGACTGTCTGCCGCGCGCAAGTATGCCTTTGTGCGATAGGGATTGTCGCCGCGCATAGACGCCCGTTGCGCGTATTCCCTTAAAAGACTGGCGACGGTCCTAGGATCGATTTTTGCCATGGCTTCAGCCAAACGAGACCGATCTCCGCAGGTTCCAATGAGGCAAGGCCGTGAGCGCCGCGTTGCCCTTTGAATCCCGGCTTTACTGCCTCTTCCCGCGTCGGACGCTACAGATTGGGCAAGGATTGGTCAGCGCGACCCCATCCAGCCAGAGTTTTGGAGACTGCGCGTTTCTTTAATTCAGGAGCATCGCCCACGTGGAAATGAGAGGGCGCGTCTATTGTCTTCATCTCCGCCCACGTGATCGGTGCCGCGACAGGAGCGCCCGGACGTGATCTCGCGCTGTAAGGCATGATCGCGGTCGCCCCGCGCTGATTGCGTAGATAGTCCACAAAGATGCGACCCTTGCGGCGCGCCTTTGACAACACGGCCGTGAAATGGGCCGGATCGCTCCGGGCGACCGCCTGCGCCAGGCGAGACGCGAAGTCCTTAACCTGTGGCCACTCGGCGCCAGGGGTGAGCGGCGCGATGACGTGCACTCCTTTGCCTCCCGTCAGCATCGGGAAAGTCGTAAGTCCCAGCGATTTAAGGATAGCGCGGAACTGAAAGGCAGCGGCGCGGACGGCCTCAAAATCGAGGCCTTCATCGGGGTCGAGGTCGAACACGAGGCGGTCGGCCTTTTCGACATCCTCGATCCGAGCCCCCCATCCGTGCAGCTCGATCGTTCCCATCTGGACGCAAGTCATCAGTCCGTCGGCATCGTCGACATAGAGATATGGTTCCTCGTGCCCGTCTTTCTCTGTGATGCCGACGTGGTGGACTTTGTCGCCAAAGCTGCCGGCGTCGTGTTTTTGGAAGAAGCACTTCTTCGCGCGGCCCTGTGGGCATCGAACCAGACTGATCGGCCGGCTGCCAACCCAAGGAAGCATGATCGCCGCGACCGCTGCGTAATGGTCGGCGAGCTGTCCCTTGGTGATGTTGGACTCCGGATAGATGACGCGGTCACGGTTACTTATCGCGATGGTGGTTGTCGCAGCGGCGAGATCGGCTGCATGACGTTCCGTCTCGAGCACGACCGCCTCCGGCTTCTTGTCTTCGCGGAGACCAAGATAGCTCGGATGTCGTAATGTCCCTTCATTTGTCATTTCGGTGAAGGCAATCTCAGCGACCAGTTTCGGACGGAGCCAGTGTGCGCCGCGCACTTCGGCGCGTGGTGCGTCGACGGTCGCGGCCTTCTGCTCGAGCGGCGCCATGATCTTCAAGAGACGAAGAAGTTCAGCGGTATCGAAGCCGGTGCCGACTTTCCCGGCGTAACGCAGCTTGCCGCCGTCATGAACGCCAAGCATCAAGGACCGAAACGCGCGGACCTTGTCGGACGGCGTCCAGCCGACAATCACAAATTCTTGCCGCCTGAGGCATTTGATCTTCAGCCAGCTTGCGCCGCGGGCCGCCACATAACTCGAATCCGCGAGCTTTGAGATGACGCCCTCAAGGCCGGCTGCGCAGAAGCGATCGAGCAGCTCTTCTCCGCGGCCGAGGATATGGTCGGAGTAACGAAGGACCGGATTTTTCGCAGGCAAGATCGCCTCCAGCTTCGCCTTGCGCTCAACAAGAGGAAGCCTTGTCAGATCTTCGCCGTCGAGCTGCAGCAGATCGAACGCATAAAAGTCGATAGTCGCCGGGGCACCCTTCAATGCATTTTGAAGCGCTTGGAAGTTAGATCTTCCTTCCGCATCGACAACCACGGCCTCGCCGTCAATCAGGGCGGAGCGCACCTTGAGGTTGCGAGCCTCGGAGAGGACCGAGGGAAAACGGCTAGACCAGTCCAGACCAGATCGTGTGTAGGCTCGCGCCTCGCCTCCGCCGACGGCAACGAGAATACGATAGCCGTCGTATTTCATTTCATGGATCCAACGATCGCCGGCAGGGACCGTGTCCACGAGCGTTGCGAGTTGGACCGGCCGGAAAGCGGGCGGCGCTAAAGTGACCTCGTCACGAGCGGGCGACTTCGCTTGACTAGCGCCCGACGCATTGATTGCCTTACGCGACGTTGGCTTGACCACTCTGACCTAAACCATACTCAGAGACGAAACAGCGTTATCCGCCGTCCAACGCGCGACTACTTCTTTAGTTTCGCTGCCGGCCGTATTGAGCTTTTCGCGATCATTGCCGACCCGCTTGGTTAGCGCCTCGGCCTGAGGCCGTGCAATAATCAAGAGCAGGAACGGGCCCTCAAATGCCGCCACAGCGTATCCGGTTTCTGCCATCGGCTTTAGAAGCCTGACATTCCGGTTCCGGTCCCCTGTGCGTACGGTTTTGATCTTCTCGTCGAACCCCATGTTTCGATTGATGATTACTCGACGTGCCCCATTGACGCCAACTACCTCGCCCAGAGCAGCTCCGATGCCAGTTTCAGAAGTGCAAAATGGCCATAAATGCGCCGACCAGAGTGAATGCTCTCGTATCCGGGTCTATTTCGAGCAGCGCGGACTTGGTCAGCATTAGACAGCCTAACGGGTCCTTCCCAACATAGCCATGGGCACCGGCCTGCTACTCACGCAGCACCCTCTCCTCCTTGGCAGCAGCCTCGAAAGCCTGACGGACCTCTTCCGGAGTCACACGGTCCTGAAGGGCGTCGGCGCACAGTTGCACAGCCTTCCTCCACTTAGGTCCCATCTTGGTCCACTTCATGAGTTCCTCGGCGGCACCCTCGACGTTGTTGCACCCGTAGGTGACCCCAGGTCGGTCGGTCTTGACGTACACCGGAGGGGAGAACCAATGGGTTGCCACGACAACTCCTACTCAGGGGAGAGATACACGTTGGCCTCCTTAGCGGCAGCCTCAAAGGCCTTTCGTATTATGTGGGGGTCAATCGAATCGCCCTCCAAGGCTGACAGGCAGAGGGTCACCGCCTTATCCCAGCGAGGCCCTCGCCGGGTCCACATCTTGAGCTGCTCAAGGGCTTCCTTCGCATTGTTGCAGCCATGCCTGACACCGGTTTCAGTCTTCACGAACACCGGAGGGACGAACCAGATGGGCGCCATGATACCTCCTACTCAGGGGAGAGATACACGTTGGCCTCCTGGGGGGAGGCGCTGCCCTGGAACGCGTCGACGCAGGATTGGACCGCCTTCGTCCACCTCGGGCCCTTTGTGTCCCATGCCAGGAGTTCCTCGGCGGCTCCCTCGACGTGGCTGACCCCATTGCGAATGCCCGGACGTTTCGTCTTCACGTAGACCGGGGGAGCGAACCAGAGGGGACCCATAAGAGGGAACTTAGAGCGGCAAGAGCCCGCCGACCAACCCCGCTTTAGCTGCAGCTAAGGGAACGATGTAGGCCCTCGCGGGTTTAGAGGCGGCAGCGGGATTACTTCGTGGATGTGCAGCCGCTGTGGGGGGGGGGGTCCGTCGCCTCTCATCTCCATGCTTGGCGGCGGGCTCCTTTCGCGAAGGCGGTGTTGGTCTGAGACACCTAGAACCTTATACCGCAATCCAATTTAGCTGGTTGTCATTGGGGGGAGTAATGTCCCCTCCTCTTTTGCAGCAGCCAGGAATGCCTTGCGGGCCTCCTCGGGTTCCATCTCGTCGAAAATCACGGCCATGCAAACGCGCACCGCGAGGTCCCACCAAGGGCCACGCTTGGTCCACTTCATCAACTCCTCGCCGGCTGCCTCGGCGTTGTTGACGTTGCGGATGATCCCGGGACGCTCGGTCTTGACGGGGATCGGAGGGTTGAACCAGTGGAGAGCCATGAATGGACCCCAGGCGGCTAGCGGGTTTCGTCTCTACTAACCGGCTCAGCGATGAGGACGATTACCGTTTGTTAGGCATGTCTGAGTCCGTGACGGGATGTTTCCAAAGGTTCATCGACGGTTATCTAAGCGGTCGGTACGAAGCCGGTATGCATCATCTTCCGGTGGGTGTCGCCCTGGTCATTTCGCTTGTTGTCGGTCTACTCGTTGCGACGATCGCGTAAAAGGACCAGTCGGAAATCTGCGGCATCCGATGGTTATTTGTCCTCGGCGAGAGCGTTAATGTGAGGACTGTCACGCCAAGGCCGGAATATTGAGAATGAATGACAGCATACGGGCGCGCGCCCATTGCGAGGTCACCGAAGTCGGCCGACAGCTACTCCCGGGCGTCGAAAGCCACGCAGAGGCATGGCAGTTGCTGCCTCGACGATCGCCTCGGTTAGTTCTTCGTCGGAGGCCACCAAGCAAGGCGCAGCCTCCCGAGCTTCGCGTAGTGCCGCTTTGATCGAGACCGTGTCGCCACGGTCCGCCCTGTTGAGGAGGCGGTTATTCGCGAAGATCGAACCCGACGAACAGGCCAAAGGCTGGGGCAACATTGACAATAAGCTCCACCAGCTCGCAGTCAGTTTCCGCCAGATGTGGCCCGTCTCGGCGCACCGCTGCAATAGTCTCTTTGACGGAGATGATTTGGCCGCGACGGGCTTGTAGGATCAGCTCGTGAACAAGGTGTTTGGCAGTCACTTTGTCGGGTCGGCAGTTCGTCCAAACATTCATACAAGGCCTCCCACCTCAGCGAGAACCCAAGGGAACATTCATGATCCTCTGTCGAGAAAAATCAAGAAGAATGTTTGATAACTTCTGAGTGGGAATCAGGGGGACAAGCCACGAAGCGAGCCTCTATACTCTTTGACCTGACGCTCAGCCAGCCGGCTGGGGACCTTCTTCCGTCGGGCCCTGTTTGGCCCGATCAATAGCCGCAAGTAATGACTGTAGGGTTGGCGGCAGTTCTGGTTCGACCTCCAGATTTAAGAACGTTTGTACGTGATGACGATAGCCTTCGGAACGGATCAGTTTCCGAAACGCTTCGGAGACAGACTGATGGTCTGCTTTGTTGCTCGTTGTCATGTTCGGGAAGTCCGTCCCAATCAGCCGCAACTCGCCCGCAACGAATGGGTTCCATCAGGAGGTCGGAATATTTGGTAGAAATTTCTGAGCGGGAGATCGGATAACTGGCTCGCGCGAAGCCCCCCCGTGCCCCTTCGTTTGCCGCAGCATTAACCTCGCTCTTTGAACTGAAATTCGTGTCTATCTAGCGTCGGCGTTGCACATCGTGAACGTTGGAATGCTTCTGTCCAATGTTTGCTCACGCTGTGATGCCAACGGGCAGGCTCTTGCGGCAGGGTGCCGCAAGGCGAATGAAACGCGGCCCAGTTCAACCCGCGCGACGTCCTTCAAAGCTGGGGGGATCGATCTTCACCAAGCGGTCTGCGGCCTCGACCGCAGTTCGTATCCTGCTGCACAGCGCGAGATTTTCCGCCAGCATTTCTTCAGTGCGTTGAAGCGCGAGCTCGGTCCGGTGGATGCGCTGCCTGGCATTGGCAACTTCCGATGTCAAAAGATCGGCCGCCATCCCGTGGCCGTGGGTCCATAGTGTCCATGGGTTTCTAATACATGGGGGGCGATATCGTTCCCTGATGTCGGGCGAAACGGCGGGCCGCAGAAAAGCGCGATGGGCCGAATGACCAATGCGCGCCGTGTCAAAACAGCGCCGGCAACAGGCGAACGGCTTCGGCCGCTCTAGATCCCACGGGCAGAGGCGATCACGGTCCAGAGGGCCATTGATCTGTTCAGGTACGACTACAACGTAAGCGAAGACACACTCAGGCGGCTGGTGATCAAGCACCGTCTTCACAACCAGACAATGCCCGGTGCTCCGTGGAGAATAAGCGCTCCCGGTTTGGCTATGGCGCTCGCCCGCGATGATGACGCGCTTGCGCGGTTGAGGCGGGACGATCGCGAGCATCCGGACGTAACCCGGTATTTCAAGCGGCTCGGCATCCCGCGACCCTGACCTGTTATCAAAAGTTATGGTCGCGGCGACTGTCTAAAATAGACATTAAGTAGATGTCGCGGCCCGACAGGGCTCCACACAAGAGCGAACCGTTGCTGCCTTGCGCATCGCCCTCTAGGCCGCCGGCGTCGAGTTCATCCCGGAGAACGGCAGCCGCGCCGGCGTGAGGCTCCGCAAACCTTAGGCCGTAGACTCGTTACTGCGCAGCCACACACCTGCTTTTCGCCATCGGACGAAGCGGTTGCAACAGGTGGTGCGCGGGCCATAGCGCTGAGGCAGGTCGCGCCATGGAGCACCGGAGCGCAGCACCCAGAAGATGCCGTTCAGCACGCGCCGATCATCAACACGTGGCACACCTCTTGGCTTGTTGGGTAGACGCTTTATTCCATTGCTGACCATTGTCCAAAAGCGCTGTTAACCAAATTTTCTCACCCGCCAATGCTTATTCGCGCGACTGAAGGGGTGAGGTGATCGATGTGTGATTCAAACATAAGCGCGTTTCCGCTGCATCGGCGGCGGAAGTTGGTCGAAGGGATCGCCCGGGTCCTGGAATCCAAGAACGGGAAGGACGCGAACGCCTTCTGGCGCAACACCGCCAAGGCAATTCTCGTTCAACTGTCCGAATCAGGAATTGCACCCGGGGTCGCCGAACAGGAAGTTGGAACGCTTCTTCATGCTGTCTTGGGCGATATCGCCACCCGCAGTGCTGCGAAACTTGCACAATAGCATCGGCTCACGATGAAGGATTGCCGCATAGAGACGCCCCGGGCTCCACAAGCGTAGCACCACTGCATCCGTCAAACGCAGGTTTTCACTGCGGATGAAAAGAGCGCGTTCGTCGAAATCATGCGCGCGAATGTGCTCTCGGGCGAGATACGGCTCCGCCTCGCCTGTCCGGCAGTCATCGACCAAATCGAGGTAGGCGATGCGGAAACCCGCATTCACGGAAGGCCGACGGACCTTTTCCACGAGCTGAACCCGCAAAACCAATGAGCCGCCGTTGAGTTCCACACTGCCAATTATGCGACTTTCGAAGCACAAACGGTGAACGGCGGTGCAGCTGTTGGCGCGGCAAATAGCTAAGCTCAACTATCCGGCTTGAGCCCAATGCCTATAGGTACAAAGTCGCTCAGGGCTGCGAGCCGGACGGCTCGGCCGGTACACTCGACATCACTGCCGGTCTGGCCACCTATGCAGGGGATAACTCCGAGGTTCCCTTTTTGTTCTTTTCGAGGCCGCTGCGTTCCTGTATACATCAGGACATTCTTTCTGCCCCTTTTCTCCCGAGGGAGTGCCCGATGACTGTCCAGCCCAGGACTCTCAATGAGCCGACAATCAGCTGTCCCAGCTGCAAGACCGACATCAAGCTCAACGAGTCGCTCGCGGCGCCGCTGATTGCGGCCACGCGCGAGGAATACGAACGGCGATTGGCGCAGAGCAACGCCGTCATGACGGCCCGGGAGGAAGAGCTTCAGCGCAAGCAGGCCGCGATCGACGCCGCCCGTGAGGACATCGACAGCCAGGTATCCGAAAAGCTCAAGCTTGAGCGTGCTGGAATAGTCGCCGAAGAGGCCCGAAAGGCAAAACTGCTGGTCTCGACAGACCTTGAGGACAAGGACAGGAAGCTTGGCGAGATGGAGGCGACGTTGAGGGCGCGGGACGAGAAGCTTGCCGCAGCGCAGTTACAACAGGCCGAGTTTATGAAGCAGCAGCGGGCGCTCGACGATGAAAAGCGGGAAATGGCGCTGACCATTGAAAAGAGAATCCAGGAGGGGCTGGACGCCGTTCGCATCAAGGCCAGGACCGAAGCCGAAGACGGCCTCAAGATGAAGGTGGCCGAGAAAGAGGAACAGATCGCCGGCATGCAGCGTCAGATCGAGGAGCTAAAGCGCCGCGCCGAGCAAGGTTCCCAGCAGCTTCAGGGCGAGGTCCTTGAGCTTGAGTTGGAGTCACTGATCGGCAGCCGCTTCCCGATGGACATCATCGAACCGGTCGCCAAAGGTGAGTTCGGTGGTGATGTGCTGCAGCGCGTGGTGGGGCCGGCCGGCCAGCCCTGCGGCGCGATTCTGTGGGAATCAAAACGCACCAGGAATTGGAGCCAGGGCTGGCTGGGCAAGCTCCGGACGGACCAGCGCGCTGCCAAGGCTGACATCGCGTTGATGATCTCCGAGGCGCTGCCTGCAGGCGTGGAAACGTTCGATTTGGTGGATGGCGTCTACATCGCCCATCCCAAATGCGCGATGCCGATAGCGATCATGCTCCGGCAGTCCCTTATCGAACTCGACAACTCCCGCCTCGCGCAGGACGGGCAGGCAACTAAGATGGAACAAGTCTACGGCTACCTGACGGGCCCCCGGTTTCGTCACAGGGTCGAGGCGATCGTTGAGAAATTCTCCGATATGCAGGACGATCTCGCGAGGGAACGCAAGGCCACGGTACGCCTATGGGCCAAGCGGGAGGCTCAGATACAGGGCGTGATCGAGTCGACCGTCGGGATGTACGGCGACCTACAGGGTATCGCGGGGAAGGTCATGCAGGAAATTGAGGGCCTCGAGGTTGTTGCTATCGATGCGGCTGCAGCGGTTGGAGCCGAAACACCATAAACGGTCCGACAAGCGACTGCCCCAAGCCGGGCGTTCCCCGTTGCGCCCGATCGCCGCCTAGATGACTGGGAAGGTGGCAAGATTTCCGGCGAATGAACGCATTTGGAGCCGACGATCTTGTATTTTCCGCGGTAGCCGAACAAAGCCAAAAGCTGTCAAGAAGCCACTGCGAGGCGTCCCATGCGTGGAATATGTCCTTGTCGTAGGTGAAGGGCGTCGGATGGGTGACCCCATTGCGAAATCGGTCAGCAATAAAATCCCGTCGTGCGCCGGTTGCCCCTTCTTCGCTTTCAGGCGCTTGCGAAGGAGGTCGGATTGATCAGCTGGATCCCCCTCGATCTTGAGCAGGCGCGCACAGGCCCTGATTTGCCCGGCTAGGCTCACACTCCCCGCGTAAATCCGAGACATCAGAAGCCGTTCCGATCGGCGTTGCGGACCTCACCGTATCCGACGCGCGTGCCTTTCACGAAACCCAGGAAGGAGCATACCCGACCGAGGAATTCATAGACCTTGTCGGCCTTCAGTGGCGTCCCATCCGATGACCGAAGCGCCGCCCGATGTGAAATGGTGCGGATGAGCGGCAGGCTGGCACCCCCGCCGCTCACCGACTGGAAGTGATTGAATGGCCGCACGGTAACTGCCAAGTTGCCGAACTCCAGCACGACCCCTACCTTTCTTCGGATGGATTGCCGGACCGCACAGAATGACGGCCTCGGCCAATCCCTTGGATTTCCCGCAAGATCCAGTGGCGAGAACCGTGACGTCGCTGAAAATTCTTCGTGCCCGACAAAATGATACTTATGGGAAACCATCAGGAACTCGGCTGTCGTAACACCTTCGAACGTGACCTTAAGATCCTGATCAATGCTGGCAATCCCCGGCCTGAGAGGCCCTGTCCATCTCAGCTGGAGGTCAAGATGCTCATCGAGCCGCAACGAGGCATCCCTGAACTCACAGGGCTTGCCGTCGAGTGGGCCCATGCGCCTTGCCCTCGTAGAAGGAGACGGCCGAGTGCTCTGCGGTCAAACTAGCCTCCCAGCTCGGTCTCCGAGGTATTAAAAGCGCCGGTCGCTCAGCTGCTGGATTGGCCCGCGTTGGGGCCCCTTAGGAGTGTCTCAACGCCACGGTCGCCGGCTATGTCGCCAGGTCGCGACGTTTTTAACGCGGTGCCCCCACAAACCGTGTCGCGATCTCGAGGCTGCCGCTCTCTCGGGTGATGCGTTCAAGGATCCGGTCAGGATAGCAGCCATGACCGAAGGCTGGAACGATTCGGCAGCGAAACAGGGCAGATACTGTGAGTAAATCGCGCTCGGAGGCGAGAATCCAGGCCCTCACGCACGTTGTTGCCGACCCCTCTCGACAACGGCGCATTCGTAAAAATCCACGTCGACATGAACCATGTGGTCACCCACGAGCCGCGATGTGATCGTGAACTATGGTTTTTCCTTTGAGCGGAAAGAATTTGTCGGGCTTCACGCGGAATCTCTTGCAATGGTGTTCGATCACCGTTTTCACCTTTTCGTAGTCGATCTCGGGGTGAGGTGATGCTCTGGCACGTTCCAGCTTTCGAGCACTGCGGCAGCCGATCCGAAGCGCTCCGTGAATTTTCGTTCCAAGAGAATCGGATTGAGTCCGTGTCCCCCGCGATTTCCTGTGTCGCGGCCGCCAGCTCGCCACCACCTTCGACTTCGCCCCGCAAATCGGCGAGAGCATCTTCCAGTGCGTTGGTCATGCGGATTGCCTTTGATTACGACAGCATCTCGAACACGATTTCGTTGATCTCGCGCCCTTCGTCGGTGGAATCCAGGAGTTCCCGAATATGCCTTCGGCTTGCGGCGAAGTGGAGATCCCGATTGATTGTGAAGCCCGTCACGATGCTTTCGGCCGCCTTACCCAATTCGGTCAGCCGCCGATGGATCGGATTTTCGACATCGAAGCGAGGAATCGGCACCTCCCACACATGCTTGGCTATGTCGCGTTCGTCCTTTCCATATGTCATGAACGGCCGCACAAGCTCGGTGGTAACGGGTGCGTTCAGCACTGCGCAAAGATAGTCGGCCTCGTTGTCGGAATGAACAGAAGCCCAATAAAGGCCGTTCCCGAAGATTGCCCGTTGGTTTGAGATTTTCGCGGCGACAACATGCATCCCTGAACGGTTGTAGACGACCCGAAGCGGAGGGGTTGGAAGCTGCTTGGAAAGCTTGGATTGGTAATCGAGCTGCTCGATCAAGGAGAGGCGTTCGCTCGAGCGGTTGCTCCGCCAGATTTCTTCTGCCCTCGACCACCATTGCTGGAGCCCCTGATGCAGGTCAATTTGGCCCCGGTCGAATGCCGCCCTCGCGCCGCAAGGAATAACCGCGAACATCGGTTCCCCAGTTCGAAACGGATATACGTTGTCGCCCGTGTAGTAGGGGCGCACGAATTCGGTTTCCACCACACCCGAAATGTCGGGCAAATCCTTCCAAGGCTTCTTCTCCTGCACGCTTCGCGACGATCTGACCGCGATCTTGCCCGCAGGAATTCCCAGCGTAGAGGCTTCCTGTCTCTCGACCATGAAAGCCATGCGGGGCAGAACGTTCGCCCCCTGAGTAAAGGCTGGAGCATAAGGCGATTTCGTCAGTTGGCCGACATGCCGCAACTTCCCGTCGGTTCTTGTGAGGCTTGCCTTTGCCTCCGGCCACGACATGTTTGCCGCCTTCAATCGCCCTGTCCAGAGTTCGGCTTCCTCGGGCATCTTGCGCCCTGACCAGGTTGCGCCCACGAGAGGATTGCTGGCGTGCTCCTCTCTGTTTCCAAAGACGACACAGGCCGCACGCGGGAAAAAATGAGGCCGAATTCGACGGAGATCCCACGAAGCGGAAAACGCGATTGCGACATCACCGGACTTGCCGCCGTAATGGCCGCTTCTGAAGCCAGCATAGTGCTCGCGGTCGATTGCCGCATTCGGCAGCACCAAGCCAAACTTGCCACCAGTCTTCAAATAGAGTTCGCAAGCCCTGACGGCGAACAAGCCCGACAAGTCCTGATGCGTCGACAGCTCGCCGCCCGCCCATAGGTCGCGGGTTTCGCTCATCACCTTGAACGTTGCCTGCATTTCGATCGTCATCTTCCGATAAGCCAGCCACGGAGGATTGCCGACAAGAACGTCCACACGATTACCCGGTCGCGACAGCCACAGCGGCCTTGCCAGATTCCTGATGTAGTAGCCCCAGATGTGGTCGCGACCTTCGTCATGCAGACGGCACATCGTCTTGAACGTGCCCTCTATGGTCGAATGGTACTTTTCTTGGATCGCAAGTCTCTGCAGGACCGCTCTCAAAGTCGGAATCGGTGTTCCGGGCTTTCGGTGGGATGCCCGGTTGGCCATCTCGTTGACCAGCTCGTCAAATCTGGCCGCATCATCCAGCAGGGCATCCGGGAATGACAGTTCGTTTCCGAACAAATCCCGCTTGTCGTCGGCCCGGATGACAAGATTGCCTGCTGCCCAAAGATCGATGTTTTGCTCCTGCCATTGTAGGCTATCGCCGAGATAAACCGGAATGCGGATCGTCTTGCGATCGGGATCGATGAGCCTTTGCCGCCCGATCGCCAATAAATATGTGACGCGGGCCAGGGTGACGGCAACGGGATGTAAATCCATTCCGATGACACTGCGCGTCACGCCGTCGAGGATTTGCCCGACACCCAAGCCCTGGCTTTCCGCGGCGGCGATGTATCGCCTGATAGCATGAAACAGGAAGGTGCCCGAACCGCAGGCAGCATCGAGAACTCGCGAACCCATCGGATCGGTGACGGTTTCCTGCACGATGACATCGGCCAGCCAGTCGGGCGTATAGTACTCCCCCAGGCGTCGGCGCGTTTCCGTGCCTATGACGCTTTCATATAGGACCTTGAGGACGTCCTGCTCGACCGAGCTCCAATCAAAACGCGCCAACCGCTTGGCAAGTGTCCTGACAAAGACTTCACCGCCCTCAATTTCCACGACCCAATCGAAGAAATCGGGTTCCACCACTCCGTGGATGCCGCTTTCGTCAAACTTCTCGCCCGTCAGCAGTGCCGCAGGGTTCAAGGACTCAATTGCAAGGCCGAGAACCGCGTGCGCGATGATTTCCGCGGTGTTTACGAGAAGTGTGTGCTCGACGAAGAGAGCGTCGGTATCCTCGAACTGAGTACCGAGTGCCGAAGTGAGGAGCCGCGACCACAATGTCCGCTTCATCTTAACGGAGGGATTTTCCCGGTTGCGTAGGTAGAGAGACGAGAGGCTTGCGCGGTCCAGGGCGTAGGAGCTACTTCCGGCACCTAGCCTTGTCTCGATGTTCAAAGCGGTTGGAGCGATATCGCTCGCCGTTGCGAGCACACCTTCAAGCCATACGATAAACCGTTCAATGTCGGCGGCGTTGGCATCGACCGTGATCGATGAAACTTCGCGCAATTTCCCGTCCACGAGATCGTAGCAAATCCACTCGGTGCCGTCGGTGAGAACGCCGACATAACGGAGGCCCGTCTGCGCCATGCGGAGCTCGACATATCCGGCAAGCTGTTCGACGGCTTCAGACTTGATCTTGCCTTTGCGGAGATCTCGCTTCACCTCGATTACGGTTGAGCCTACTTCGACGTCGATCCGGCGACGGTCGCCCAGCTGCGACTCCAACGAGACGATCGTAACGTCGGATTCCTCAAGGTCGAAGGGTGCCGACAGAATAAACTGACGCACATCCGCCTGGATTTCCGATTCCGTCCGCTTATCGTTCCGCCGCGCTATCCGCGTAAATAATTCCAGCAATACAGTATCCCCCAAATCGATCGCACCATTCACCGTTCGCGCCTCTTGTGCAACCGAAAGTCTTTTTCGTTCACTGCTGCAGTGAACTGATGCACTCGCCGTAGAAGGTTTGGGTGTCCTGACCGGGCGCGCTGACGCTTACGCTGGCAGGCAACCGCAGAGAGAACTGAGCTCCTGAGCCTTAGGCCGCTGACATCAAGCTCGATCCGACACTCATGGGAACAGGCTTCGTCTGGCCGACCTGCAGCGTGTTGTCGTCCGCTCCCATGCCGCCACGGAATATCAAGATCATCGGCGGCACCTTCTCAAAATTGCAGCTTACGATGGTCAGCTCTTTGGCGGCGATGGTGATCATCGTCGTCATCCCTATCATGATCATAGTGCTGATCGTCATCAACAGGCGCTTCATCAGTATTTGAACTCCAGCGTACTACTGGTGGCATCGGATTCCATGTCGATGCAGCCCTTCAAAATCGAGTCGGACCCGCCGCCAACTTTGCCGACTTCATGGCAGTAGTTCCGCATTCTGGGCGGGATGCCTGACCAGCAGGATTTTGAGTTGTCGTGCACTTTCTGCTCCATTTCCATGCAACCGTTGTAAATCGTGGAGGACCCGACGCAAACTTCGGCCACCCGCTGGCAATAACCGGTTTCCAAACACCCTCAGCAAATCGCACATCAGCGTCGCTCAGCTCGCTCAATCAGGATTCGTCGTGCAAAACTCGTCAAGCCAGCATTTGGAACCGACCGTCATATCCGCTCCCGAAAACTGTCCGGGAATTAGCGGAATTGCTCCAACACTGTCCCGCTTTTACTGAAATGCTGTCCGCGGCGTGCCGGAAACATGCAGGCAGACTGACTGTGGATCACGTGTGTCGTGCGCTCCGCCCCGATTAGGCTAGTCTCCCGGCAGTCGCGCGCCACTGATGTTCGGCCCTAAGGCAAGCCTCCACTTCGCTCCACTCAGCGGGGACCCCATGGGCCAAATTATTGCGCAGCCTCCGTGCGCCGTGCAGATAATCGCGTACACTAAGGGGTTGACCACCAAGTTGGCGGCAAATCGGTCCCCAATCCAGCGTCTCAACGTCCTCATAGTATGAATTCGGATCAGCTCGCAGCCGCGAACGGTAGCAGCGGATCACGTCCTGCCGTCGCTCCTCCAGCCAAGGGAAGAGTACAGCTACTTGGCCACGCCACACCCGCTTCTTCAGCAAGTGAGGCTGATTGGCCGCCAGGAATAGTGGGTGGACACAATTCTCGCCGCCCCACAAGTCGTAGCTTCCTGACGGCCAATCCGGCCTGTTGGTTTTACTCCACCTATCGAGCCGCTCGTCGGCCCACTGCTTGACATCAAGGTCGGGTCGAATGGCAGAGGCGATCCGCGCTGACTGGATGCGCTCGATGACGTCAAGATCCCAAGCGCCGACTTCGACCGCTACTGCGATGGCCAGTCGGGCGGAGAGGGTGTCGGCTTTGGAACTGCCTTGCGCAGCGAAGGTCGCTCCATCGAGAGGGCCGAGTACGCCTTGGGTGGTACGCATTTGCCAGATTGGAGCATCGCACGCAGGATCTATTCGACGAGACAGAAATAAAACCGCCGGGGATGATGCCACACGTCGACCAGCCGCAGCACGGGCAAAGCGCTGCAGGTCTGCTCGGAACGCCGAGTCCTCCTCGGCACCCCAAGCTAGTATCACCGCATAATTGATATCGAGTGCGAAACCCTCGGGGGTAGACGCATTCGCGCCAAAGCTCTCGCGCAGACGCTGGGCTAAAGTTCCACGGTCCTCGCTAACATTCAACGGGCAGACCTGATCCAGGCCTTCATCTCGGATCGCCTGTTCAATCGCGTGGGCCAGCGCTGACGGATCGAACGGCTCATGCACGGCCACGGATTGCCGGTTTCCCGCTACGCGAAGCGCTTGGATAAACCGCCGCCCGCCCGGCAACCGCCAGAATTCCGGATGGCGGTTCAAGCAGCGAGTCGTCCACTGAGAAGTCGCGCGACCAGCGGGTTAAGCTGCCAGCCGGCGAACGCGTTTATTTCGGTCGTCCGGTCCAGAATGCCAAGCCTCTCCAGCACGTCGAGCGCGCTCGCAGGTGAGCGAATATTCGCGTCTTCCATCAGCGAGACGATTGTGTCGCGGTCAGCAGCGGAGAAGCTGCCATCCGCCTGATCGAGCACGAACTGGGCGGTCGATCGCAACCGAGAATCGAGCAGACCGACTTCGGTAAGGATTGCCTCAGAATCTTCAAGGAGCACTTCCGCAGCCGTCTCAGCGTTAGCTATAAATTCCTCAGCGGTCCTGCCGGGGATCCTGGTAAGAAGCGCCGGAAAGCCACCACTTGCGGTGCGTAGCCGCTCAATCGCGCCCTGGACTGGGACGGAAGCTGGGCAGCGTATACTGAGCCACTGGCGCAGGCCGCCTTCGTGCAGAGTCGCCAAGGTTAGTACAGACGCCTCCCACAGGCGGTCCCCAAAATCCTCGCCATCGAGTTCTTGCCAGTCAACTATGCGCGGTAGCAGGATAACCCGGACACCCTGGGCGGAATTGCGTTGGGCACGACGCACTTCCTTGTGTTCGGATACTGCATCAACCGCCTCGCGGCCGAGCCACGGGCCATGCGCGATGAGCAGCCCCCGCTGGTTCTGCTTCATCCGGGCGGAAACTACAGATATCGCGCGCTCCAACTCGCGAACGCTCGACGCTGGCAGGTTAATAGTTAGCAGGCGATCGTCTGCCTTGGCGATCTCCGCCACGGCTTTCGGTAGTAGCATTAGCCCCAGCGCAGCCGAACTGAGTGCGATGGTGATCGGTGGGGCCCCAAGCGTCTCAAACAACACACTCTCTTGGCGAAAAGTGAGTGGCGAGGGGCCGCCGTCCACCAGCCGGCGGGAACTGCCCGTGTCGTGTACCACCTCGTAGGGCTGATCGGCGAGCTCCTGGACCTTGTCTCCCACCTCTTGCAGCGGCCCGAGCATCGCTGCGATCCTTGCCGAGCGAATAGCATAGCGGCCATCCGACAGCCCGACCAGGACGCCGAGCCCCTCCATTTCTTTGAGCAGTCCCTCGAATGCGCTGTTCGAGGCGTCCTCCGCGAAGCCTTGAGGCCACCAGAACATCGCGTCTGCCTGAATCTCCGCGATCGACATACCTGGTCGTACATCCTTGCGATCGGCCGACTCCTGCGTGCCGAGCAAGACGAGATAGGCGATCAACCGGTAGCGCTGGTCCAAGTTAAGTGTGTTGTCGAACTTAGTGCGAACACTGTCGCGAAAGGAATTATCGTCCAGCGCTTCATTAAGCTCGGTCTCGCCGATACGGATGGGCAGCACAGCCGGGCTTTCGATGCGTGTGGAAGCCCTGCCATTAAGCCGGTTGACAAGCACCATCCCAAAGGTCTGCATCAGCGATGGATAGTATCCGACCTCGGACAGAGCGCGGCCGATCAATGCTCGGCCCGCCTCGGCGGTATTTCCGAAGGCGTAGCCGGCGGCGGCCATCGGCTGTTCGACCATGCTGCGCGCCTCGAACAAATCCTTGCCCATTAAGGGGCCGACACGGATTGGGTTGCCGAAGTGCAGTAGGGGAGAATTGGGAGCGCGCGCGAGCCGCTGTACGTCGTGCAGGCCGGCAAACACGAACTTGCAGCGGCGATCGGTGACGCGCATAAGCTCACGTACTTCGAGCAACACGGTGAACCCATTGCGGATTTCGCTGCGCAGGAAGGCATCTGCCTCGTCGATTAGGAAGAGCAGTCGGCTCGTACTATCGCTAGCCAGCCAATTGCGAATTGCGGCCTTAATGCCCTCGGAATCTGCTCGTTGGGGTATTGAGACGCCGCGTGCCCTGGCCTCCTTGCCAATCCAGCGCCAGAAGCTTGTGGGCTGGTCGCTGCCGAATCCTTGCACCATCTGGTCGCCGTAGATCACGATCTGGTTCGCGCTGTTGTGGCGGAGCTCGATCTGCCGGAGCAGCGCAGTTTTGCCGAGCTGACGCCCGCCGTAGACTAGGCAAGAGCCATTGGGATCCCAAAGCTCCCTTAACTCGTCAGAGCGGCCGAAAAACATTTCCGGCGAGGTTTGCTGCGCAGTGTCCGAGTAGGGTTGCACCACGCCCATTGCCATGGACAGGTTGAATAGATCTGAACGTCGGCGAGTCGCCCGCGTCGCGAGGAACAGCACCAGCGCTTCGTCAATCAATGCACAGGCCGGATTCGCACCCTTGCCGCGCACTTGAACCATGAAGTTTCGCAACGCGGCGGCCGGCATCGGGCCCCGAATCACGAAAAACGTTGGCGCATTCACGCGGCTCTTCAGCTGAGCTGGTTCTACCCCTGACCCAACATTCCGACTTTCTACTAAAACGATGTCGTAGCGGCCTTGAGCGGCGCTACCGAAGGCGGGAGCGACGCACTCCTCCCGGTCGGCAAAGGTGGGGGTTTTTAGGGTATAATGGCCCGGGAACGTGGATGGCTTTACTTGGGAGACGCTGACATTGGAAGTGAGTAGAACAGAGAATAGGCGCTCGAGCTGCGGTCCGGACTCTTTTCCGTCGTTCCCGCGAAGTTCGCGCCACGCTTTGAGAAGACCTGACGCAGAATTGAGCTGTCCTTCGTCGAAGGTGCTGAAGTCTACCGACTCGATTGCCTGACGCTGGTCCACCGCGCGTTGCAAGGCGGATAAGTCGGCCACCCTGCGGTCTTGGCGATTCAGAAATTGTCGACTGAACGCCTCGAGCAGGTTGGCAGGCGGATCAGGAGGGTTAGCGCCTTTTTCGTAAGCATCGATATGCTCGGCGAGAGTCGTAAGATCCTTCAGTTCCTCCATCTTGCGTAAATCGCCCACCTCGCGGCCGTTCGCCACCAGTTGATTAAGGCGCTCGTGAAGCGGGCCAAGTAAGCTTTTGAACGCGGCGTCGAGCTTCGCATCGATGACGCGGAGCTCAGCGTTCCAGTCGGCCAGATCGGTCGGCACGTCGGTCGAACGAAGAACGGCCGCTAGTTTGTCAAGATCTGGCTCTAGGTCACGGCTGAGGATCTGGCGGTCGTCGGCTCCAAGGAGATCATTAAGACGCTTGCGTACCTTGGCCAGGTCCCTGCGGGCGGCCTCCTCCTTTCGGTCACGCTCGCCGTTGAGTTGTGCGTCAAGCGCATCACGGTCTGCGGGACGGTCCAATAATAAATGATCCCGAGCCCGTATGGCCTGCGGGAAGTGGCCGCCGGCAAGCGCTCTTTCAAATGCCTCCATGAAATTAGATGGCGCCCCCGCACTGATCTCAACTTCCGAGAAAAAGGCAGCACGTTCGGCATCGGTCCACCGATCGGCATCATTCGGATGCCACGCATGGGACAGGAGCAACAATTCGTCGTTGTAGCGCATTTCGAGCGATAAGCGCGGCGGTTCCTCGCCTTCGAAGAGTTGCAGCACTGACATGACGGCTTCGAGGGCGGCACCAGCGGCAAGCTGAAGCGCCACTCCGTTTCCGTTAGCGGCTCGAGTTAACTCGCCCGAAGTAATTCCGTCCAAATCCTTCTGGGCCTTCTGAAGGGCTGTCCGCAGCTCCTCGCGGTTCTGCAAACCGAAGCGATTCGGCTCTGGCCTCGACAGCATCTCGTTAAGGCGCTGCCAAGCCCGCAGCCGGTCCGCGATGTCCTCGATCCAATCGCGCAGGGTTGCCCTTGGACCAGCGGTTAGCGGCTGCGCCTTCCGGCCCTTCATTGCCTCCCGATCGGAGTCCGCGATCAGCTTGTCAATATCCGAAAGTTCCTCGCCGAGTGCCGCGGCAACGCGACCGGCGGCATTGGGGGAGCCTTTGATGACGGCGCTGAGCGCATCATGCACAGTGCCGACACGCAACAACGACGTCCAGATGACGGTCGCCCGGTGGAACTTAATCGTCTTCCTACGCGCATCGTCGAAGAATCGATCAAGTTCCTGCCTCAGCGATTCGAGCTCGCGTTTAGTCGCCAGGCGATCACGAAGCTCCGAAAGCTCACTCGGCACTATCTCGCCGGTCCTCACAGTTTCATTCGCGAAACGTACTAGCTCGAACAACCCTTCGCCTAATGTCGGCAAAGATGGCGTTTGCTTCAACACCGCTTCGGCGCCGGCCTCGATCGCGAACAGTGCTGGGCGAAGCGCTGCCGCGAATGCTATCAACTGTACGTGCCGGTCGGCTCCTTCGGTCAGTTCCCGGACGACAGTGTCGCGCTGCCGACCAAAACTCTCAATCGCGCGCTCCGACCGGGGCGTGCCGATTGCTAACCCGCAAACCAACGCATCCAGAAGTGAGGCAGAGAATCCGAAGGGGAACGCAATTCCTCCCGCCTGCGCCACCTTGGCGGAATGTAACGCTAGGCCAAAACGCTTGGTCGATAGGCTCGTTGCAACTGCACGGAGAGCACCTGCCGCCAGTTCGGCCTTCTGCTCAGCCCCCCACTCCCCACCCGGCGCGAGTAACTCATCCTCGCTTAATCGCTCGCCGTTGGGGACAGTCGGGACGAGTTCATGTTCGGGCTTCGCTTGGAAGTCAGGGGCCGCAGGCTCCTCCGCTATAAAGGAGTCCTCTGCGCTATCGATGGCGGTCGTTATCTCGACACCCATAACGTCCTGCTCGACGAGATTCAAAGTGTCGTTGTTCGCGACGATAAGCTCAACAGAGTCGATTTCCTGCTTAGCAACTACCGCATCTTGTTCACTGTCATGCTCTTGCTCACCCTTTGAAAAAGGTGGAGGCGCAGCGATGAATGCCGTCTCTGGAAGGAGACCGATCATGTCCGTTAGTGCAACGACTTCCGATTGGAGGTCTCGCAAAGCTTGCAGAAGCCCAGAATGAGCTTTCCCGGCGCTTTCGTAGTCAGCCGTTTCCCGCAGTGCTTCGTGAGCGGTGCTCCAAGCTTTGGCAGCCTGACCATAGGCGCGCGCAGCCGCCAATACGCTTTCAGCAGCGGCCTGACCACCTATACCTAAGGACGGCATATGAGCCACCGCTGTATCCAATGCGGTAGTGGCATCGGCATCAAGACGACTGTTGCCGGAGCGTTGCGTCTTCAACGTCTCCAATTCGTTGAGCAGCTGCGCGGTCAACGCCGAGGCCCTTTCCTGCTCTTTCGCGGCGATCAGTTCAAGGTCCTGGGCCGCCTTTCGAAGGAGAGACGGCAGGTTTTCATCATAGGGAATTGCGGTAGTGAGGGCCGTTTCCAAAGATTGCAGCGTGTTTTGCCACTCATCACCGACCACACTCAAAGGTGTGGTCGGTGACGACTCAACAGGTCCCTTGGGTGTGAGGAGATCGCGCAAGTTTTGATGGGTTTCAACTAGCGGGCGCACAAACTGTCCGGCACCGGCACCGAGTTTCTGCTGGCTGTACCACAACAGCCAATCGGCTTCCCTAGAATATCCGGCATCTGCCAGTATCGCGGGCCATTGCTCCTCAGGAGCGATCGCATCTGCTTGGCAGCGCCGAATTGCGACATTAGCGAGCCTGAAAATCGCCTCCTCAACGCCACGGATGCCAGCCCTCGAGCAGATATCCTCCGCGACGACGAGGCCGTCCGGCATCGCTAACAACAGGGTCAGCGATTCGAACGCTCGCTCCTTGGGAAAATTGTTCTGCCAGCCGCTTGCTTGAGTCGAAGCGGCGATTTCCGTAAACTTTCGCTGGTGTCCCGGCACCCAACCCAGAAGAGATTTGATGTTTTCCGGTTCAAGCAGAGCCCGTGGTTTCACCACGAGCATTGATTCGGACAGTTCGGACACCACGCAATCCCCCACACTGATAGCACCATGGCAGGCGTTTCAGCGAGAACGCAATAGCATTGATCGGGACTTCTCTCGTATCAGGGGATAGTGAGCCGGACACGCCAAGCCTATGCCTGCTCTGCCACGCTCGCATCGGCAGACTCGGCACGTTTCAGCGCGGCTCGCACGGCCTCTTTGTTCAGCAAAACTATGTGCTGCGCCCGCGCAGGTTCCTTCTCGGCATCCCCGAGCAATCCGAGCCTCTTAAGGACATAGAACAGCATCGAACAGCGAACCGACAGCACAGCTTTATTATCCGTCATGCCGTAATCCTTTGCCACGACCTTCTTCTGATTTTCGGCGAGCGCCGGATGCGGTGTAATTTCGACCCGGATACGCTCGTGCCATCCCAGATCATTCTCTCCACCCGCGCCGCTCGGGCCGGGGGAACGTGCTTCGAGAATGCGCGGCAGTATGAAGTCTTTGTACTTGGCGTCGAGGTGGCAGTAAGCCCGCGCGTGCCAGCGAAATCCGTCATAGCCGAAAGCATGGGGCGACATGCGCCGCCACATGGGGTCAGGACGAATGCTGTTCATGGACTGGTACAGGACTTCCACGGATTTCTGCTCGCGCATTGCATCGAGGACTGCCCGCAACACGGCCGTATCGACATCACGGTGCGGGGTCAGAGCGATGTCGGATTCGGGATGATACCGAAGCCAGGATTCGGCTGCCTTTGATAGTCCTTCCGCAAGGGAGCGCAGGCGAGACAGGTACGCTTCGGGGCCAGGGGTCAAGAATCTCGGGTCGAAATTTCGGGCGGGGATATAGCGCTTGGCGCTCTTGTCGTACTCCACATTTCCTGGTGCTCGCTCCTGATACAGCGTCAGGTCTTTCGATGCCTGCGGCACCGAAACGCCGAACATGTTAATGATATCTGCGCGGTTCACCCCGCCTTCCCAGAACAGCCGGAACTCTATGAATTCCAGCCTTTGTTCGACGCCCCAACGCACCCCGGGTCGTTCGTTCTCCATCATTACCTCACAATGCGCGTATAGAAACTATATTGAAATTGAAAGACGATGTGTATACTTCATATTCTCATCAGCGCTGATGGTCAAATTGAAAAGCGGGCTGGAGCCATGCATGGGGCTCCCCCACATGCTCCCAAGCCTTGATCGCCGATACGTGTAAAAAGGCTATGGACATATTTACACGATCCGTATACTTGTTATTCCCACGGCCGACCGGGCGAAGCTAAAACGCTGTCGGGCAATAGAGGAGTTCGGAAATGGCAGGCACAGACGATCAGGTTGAGAAATTCCTTCAGGCACTCGTGGAGGAGCTCGCCATTCCAGTATCCCGGTATGAACAGGCCGAGACGAGCTACACGTCCCTGGGCGATTGGTTTCACCGGCCCGAGAGCACGGTGCGGAATTTCGATCCGGCGGTTTATGTACAAGGATCGTTTCGTCTTGGAACGGCGATCCGACCGGTCAACGACGCCGAGGAGTACGATGTCGACTCTGTCTGTGAGCTGAAGCAGATCACCAAGAACGATCTCACGCAGTTCGATCTGAAGCAGCTCCTGGGCCATGAAATTAAGGCCTACCACGACGCCAAAGGGATGACGAAGCCTGTGAGTGAAGGCCGGCGTTGCTGGATCCTCTCCTATGCAGATGGCGCCCAATTCCACATGGACATCGTTCCCTCGTTGCCGAATGGCTCAGAACAGCGGCTTCTTCTGGAACGCGCGCAATTCGATGCGCGGTGGGCGGATACTGCGATCGCCATCACGGATCGCGATGTCTCGACCTACCGGGTGCGGACGGCCGACTGGCCGCGCTCCAATCCAAAGGGGTATGGGGAATGGATTAGGTCACGAATGGGTTCGGTCCTCGCCCGGCGCAAACAGATCCTCGTGGAGTCGTTGAGGAGGCAGGGCGTTACGGCTAGCGTCGAGAAACTGCCGGACTATCGCGTGCGGACGCCCTTGCAGGCCGCGGTGATGCTCTTGAAGAGGCACCGCGACAACATGTTTGCCGGCGAACCCGATCTGAAGCCCATCTCCGTCATCATCACCACGCTGGCAGGCCACGCATACGGGGAACAGGACACGATCGCCGGCGCCCTCTTTTCGATCCTGGAGGGCATGGACCGGTACATCCGTCGCGATGGCACCAAGTATGTCATTCCGAACCCCACCGACGCGTTCGAGAACTTCGCTGACAAATGGGAGAAGGACCCGCGCAAGGCGCAGGCGTTCTTCCGTTGGCTCGAACAGGCTCGGCAGGATTTTGGACGCGCCGCCCGCGCTACGATGTTGCAGGGCATGAACGAAGCGGTCTCTGCCCGGATGGGCACGGCGTTAACCGATCGGGCAGTGGCAAGGATCCGCGGAAATGGTGGAGGGCTCCTGCGTAGGGCGTCCGTTGCCCCTGCGGCGGCTATCCCGACCTTCGGAAACGCGCCTCGGGTGCCAACGACGCCGAAGGGATTTGCATGAGTTGGTGGCTGACGAACGCTTCCCGTGCGAGGGCCGAGCAGGTCGCGCTTGCACAGTTGCTGGAGCGCGCCGGATGGTTGTCGGGTGTCGGCTGGAGGGTCGGCGACGATCTTCAGCTGATCGTGGATTTCGACATCCAGCACAATGGTGAGACGTTCAGCCTCTTCATGGCGTATCCGTCGACCTTCCCGGATACGCCGCCGATGGTGCTGTCACGGGACGGCAAGCGGCTTTCGTGGCACCAGTACGGGGCTGGTGGAGAGCTCTGCCTCGAATTCCGGCCGGACAATTGGGATCCGGCGATCACCGGCGCGATGATGGCCGAGAGCGCATATCGTCTCCTGTCGGGCGAGAGCCCGGAGGGAGACGAAGATGGCGTTGTGCGGTCGGCTCATCAGGCCTCGCTTGGTCGCGACGCCCGCAGCGAGCAGATGAGGTTCGTGCTTGACCGAGACGCTATCGAAGTTCTCGTAGGACTTCCAGTCGATGCCCCTGTACCCATCACCGCCTGGGACCGGCTCGAAAAACCGACGTGGGTTGCGTCTCTCGTCAGTGTAGGAGACGGAGGCTCGATATGGTCGCACAGCGGTCCAGAGCCTTCGCGCTCCACAATCGCAAAGGGGTTCGCCTTTCGAACAACGCGGGAGATCGACAGCTTCCGGGCAAATCCGGGACGTTTCGCCGAGCTGCTGCCTGCCGAGTTTCCCGAACTTGCCGAGCAGCTTCCGGGCAATCCCTTTGACGGTTTCGTGCTGCTCGGGGACGCAGACCGGTGGATCGCGCTGAACCTCTATCCGCACGAGGGCAAGCAGACTGTTTTCGGCTACAAGATGATCATTGCACCCGACGCATCTGGCCGTCTGCCGGCGGGCCACGCCGGTCTTGTTCAGAAGCGGGTCGCGATTGTCGGGTGCGGTTCCGTCGGATCGAAGATCGCCACCACACTTGCCAGATCCGGCGTCCGTAAATTCACGCTCGTCGATGACGATATCTTCTTCTCGGCAAATCTCGTCAGGAATGACCTCGACGCACGGGCGATTGGCCAACATAAGGTTGACTCCTTGACGGCTCGCCTCAAGGACATTGTCGCCAATGCCGAGATTTCGATGCGCCGCGTGGCGCTCGGTCAGCAGGAGAGTGCCGGAACTACCGAGTCTGTCATGGAGGACCTGGTGCAGGCCGACCTTCTGATCGATGCGACCGCCGATCCGCGCGCGTTCAATCTAGTGGCGGCGGTCGCGCGCCGGCACCGCAAACCGATGATTTGGTGCGAGGTCTTTGCCGGTGGGATCGGAGGTATCGTCGCGAGGGTGAGGCCAAAGCTCGACCCGATCCCGACAATCGCCCGGGACCAGATCCGCGCCTGGTGTGATGACCATGGCGTGCCATGGGCGGCCGCGGCTCAAGCGGATTATGGAGCGCAGCGGGAGCATGGCTCCTTGCTCATAGCAGATGACGCCGATATCAGTGTCATCGCCGGCCATGCGTCCAGATTGGCGTTGGATATCCTGACGCGAGAGCAAAGCATCTTTCCGTCATCAGCCTATGCGATCGGACTGGCGGCGGAATGGATCTTCCGGGCACCCTTCGATACCTGGCCGATCGATCTTCGGCTGGAAGGAGAGTGGGGCGAAGCCCAAGAAGCGGCATCCAAGGAGGACCTGAAGGACCTACTCGCCTCTCTCTTCCCGGAAGTCGCAGCGTGATCCGGGTGGGAGTCCCCCGTGTGGTGCGCGATCGTGTGAGGCAGGCTCTTCGACGAGCCGGATCGCGCGAGATCGGCGGCATCCTCATGGGGCAGGAAATCGCGCGCGGCCATTTTGCGGTCGTTGACTTTTCTCTGGACGAGATTTCGGGAGAACGGGCTCACTTCGTTCGCGACGCCGACCATCACCGGCAGGCGTTGGAGAAGTTCTTCGATCGGACAGGTCACAACTATCAGACGTTCAATTATCTCGGCGAATGGCACTCACATCCGAGTTTTTCGACGCATCCGAGCGTCACCGATCTTCATTCGATGCAGGATTTGGTCGACGCAGAAAGGGATATCGAGTTCGCCGTGCTCCTGATCGTGAAAATTGGATTTTTCCGTCGCTTCGTTTCCTCCGCAAGCCTTCATCGGCGCGGTCAGGTGCCGGAGCCTGTCGAACTGACGACCAACTGAAGGGAGCCGCTCATGCGCTGGGATACAGTCGACTTTGTGATCCGATCTGCAGCAGGTTGGTTCTTTCGGGCTCGTAACGCGGAGAGTTGGATTTTCCGCGGCGCCGTCGCCGTGCTGATTGCGATTCATGGCGCAAATTGGGCCTTTAGTTATTCCGGCCCTATCTGGGGCACACCTGGCACCGTGGAGATTGGTACCGCCGGGACTATCCCGGATGGCATCCTCTGGGGCGTCACGATGGTTTGCGCTCTGCTGATGATCGGTTCGGCCGTCTGGGCGTGGAGGCGGTACTCGGACGAGCAAGAGCGCCTCTCGCGAAAGAAGGTCTTTGTTATCGAGGGCCGAGGATTGCGGGATGACGACGGTTCGCCATTGAAGGCGGCCGTTCCTGACAGCATCGTTGGCACTCGGATGGACTACCTTTTGGACGTGCGGCAACGGAAGGACGGACTCATTGTTGAGCCCGAGGACCTTCTCCAGCCAGTCGGCACGATGAAGACGTGGCTCCACCAGGCTCAGAAGGGAAATGATAGAAGCGATTTGACGACCGTCTATGGCGGACTGACTGCCGTGCCGCTCACCTTTTTGACTGGAGTGCTCCTGGATGACGAGGGCGATGTCGTAGTCATGGACTGGGATCGGACCGCGAGTCAGTGGCGCTTGCTCGATGGGTCGGACGATGGCTTGCGCTTCCAAATCACAGGGATCGAGGAAGCCGGAAGCGCCCGCGAGGTGGTGCTCGCCATCTCGGCTTCATACACGGTGAAGTCGGAGGATTTGGCTACCACATTCACGCACCCTGTAGTCCGCATGACGCTGCGGGATTCGCAGTCGTCGCACTGGTCTCAAGCTAGGCAATTGGCGCTTGCTGATCAGTTTCTCGGCATTTTGAAGCAGCTCGACGCGATGGGAGTCGATCGGATCCATCTCGTCCTCGCCGCCCAAAACAGTGTCGTGTTCAATCTCGCGCGGCGTTACGACAAAAGAAACCTGCCAAAACTCATCGTCTATCAGTACGAACGCGCGCAGGAACCACGATATCCGTGGGGAATTGAGATGCCGGTGGCCGGAGCACCCGCCGCCCGCGTCGTGCATCTAGCTTGAACTGGGACGCAATGTCACACGGGTTGACCAGCATGAAAGTCCGGCGGAGCTCATGGCCCGCGAGATGCAGAGCGCGTTACGGTGGTGCCAGCAGTGGAGGACTTGGACGAGCGCTCTCGGCTTGGGTTTGCCCCGGAATTTGAAGCGACACGAGATCGAGATGGTGATTCAACGAGTCATTGCCGTCAGCATTCAGCGCGTACTAAGAGTCAGACGATCCCCCCGTGGCGACTGAGTATTCCTTCTGACCTGAACTCTCTACCGGAGTAAGCATGTCGGACCAAGCTACTGACGGACCTGGCGAGCGACCGCATGTGCGAATTGATTTTGCTCGCTTGCGTCGACCTGCCGACCTAGGGGTTCGGAGAGCTTCGGTCTTTCTGGCGTTAGGCTCCAATGCCGCAAATCATATTCCTTCTTTGCCCCACCAGCTCGATGACCGCATGAGCTATCATTTTGTTCCCAGTGAAATTTCCGACGAGACGCGAAGGCAATTCAACGAGAGCTTCGAAGCTTGGATCATCGGCAACGCACTTCGCGATCTGGTAGATGCGTTCGCCATCTTTCTGAAGCACTGCTTTCCGATCCAGCACATGATGGCGACGCACAGCTACATTCCAACGGATTTGCGCGCGCTCGCCGCCGAAGTTGAGATGCTTAGCATCAGTGCTCAATACAGCCGTTTGCGGGAGCTTATCGGTCTCGATCAGCGGTATTGGGAGATGTTTGAGAGCTTTCGAAAAGCTCGCAATTGCCTTTCCCACCGAATGGGCCTCGTCTCACGGAAGGATGTAAACCCCGAAAACAATCGACTTCTGATCCGTTGGTCTTTTTTGGGCGTCTTCATGAGGCACCCCGATGGCACGGAACAACCGATAGATCACGAGGCCATTGAAGCCGGACGCGTTGCTACCGGCCCCGAGGCCGCGATGATCGTCATGCGTCTGACATGGAAGGAAAGAAGCTTTGCGGTCGGAACTAATATTCGCCTGACCCGTCATGAATTATCGGAAATCTGCTTTGCCGTTCACATGGCCACAGACCATGTCATTGCAAAGCTCAATGAGTTTTCGATTGCTCAGGGAATTGAAGCAGAACATCCGGTGGCTGATCCCGGAACGTTTCAGGGTGTGTCGATCACAATGAGAAGTAGTGCGGAGCCTTTTTGCACGCCATAAGTGCCATCTCCTGCGCAGGCATGAGTTGCCCCAAACCCAAAGGTGAAATCTCACCGGCAGAAAATTCCGTCGCCAACTGAAACTGAAACATAGTGCCTTTGAATCTTTCTTCGATGGCCTCAGTGATGTTGGAAATAGGTCCGCCCACCGGGAAAAACACCGGGAACCCTAGCGGTCGTGTCTGCCTCAAACCCCGCCCCGGCAAGATTGGTTGCCTGAGTTCGATACCACCTGAAGAATACGGAATCTGGAACTCGTGTTCATACTCGAACATGAGACGATGGCGGTCGAAGAAGCCATCGGTGGGGTGCTCCACGTTTCGCAACGAGATCGCCCATTCATGAGCTGCTATTCTCCCCACGTTCCTCACAACGAACGTCAAATTCACAATGAAGTAAATCCCGCCATTGAGCTCCTGCGCGGTATGGGTTTGGATGCCATGCATTCCCAACGTCAAAACCGGATGTGTCAGCCTTTGCCGCAGCAGATCCAGATAGAAGTGCTTGGCGGGGACCGACCGGCCACCTTGGCGATGATAGTACAGTTGGTCGCACGCGCTTTGATGCGGCGCAGCGGCGCTATCGCCAACGTCGATTACAATGATCTCTCTGCCGATTGGGATTTGCGACTGTTCACTACGAAGGACTGTGTGGACCCTGAAATCAGCCAAGGGGTAATCTAACAGGTGCGGAACCTTCTGCTCCAACCAGTCCCGAATTGTTGCCCTACCTTTCATCCCTGGAATGCCGTCGATGGTGCCGTCGTCCTTCACGCCGAGCACAAGGGATCCGCCTCCCGAGTTAGCGAACGCTGACAGCGCCTTGGCTATGGTCGTCAGCACCTTGTCTTCCACTTCATCAAACAGACGCCCGCCCTTGCGGTCAAAATCGTCTGACTCTTCTGGTGGCAAATCCAGAATGTCCTGTTCGGACCAACTCTCGCGTTTAACCAAAACATCATCCCTATCCTGACGCCTTAGGACGATCTCATCGACTCGCCTTAGCTGTCGAGCATGCCTCCGGGGAGGTCTTTGATTGAAAAATAACAGACCCACGTTCGGTCCAACTCGACGCTTCAATGCCCTTCCACAGCGCTACCACGCGATAATATATGAGATGATGAGCTTTGCGTAGGCTGTGTGAAAAGACTTTCACCAATATCGGATGACGTATTTTTGTGCGAAGGTGTCGAAGTTTAGGATCCATTCCGATGACACACTCGTTTATTTCTTACGTTCGCAATGATGAAGCGCTTGTCAACTACATTGCTAACATTCTCGAAAAGAACGCGGTGCCCTATTGGCGCGATAAGAATGACATTGCCCCCGGCTCTCGCTGGAAGGACTCCATTCGTCGTGCAATTGAGGGCGGCAGCTATTACGTCGCGATGTTCAGCAAAAATTGGCAGAACCGCGAAGTCACGTATGCAAATGAAGAGCTCGTCTTGGCAATCGACCAATTGCGATTGCGGCCCGCAAACAGAACCTGGTTCATCCCGGTCAAACTGGACGACTGCGAAATTCCGGATCGCAGCATCGGAGCTGGTGAGACACTTAGAGACCTGCAAATCATCGACTTCGCAAAAGACGGATGGAAGATAGGTCTCGGGAAATTCCTTCGCGCGCTTGGAGTAGCCAACCCTCTGCTGGAAATGGGGGAGCCCCTCGGCAACGGACTCCCGTCTAATGCCAAGCTCGGCTTCGGGCGCATTATTGTTGAAAGCACGGTGCCGCCGGCACCGATGATGGTTGGCTTGATGTTGAGCGTGACGGGTGGCTGGATCGCCCGAACCAAAGAAAATCACATGCTCGCATACATAAAGACCCAGGCCCCGAACGCGCATTTGCAGCAGTCGAATGAGAAGTTCGGGCTTGATACCTTTTTTGCGATCTCAAATGATGGGTTCGTCTCTAACGATCCTGGCAGTCCCAATACGTTCGGCTTCATGACCGAACATAAGTACCCTGCAAATAGCGCTTTTTGGGATATGGCGACGGGCAAGGAGGTCGCAATCCCATTTGCGATTACGACGCATCTGGAGTTCAACGCCTTCGGTATTTTGAACAAAACTGCTTTCGAAGGAACGTTCGAATCGAGCACAACGGTGAGCACGCCGTTCGCCCCGATTCAGATGACCATGGCGGGGAAGTTCGATATTTCGGTGGAGCCGATCTACGATCCTGATCCCACTATCGGTGTGTTTCGAGCGCCTTCCACGAGTTGATTCTCCTCTTCACTTGCAGGCAGGCAAATATTTCTGCTTCGCGTGGTTCTTCACGGCGAACGGCTGGCCAAGGCAGAAGATGCTCTCCGGTCAGTAAATTGAGGGGCGAGATCGCTTTTAGATCATTGACCTGACCTAGTGGCGGTGTTGTCAGCGGGCGATGCGCAGGCTTTCGGAAGCCTCGTATGGATGGTTGGCTATCCGAGTCTACACCTGCGGGTAGATACGTTCTCTTCTGGAAGGTATTTTTTGAGATGAGCAAGAACATTGTGGTGTTCTCCGACGGGACCGGCCAAGACGGCGGAGTCCGCGCGGAGCAGCGAATGAGCAATGTTTACAAGCTTTATCGGGCATCTCGTGTCGGTCCGGAAAGCCCCGTCAACTCAGCAGCCCAGGTTTCATTCTACGATCCAGGACTGGGCACGGAAACCACCGCGACCGGCATGACCGACATCGTTCGGCGGGTCCAAAAGCTGCTGGCGTCCGTTTCAGGCACCGGCATCACCACCAACATTGCCGATTGCTATGAGTTCATCATCAATCACTATCAAGCGGGAGATCGCATCTTCCTGTTTGGGTTCAGCAGAGGCGCCTACACCGTCAGAGCGGTTGCGAACCTTCTTATGCTTTGCGGCGTACCCAGCCGCGTGGGAGATGCCCCTTTGCCGCGGTTCAGAAAGGCGACGCGTGATATCGCAGAGGAAGCCGTGCGCACCGTGCTTGAGCATGGCGCTGGACATCTTCGGAAAGACTTTGAGGATGAACGGCTCGAACTCGCGCGCCGATTTCGTGAGAACTATGGCTCGCATCACGAGACCGGAGAAGTAAACCGCTCAAATACTGCGCCTCATTTCATCGGCGTGTTCGACACCGTGGCGGCATTGGGCGCAAAGGGATTGCGGCGCTCCATAATCCAGATCGGGCTATATGCCGGTGTGTTCGGTCTCGGTGCGGTGGCGGCGTTCGTGCCTGCATTGATCGTTGCGGCAATCGCCAGCTTCTGGGTTTCGTTCTGGGGAACCTTCGGGTCGATTGTAGTCGCCGGGGCGGCTCTAGGCATGGCAGTGCTCCATCAAAGGCAGCGCGGGTCCGTGCGCAAAACCATCCGGGACTTCCCCAACCCGGGTGACGTTCACAGCCATATCGCCGAGTGGAAGGGGGACAACTTCGACCGCCTTCTCAGCCGGTTCGTCAACTTCGCGCGATCGGCAAATGCCATTGACGAAACGCGCGAGGATTTCGCGAGAGTCGGCTGGGGACCGACCGTAGCTGCGCCCACTACGATTGATGGTCATGAGGTCCTGAAACAGTTGTGGTTTGCCGGGAATCACTCGGACATTGGCGGAAGCTATCCCGAGGCTGAATCGCGTTTGTCCGACATAGCGCTGCTTTGGATGATCGAAGAAGCGACCGCCATCCCGGATGGACTTGTTGTCGGCCCCGTCGTGGTCAAAGGCGAGAGATTCGAACGATCTATGGAAACCGGTGCGGCGCTGCACCTCTTTCCTTCCGCCGACGGTCTCCAGCATTGTGAGGTGGCGGGTATGCAAGATATGATTGCGAGCCGGACCCCTACCTGGCTGTCATTGTTGAGCGCCAAACTGGGCTACAAGGTCAAACTCCGGGACATCAATCCGGAAGCTGTAGTCCATCCTACTGTCGACGCCCGCTTTGAGTTCGCCGACGTCCCGCAGTGCGCCGGGTTCGGACCTTACCGACCTCAGGCTCTACGCAACCACAAGAAGTTTGCCCATTTTTACCTCGAAGAAGCCACGCCTATCTAACATCGGCAATTTCCGTCGATCTCGTCAACCGGCTCGAGACCGAGCACCGAGGCGGCAAGCAGGGCCGTATCGCCGATTACCTCACCCAGCTCGACTTCGTCGTGCTCGATGAACTCGGCTATCTTCCGTTCGCGCAAGCCGGCGGGCAATTGCTCTTCGACCTGATCAGCAGGCTTCTATGAACGGACCTCGATCATCGCCACCACCATTCTGGCCTTCGGAGAATGGCCCGCCGCCTTCGGCGACGCCAAGATGACCACGGCATCGCTCGACCGGCTCACCCACCACTGCGAGATCATCGACACCGGAAACGAATCCTGGCGCTGCAAGAACCGCGCCTGATCACCCCACCAAGCTAATTCGCGCTCGCCGGGCTGCGCAACCCCGACCAACTCCGCCCGGCAAACTCTGACCGCAGCGCATTACAAGGGGTCCCTTTTGCGCGGCGATCCATTGCCGATGCCGCTGCTACGGCATTTTGGTGCGGGATCTCGGAGAGGTGGCTCATCGATCCGTACCTGATGAGGTCTCTCTCTATGAGATCGAGCTAGTTCAGGATCTGGGCAAGGAACAGTTTGCTTCAGTGACCACCGGCGTGCCAGGTTCTGGCGCTTGCCCGAACGACATCGGTCGGCACGCCCATCCGAACGGCATTATCGCCTCTGAGGTCGACCAGGCGTAGGTCTGTCGTGGTCGCGATCTCCGCATAGCGCCGTCGGGTCAGCTGCACCTCCTCTATTGGAAGATCGTCAAGAATTCCTTCGCGGCGGTCGCGGAGCACGGTCTCTAGGAAGCACACCTTCAGGGAGTCACCGAGGTAAAGAGGCCAAACCGGCTGGCGTCAAGACGGCGTCGAGGATCGCTGAACCGGCTCGGCGACTTCCCGTACCCCAATGGATCAGGATAGGTTGCTCCAGTGGATCCGACCGAACGTCCGACCCCGCGGTATGGTCTCGATTTCGAGCTTTGCGCGCGCGAAATCGGGTGGAGGTGGAACGCCGGGCATTCAGTCGAAATCACCCCTGGCCATGCCTTCCGCCGCGGCCAAAACCGAGGCGTCATCGCCTTGCTGAAGGGCTCGAAGGCCCGTCCGCCCATCAAGGACGCCATGGCGCGACACCAAAAACCGATAGACGGCCCAGGCACTGTTGCCCAACATGGCATGCAGCGCCGGCAATGCGCCGAAGGGACGACCGTCCTTGTCGAGTTGCCAGACAGGAAAGCGGAAACCGCGTTTGGCGCCATCGATCCCGAGCACCTGTCCGCTTTGCCGCCTGGCGTTGACCGTCACGCGCGACGTGCCGAGCAGCTTGGCAAAGGCATCCGCGCTCAGCATGTCCTCGCCGGCGACAATTTCGGCGACACGCTTGCGGCCACGCGCGCGCGCTCCGGCAAGAGCCGCCTCGAGATCCGCATCGGGCATGCCCGTGTCCTCGACGGGAAAGCTATCGCCTGAAGCGATCGGTTGCTCTTCGACCGGCGTGATCGTCTGCGCATCAGCCGCCGGATCGACCTCTACCCGGAACGATACGCGGTGGCCGATCTTGCGGCTGCGTGCGATCGCTTCCTGATAGCGTTCGAGCAATACCTTCTTGAAGTCTGCCTGTGCCGGCAGCTTTGTGGTGAAGCTCAGGGCCGCGACTCCCGCAGGGGACGCGGCGCCGCTATGATTACTGGGTTTTGGAGCGGCCATGATGACAACCTCTTGCTGTCACCAATATGGTTCCAGAGCGCAAGTTCGTCAAGTTCGATAATTTGGTAAAGTTAGTAGCGAATGGCTGGGGACTAAACAATTCCCCAGGCGCGAAACCTCCCCCTGCCCGTCATCTCGCGCAGACCAAGCTCGCCGACCAGGTTGAGCGCTCCCTGTTTTGTCACCTTTAGCCTGTCCTGGATCATGCCAGCCGAGACGAGTGGCCGCGACAGCACCAGCTCGACCAGATCGCCCAATTTCGAGCTCGAGCGCCGTTGTTTGAGCCGCCGCTCCATCTGGCTTTTCGCCAGCACGAGACGGTCATGCTCCTTCAGGCCAGCCACTGCTGCATCGTGAATGGCATCGAGAGAGGCCAACAGCCGATCGCTGCGATTGCGCGCCCGCCGCCGCTCGCGCGGAATGTTTTTGGCGCCGAGATGCAGGCTGGCGAGATGGTGGGCGGCAAGACCCTCCTGCCGCAACAGCGCGGCAACCAGCAGCGACCCGAGCCAGGCGCCATGCTGCAGCACCTCGATGTCCTGCCAGCGTCGAGAAGCAACGCCGCGCGCAGGATCCGGCAGATCGCGCGTCCTGGCGACAACGTCCTGCCATTCGGCGGGGCGTTCTTCTTCATTCCAGTCGAGATCGTAGATCAGGTCGTTTTGCGGCTCCGGCCGGTCACGTCGTGACGTTTCCTCCTTTCGATCAGGCCAATCTGCGCCGCTGAGGAGCCTTGATGAGCGTGCCAGGACGGCATCGATCTCGGCAAATTCTTCGGCCAGCAGGTCGGCCTCAGCGTCATCCCGACCATCGGCTTCAACGGGGTCGGCGCCTTCCCCGTCCCGGCTTTTTTGGCCCGCCGCCGCCGACATGGCGCCGCCGCGGCCGGCCAGCGCCAAAAAACCATCGCGGCTGAGCGCCCAGTCCGGCTTCTGCGAAAAAATCCGACGGCGGGTTCGCAGCACCGCATGCGCCCGGGTGAGCTCGTGGGTCGGTGTCCGAATGTCCATGTGGGCGTCGTGCAGGACAAGGTCCTCGGGGTGGACGAGCTCGCCCTCGAGCCAAAGTGCTGCGGCCGCGTCGGCAAAATGTTGGCGCTCGACAAAGCCGTCGCGGACGGGAGAGCGGGCCAAGCGCTCGTCGAGCCTCGCCAAAGCCGCGGTCGCGCGGGAAAACGGCCCTATCAGGGTGTTCAGGGACAAATCGCTGATGTCGTAAGCCATTGTTTCCATGATGCCTGATTCGTATTGGTCAAGCTATCTCGATGTTAGGTTTACTTGCAGGCGATTTTCTTCAGGAGCAAAATAACTATCGATAATGGCCTCTTATCGATACTGTCATTATTTAAAATATTGGAAGTTGATTACATTCTTATTATTAATCGAGATATAAGACCAGTTTAGAGGCGGCTCGCCTCTCAGAGGCGACGTTTCCAGCGGCGACCGCAGATCGAGATATTGGCGGGTTGATGCCGGGGCTTTGTCCGAAATCTGTGGTCCGATTTCGGACGAAGTGACGGTCAAGATGTCCGAAATATGGTACGAATTTCGGACAAGCTTCACACACAAAGCGCCGCGGCTATTCGTCGAGTTCGACTCCGACGGGCTCTGGGCCGACGGCAAAGCCAGGGATGATGTCCCCCGCCAGCAGCTTTTCCTTCGACAGCAGTCCGGCGTCCTCAAGCGCCTCGAAATCCGGCAGGTCGCGCAGCGTGTCGAGACCGAACTCCAGCAGGAATTCTTTGGTCGTGACGTAGGTGTAGGGCGCGCCGGGCGTCGGGCTGCGCGGACCGGAAGCGATCAGGCCGGCACCGCGCAGATGACCAATAAAATCGCGACTGATCTCCTTGCCGAAGAAGGAAGATAGCTCGGCGCGGGTGATCGGCTGGAACAGCGCCACACACATCAGCACCAGCACTTCAGATTGTGTCAGATCCACGGCTCGCTCGTTTTCGCCGACCGCGGCACGGATGGCATCGGCATAGGCCGGCCGCGTCAGATGCTTCCAGCCGCCGGCGACGGCGACCAGGTCGTAGGGCCGGCCGCCCAGTTCCTCGCGAATGTCGTCGATCAAAAGATCGATGCTGCAGCTCTTGCCGACGATCCGTGCCAGCGTCTCGCGGCCAACCGGCTCGCTCGCTGCAAAAATGGTTGCCTCGACACGGTGCATCCATTCGCGCCAGCGCGCCTCCGGCGGCAGATGGTCGAGTTCGCGGTCGAACAGACCATCCTCGCCCGTCCGCCCTCGCCGTCTGCGCGTCGTCTCGACCATCGTTACAGCCCGTAGATGCGGAAGGTCGGGCGTCCGGACAGTTCGCGCACGGCGCCGAGTTCGACCAGACGATCGAACAGGCGGTGAAGCCCACGGTCGCTCATGCCTGCGATGTTTGCCGAAGCAACGATCGCATCGTCGGACAGCAGTTTTTCGACGACAATGTCCGCCGCCTTGGCCCTGAGTTTTGGCGCATCGGCAAGCAGCCGGTCCGCGCGTCGCCCGAGTTCGGCGTGAAGATCAATTGCGCGCAACGCAGCGCGTGCCTGCGCGGCAAGCAGACCTTTCGCATGCTCAGGGTCTGTCTCAATGCTTGTCGCCACCGAGCCGGCTGCCGATCGACGCGGGCGGGCGCTTGTGCCCAAGGCCGCATCGGCGCCCAGCAGCGGCACCGCATGCGCCCAACCCAGCCGTTGCGCCAGCAGGGCGTCGGCGAGCCAGACGCCAAGGGCGCGCGCAAAGCCGTGGCGTTCGGCGATCGCGATGGCGCCGGTCGTCATTCCCACCGTCCCGTCCCTGGCGGCGAGTTGCCGAAGATCGTCCGTCAGATCGCGGACCGCCTCGTCGTCGCGGGCATAGCCGAACTCTGCCAGCACCGCGACAAGGCTTTTCTCCCCCAGCAGCTCCTCTGCGGGCCGGGCGGCCACCCGGCGCCAGGCGAGGAGCAAAAGACCGGCGGGCCCGACATTGTCGCCGGGTCGTGTGAGCAGCACGGCATCGCGCAATGCCGCTTCATCCTCAACGCGGCCGGCCTGCTTCGCCGTTACCGCGGCAGCCGTTAGCGCCAGGCGCTGCCGCCAGGCACCGGCCCACCGCCCTTGGCGGCGAACCACCGCGTCAAGCGCGCCGATGGCAGCGCCCGCTGTGAGCGCGACGTCCTCAACATCTTTGCTCGCAAGGCTTTGTGCATCCAGGATGGCCCGGCGCAGCCAAGTCGGCACTGTTGCCAGCGGCGCGATCGAAGGGGCACCGGCAAGCGTGCCATGGTGGCGCGGAGAGGGTTTGGGACGCAGAATCATCGAAAGCACGATGAATCATGGCGGCGCTTTTGGCAATCAAAATAGGCAGAAAGCGCTGCGCCTGTCTTGCTATGACAACGAACGATAATGTTGCCTTATCATTCATTGTTTACGAGGCTGGGGGACCATGGTAGAATACGCCTGAAAGGTAGACTTTTGGAGTCTTTCGTGTCCCTGAATATCAAAAATCCGGCCACCGTGGCTCTCGCCGATGAACTCGCGCGCCGCCAGGGTATCAGCAAGACGGCAGCCATTCACCAGGCCCTGAGCGAGCGGCTGCATCGCTTGGGCTTTGGAGAGACCGCTCAGGAGCGTCTGCTGGCAGAATTGCGCGCCATCCGAGAAAGAGTGGCACGATTGCCTGAACTGGACAATCGCAGCGACGAGGAGATCATCGGGTACGACGAGCATGGAATCCCGAACTGATGGTGATCGATACCTCAGCCGTTGTAGCGATCCTTCGGAGCGAGCCTGAGGCAGCAAGGCTGGAACGAGCGCTGGTCTTGGACCCAATCCGTCTGGTCCCGGCAACCTGCGTGCTCGAGGCACGCATGGTGCTGGTCAGCAGGCGCGGCGAACACGCATTGGCCGAGATCGATCTTTGGCTGCGCAAAATCGAGGCCGACATCATTCCTGTCGACTCCGAATTGGTTGACCTAGCGACCCAGGGTTGGCTGACCTACGGCAAGGGCCACCACCCGGCGGCGCTGAATTTTGCCGATTGCCTCTCCTATGCTTTGGCAAAGCGTGCGGACGAACCGCTGCTTTTCGTCGGCAACGACTTCTCTCAAACGGATATCGAAGCGGCATGAGCATGACTGACGACGCTCCAAGATCATCGGCTGCTTCCGGCGATGACGACATGCCCGACATCATCGACGTCGTCATGCAGATGGACGATGCCGACCTAGCCTCGTCCCCTCCCCTTCCAGCCATCGCCAATCCCAGCCTGCCTGCGCATCTTGAGGCGCTCGCCGGCCGCGCGCGCGATTATATCGAGGCGGCGAGTTCGGCCAACACGCGCCGCGCCTACGCAGCCGACTGGAAGCATTTTTCGAGCTGGTGCCGGCGCCAAGGCATCGAGATGTTCCCGCCCGATCCTGAGGTCGTCGGGCTCTATATCGCCGCCTGCGCGTCAGGTACGGCCACTGGCGACAAAAAGCCCAACACCGTTTCAACCATCGAGCGCCGGCTTTCGTCGCTCTCCTGGAATTTTGCCCAGCGCGGCCAGCCGCTGGACCGCAAGGACCGGCATATCGCCACGGTGATGGCTGGCGTTCGCAACACCCACGCCTCCCCTCCCCGGCAGAAGGAAGCGATCCTGCCCGAGGATCTGATCGCCATGCTCGAGACCCTCGACCGCGGCACGCTGCGTGGTCTGCGCGACCGCGCCATGCTGCTTCTGGGTTTTGCCGGTGGGCTGCGGCGCTCGGAAATCGTCGGGCTCGACATTGGTCGCGACCAGACCGAGGATTCTTCTGGCTGGATTGAGTTTTTTCCTGACAAGGGCGTGCTGGTGACCCTGCGCGGCAAAACCGGTTGGCGCGAGGTCGAGGTCGGCCGCGGCTCCTCCGACGTCACCTGCCCGGTGGTCGCGCTGCAAACCTGGCTGAAGCTGGCGCGGATCGGCCATGGCCCTTTGTTCCGAAGGGTAATAGGGCAAGGCAAAAGAGTCGGCGCCGATCGGCTTAACGACCAGGAAGTTGCGCGGCTGGTCAAGCGCACGGCGCTCGCAGCCGGCGTGCGTGGCGATCTGTCGGAGGGCGAACGCGGTCAAAAGTTTGCTGGCCATTCGCTGCGCGCCGGCCTCGCCTCGTCGGCCGAGGTCGACGAGCGCTATGTGCAAAAGCAGCTCGGTCACGCCTCGGCCGAGATGACGCGAAAGTATCAGCGCCGGCGCGATCGTTTCCGCGTCAATCTCACCAAGGCGTCCGGGCTCTGAAAAGCCCCCCTCCCTGCCCCGTTTTGTCCGCTGGGATGAGGCGGTCAGATCTCAGGCGATAACAATACCTCATCGAGCACAGCGAGCGCTGTATCCACACTATCGGCGGCCGACGCTTCGTAGTCAGGCATGATCATCAACTGCGTTATGGCACGGCCCACAAGAGGGCATCGCGATAAAAGTACGCCAAACAACGCTAAGGGAGAACAAACGGTGATCTGATTTCGTTCGACGCTCGTTTTCGAGAGCCGTTCTGGGTCGTTCGCAATCAACTGTGTAGGCCAGCGGAGCGAGCAAGGAGCGCCAGATCCGGACAGGGCTGAGTGGGGTGTTTTTCCGGAAGGTGGGGCCATGCCCTAAGGGACACGAGATGTAGTGGACTCGTCGATCCGCGCGGTTTCGATTCGCGCACCCCGGGCACAACGCTGGGATAAGTCCCATCAGATGCTCTCCGGTGGCCGTCATCTGTTTAGCTGACATTGGGCCGAGGGCTTCCAGCACGAGCCACATGGCGGGGGTATCGGCCGTGACCATGGTGCGCCGCCCCTGTCGTCAATGCCAGCCGCCGTCACCGAGTCGCGAAGATGAAATTCAAGGTGACAAACTGGCCGGAATACGAGGCGGGCCTTCGGCGGCGCGGCAGTCTGACGCTGTGGTTGACAGAAGAAGCCTTGGCCAGGTGGCATGCGCCGCGAAGAACGACCCGCGGCGGCCAGCCCCGCTATTCCGATCTCGCCATCGAGGCGGTCTTGACACTGGGATGCGTCTTCGGGCTTCGTCTGCGCCAGAGCGAGGGATTGGCGACCTCGCTGCTCGATCTGATGGGGCTTGATCTACCGGTTCCCGATCACACGACGCTAAGCCGCCGGGCGCAGATATGGGAACCATCGGCCAAGCGGCAGCGGCATCCCGAGGACGGTCCGCTGCATGTGCTGATCGATAGCACCGGATTTGAAAGTCTACGGCGCCGGCCAATGGCTGGAAGACAAGCACGGTGCCAGATCACGCCGGACCTGGCGCAAGCTGCATTTGGTTCTCAATGCCGACAGCGGCGAGATCATCGCCCATTGTCTGACCGACCAGGACGGCGACGATCCCTCGCAGGTGAAGCCGCTGCTCGACCGGATCGATGCAGAGATCGACCAATTCACGGCCGACGGAGCATATGATGGCGGTCCCACCTACTGCGCGGTGCTGCAACACAGCGTCACCGCAAGGATAGTCATCCCGCCACGTTCAACGGCCGTGGAGAGTGATGACACCGGACCACCCGGTCAAAGGGACGGTCACATCACGGCGATCGCCAATGATGGAAGGCTGAATTGGCAGGCGTCCACCGGCTATGGCAAGCGCGCCCTGATCGAGACCGCCGTCGGGCGCTACAAGGGGCTGATCGGACGTCGCCTGCGAGCCCGCTCCTTTTCGGCTCAGCAGACCGAGGTCGCCATCGGCTGCGCCGTTCTCAACCGCATGACGGCGTGCGCACGCCCGGAGTCCGTTCGCAGCCCGGCAAGGCCGACATAGCAGGCGGCATCAAAGAGCTGATTGTGCCTAATGCCACATTTGTGCACCAACGCCTTGTGGCGCGGGCAGCCGCAGGCACAGGCTACGCGGAAAATGAAAAGCGGGGCCAACCCATTCGCTTGCACACAGCCTGCGTTTTGCCAGCTCCTCAACCGCAACGTGCTGTCAATCTTCGTCTTGCCATGTCTTGAACGCCGAACTGTTCACGCCATTGGCGCCGCTTTGTCATCCCGTGCCCCGAAATGAGGCCGTCGTTCGAACGATATGCGCAGTTGCTTATCCGCCAGAAACCGGCGAGCCAGATCGGTGTCGCGCTTACCCACGCGTGACACCCAGTCCGAAAACAGGCGAACCGCGCGCCGGTTCATATGCCGCGAAGGACAGACCAGCCAGTATCCCGGAAACTCGATGACCTCGAACTCTATCGAGACCGGAACCAGAGAACCCGACACCAGGTCCTCGAATGCGATGGATGTGCTTTCCAGGACCACACCTGCACCGTCCTTCGCCAGTTGAACCGACATTGACGAACGGTCGAAACGATAGGGATACGTCATGCGGGCGCCCTGGATACCGTTGCACGGCAGCCAATAATCCCACCGGAAATAGGCCTTCACACTGTCGATCAACCGCGCATGGCGAAGCTGCTCGCGCGGATCCGGTGAGATCGCGCGCAGTTCGGCAAGATAGGAAGGCGAGCACATCGGCAGGATCAGATCGTTGACGACGCAATCCGAATAAAGGCCGGCCCAGCCGCCGTCGCCATAACGAAGATCGAGATCGATGACCTCCGTTTCGAAATCCGAGAAATTGGGCGTGGCGTCGACGCGCAAATTCCAGCTCGGATAGCCCTTGCTGAACTCGGCCAACCGCGGCGCCAGCCATTTCTCGCCGAAGGAAGGACTGACGCGCAGGCTAAGCTGGAAGCTTTCGCGCTGCCGCACAATGGCATTACGCACCTCGCGTATGGATTCGAAAGCCTGGGTCGTGGTCTGGAAGAGCCGCTCACCGTCGATCGTGAGCGAGAGATGGCGCTTTTCGCGCTGAAAAAGCCGCACCCCGAGTTGGTGTTCGAGCAGCCGCAGCTGCTGGCTAACCGCCGAAGGTGTCACCTGCAATTCCTGAGCGGCCTTTGCCACGCCGCCGAGCCGCGCGACTGCCTCGAAATGCGTCATCGAATTGAACTTGATGTCTGACCTCGTCCTCGTCAGTTAAGCTCAGCTACACAGAATGTTAAGAAACGAAAATTGAGCCGAATGTCAATCGGTCGCACAGTGGTCCCGGAAGGAGATACAGGATGGAGCCGAGTTCAACCCAAAGCTTGGGTAGCGCCGGCAACGTGCCGGGAGTTGGACAGGTATTGACCAGGAAGCCCCTGATCGAAGCTGCCAATATCGAGAAGAGTTATGACGCAACCCGTGTCCTGCGGGGTGTGAGTTTTCAGGTCCGGGCCGACGAAATCCACGCGCTCCTGGGCGGCAACGGCGCCGGCAAAAGCACTCTCATCCGCATCGTCACAGGGCTGACCTCACGCGAAGCCGGCGAGATTGGCTTCGCCTCGTCGAAGGCCGACCACAACAGCCCGATCATCGCGGTGGTGCATCAGGAGCTGGCGCTGTTGCCCGAGCTGTCCGGTCGCGGAAAACATCGGCATTGTGCATGCGAGGTCGGGCTGGTGGCAGATCAGCCGTCGCCGCACGCGCGAAACTGCGCTCGGAGCGCTCCAGCTGATCGACCCAGCGATCGGCGAAGCGATCATCGATAATGCCGGCACGCAAATTGTCCCTCCACGAAGGCCAGATCGTCCAGATCGCTCGTGCCCTTTCCACCGGAGCCGAAGTGCTGCTTCTCGATCCCGGCGATCCGGTTGGGGAAACGCGCTGGCTGCAGGAGATCGCCAACAAGCGAGGCTTTCCGCATGGCATCGTCGGCTATGCCGACCTGTCCCAACCCGACGTCGGCGACCTCCTCGACCGCCACATGGAATATCCGAACTTCCGCGGCATGCGGCAGCCGATGAATTATCATCCCGACCCCGCCAAGACCTATCTGGCGCGGCCGGAGGTCAGTCGTACGCCCGAATGGCGGCGCGGCTTCCGGGAGCTGGCGAAGCGCGGGCTGAGCTTCGACCCGCAGCTCTACTATCCGCAGATGAGCGAGTTCCTCGAACTGGCGCGCGACTTTCCCGACGTGCAGATCATTCTCAATCACACCGGCATGCAGGTCGAGGGCGCCGAGCATTTTGGCGCCTGGAAAAAAGGCATGCACCAGTTAGCGCAAGCGCCGAACGTCGCCTGGATCTCGGGCCTCGGCATGGGCGACTGGACTTGGACCACGTTCTCGATCCGTCCTTATGTCGAGGAGGCGATCGCAGCCTTCGGCGTCGGCCGCTCGATGTTCGCGACGAACTTCCCCGTCGACAAGCTGTTCTCGAGCTTCGACGCCATTTTGAACGCCTTCAAGGAAATTACGATCGCCCACCCGCACGAGGAGCGGCTCGCGCTGTTCCATGACAACGCCGCCCGGTTCTACCGACTTTAGATCACCGGCAAACAGAAATAGCAGGAGAGTTCGACTTGTTGCTGAAGGGCAAGGCCGTGGTGATTTCGGGGGCCGCGGGCCCCCGGGGAATTGGCCGCTCCACGGCAGCGCTGATGGTACAGCACGGGGCTCGCGTTGCAATACTCGACCTCGATGACGGGCAAGCGCGTGACGCCGCTGCGTCGCTTGGACCCGACCATATCGGCCTTGCGTGCAACGTCGCGGACCTCGACGCCTGCAAGAGGGCGGCGGCGCAAGTGACAGAAACCTTGGGCAGGATCGATGTGCTCTGCAACAATGCGGGCGTCACGCAGCCGGTCAAGACGCTGGAGATCAGCGCGGCTGACTGGGACCGCATCCTCGATGTCAACCTACGCGGCGTGCTCCATCTCAGCCAGGCATTCATCCCGAACATGCGCGAAAATGGCGGCGGCTCGATCATCTGCATGTCGTCAGTTTCGGCCCAGCGCGGCGGCGGCATCTTCGGTGGCCCGCACTATTCGGCTGCCAAGGCGGGTGTTCTGGGGCTTGCCAAGGCCATGGCGCGCGAATTCGGTCCCGAAGGCATCCGCGTCAACTGCATCACACCGGGCCTGATCCAGACCGACATCACCGGCGGCAAACTGACCAACGCCATGCGCGCCGACATCATCAAGGGAATCCCGCTCAGCCGGCTGGGCGAGGCGCGCGACGTAGCCGGCGCCTATCTCTTCCTGGCTTCCGATCTGGCCAGCTACATCACCGGCGCCGTGATCGATGTCAACGGTGGGATGCTAATCCATGGCTGAGTGGACAACGGAGCTTGAGATGCCTCGCGCTGGCAGCAATGTCAGCCTGGCCGAACGAGCCTATCGTATCCGCCGACACGCCGTGCGGATGGGTCAAGTCCAGGGCCAAGGTTATGTCGGACAGGCGCTGGGTGTCGCCGACGTGCTTGCCGTCGCCTATTTCCATGCGCTTCGTTACCGGCCGGAGGACACGTTGTGGGAGGGACGCGACCGCTTCCTGCTGTCGATCGGACACTATGCGATCGCGCTCTACGCGGCTCTGATCGAAGCGGGCGTGCTGCCGGAGGAAGAGCTCGAAACCTATGGCAGCGATGAAAGCCGTATGCCGATGTCCGGCATGGCGCCATACACGCCCGGCATGGAGATCACCGGCGGCTCGCTCGGTCACGGCCTTGGCATTGCCGTTGGCATGTGCATGGGGCTGACGCGCAAGCGAAGCGACAGTTTCGTCTACAATCTTTTGTCCGACGGCGAGCTCGGTGAGGGCTCGACCTGGGAAGCCGCGATGTCGGCCGCCCACCACAAGCTCGACAATCTCATTGCCATTGTCGACTTCAACAATCAGCAGGCCGATGGTCCGTCGACGGCCATGCTCTCCTCCGAACCGGTGACCGACAAGTTCGAGGCGTTCGGCTGGCATGCGCAGCGCGTCGACGGCAACGACATCGAGGCGGTCCGCAAGGCCTTCGACATGGCGCGCGGCCTGAAGGAACCTCGTCCGCGTGTGATCGTTTGCGATACGCGCATGGCCAAGGGTGTGCCATTCCTGGAAACCCGCGACATCACGCATTTCATCCGCGTCGAACCGCACGAATGGACGTTAGCGCTCGAAGCTTTGGAAAAGGGACGTCCGCGTTGAGGTTGTCAAAGTTCGCGCCGCGCCACGCCGCCAATGCCGGTGAGCGCAAGACCACATCGGCGATGATCGCGTCGATCGCGCCCGATGGCGTACCGACACGCAATGCGCCGTTCGGGCACACACTGGCCAGACTGGCGCACCAGCGGCCCGGGATAGTTGGCCTGACGGCGGACCTCGCGAAATACACCGATCTCCATGTCTTCGCACAGGAGCATCCGGACCGCTTCTATCAGATGGGCATGGCGGAGCAGGTGCTGATGAGCGCCGCCGCCGGCTTGGCGCGGGAGGGTTTTACGCCCTTCGCCACCACCTACGCCGTCTTCGCATCGCGACGTGCCTACGATTTCATCTGCATGGCGATCGCCGAGGAGAAACTCAATGTGAAGATCGTCTGCGCCTTACCGGGGCTGACGACCGGCTACGGCCCCAGCCACCAGGCGACGGAGGACATCGCGATCTTCCGCGGGATGCCGAACCTGACGATCATCGACCCTTGCGACGCGCTCGACATCGAACAGGCCACGGAGGCGATCGCGGACTACAACGGGCCGGTCTACATGCGGCTTTCGCGCGGTAAGGTTCCTGTCGTGCTCGACGAAGACGACTATACATTTGAAATCGGCAAGGCGCGAATGCTGCGCGAGGGCGCGGACGTATTGTTCATTTCCAGCGGCCTGATGACCATGCGCGCGCTGGAGGCCGCGAAGGCGCTTGAAGCCGACAGGATCGGCTGCGCCGTTCTGCACGTTCCGACGATCAAACCTCTGGATACGGAGGCGATACTCGCTGCCGCGCGCCGTTCGGGACGGCTGGTGGTGGCGGCGGAGAACCACACCATCATTGGTGGCCTTGGCGAAGGCGTTGCCGCGCTGCTGATGCGCGAGAGAGTGACCCCAGTCTTTCGCCAGATCGCCCTGCCCGACGAGTTCCTCGACGCTGGCGCGCTGCCGACGCTTCACGATCGCTACGGGATCTCAACTTCCGAGCTCGTGCGCCGCGTCCGCATTTGGAGCGAATGAGAAGTAAGAGCTCTCCCCACACAACAGTTGAGTCATCGACCTTGACCTTGCCCCTCTTATCTAATCCGGTTTGAAGTTCGTTCTGGCCCATCGAGAGGACCAGGACATGAAACGTAGCCGCTTCTCTGAAGAGCAGATCATCGGAATTTTGAAGGAACACGAGGCCGGGGTATCGGTTGCCGATCTGTGCCGCAAGCACGGGGTCAGCGACGCCTCGATCTACAATTGGAAGGCCCGCTTCGGCGGGATGGATATCTCCGAGGCTCGGCGACTGAAGGCGCTGGAGGACGAGAACACGCGCCTGAAGCGGCTTCTGGCCGACGCCATGCTCGACAATGCCGCGTTGAAGGATCTTGTGGGAAAGAAATGGTGACGCCCGCGGCCAAGCGGAAACCTTTCCAGCGACCAGATCGATCAACTTCAACGCCGACTGCAACGGACCAGGCGATCAAGGAAAGGTGCATCATGAAGCATTCGCGGAGCCGACAATAGCCGACGCCATTCTCGACCGGATCATCCACAACGCCCATCGCATCACCCTCGAAGGCGACAGCATGAGAAAGCAAAAAACACCGCCGCCCTTGACCGGCGCCGAAAACGGCGAAATCAATCGCAAATGACTTCAACCAGGCAACCGAGCGCCGACTCCATCCTGCTGTCCGCGAATTAGTGAAACTGCTGTCCGCGATTTAGCGGAACGACTGTCCCGTTTTTGCGAAATACGCACGTCCGACGCAGCTTGCGTTGACAGAGGCGGTTTTACGCGCAGTTGCAATAGCACTTCCGCCGGCCTATTTTTGTGGAGTTCAATTGTGCTTCGGCCAAGGGCGCTTTGGGCGCCGGACCGGCCCCGTGTAAACCTCATTAAAGAGAGACGAACCCTGCCATGGAAGAATTCTTATCGCGCATCGCCACTGGTGCCGGCATCGGCCCGGCTCTCGCAGAGAAGGCCGTTGGGTTAATGCTGGGTTTCCTGCAACGCCACGCGGCCGACGGTCCCGTTGCGCGCATGATCGCGGCCATTCCCGGAGCTTCGGAATTAGTGGCGAAGTATAATGGCAACGACCCAGAGGGCGGAGGCGGCCTCATGGGGCTCGGCCAGCAATTGATGAGTGAGGGTCTCAGCATTCTAAAGATCGCCGCCATCGCCAACGAGACGATCGCCTTCGCCAAGGAACATGCCGGCGACGAACTCGTGGACGAGGTCCTCAATTCCGTTCCTGGCCTTCCCCAGTTCGTCTGATCAGCGGCAGCCGGGGCGCATGACCTCGTGCGCCCGTGCCCGCCCGTCTGCGCAGGTAGGCATTCTCCGCCGAGCGCTCCGTACCGATCTCGCCAGACCACCAACCGCCGGGCACGCGAAGCGAGCGTTGGAGTACTTCATTCGTCTCTCCCAAAATCGACCGCAGGCGAACCGATGTGTATAACTTCCGGCGGTAAGGGTTTATCGTGAACGCTTTCGATGAAGCCCGCGAGATAAGCAAACGTATTGTATTTCTCAAGAACCAACCGCTTCGCCTCTTGTATTGCGCCGCGACGCTCCTTCCAGAGGTCCGAGTCGATGATTTCTTGAATTTTTTGGATTACGTTCTTGTCCTCTGGGTCAATCAGAACCATTGAGTCGGAAGGGAAGAACCTCGTGATTGCCGGGCTGCCGTAATAGATCGGCATTGTTTCAGCAACGAAGCAGTCCATAAGCTTCTCTGTAAAATAGTAATCAGCACGAGTATTCTCGAAAGCTATACTGTAACGGTACGGTGCGAGTGCGTCCCATTTATCTCCAATCAGCCGAAAACCTCGGCCGAACAGGTCAAAATCGAGCTCCTCTCTCAGCCGTTCCAGAAACGCCAGCCGATATCGATGCCCTTTAAGCAGGGCGATGTTACTGGTAATCCATGAGAGCCGAAGCGGCTTGTCCACGACTTCGCTGACCAGAAGTTGGTCATATGTCTTTGTTACAGACCAAGACCGAGTGATAGGTGGAGACAAAACGAATCGGCGCTCTGCATTCTGCCGAGCAGCCAGCTCTGCGTCAGACGTCAGGACGATGGTATTTTTCCCCTGCCCTTCATGAAATGCGCGATGAGCTTTCGTCGGCGGTTCGCCGATTGCAAAAATTGTCCTGTTTGGACTCGCCTCGATATCAACAGGGAGCCCAAAAATAGAAGCAGAGTTAAAGACAATATGCCAATCGGGCGCGAAGGATGTCCTGCGTACAAAAGCGACATTGTTCCAGATTCCACTGCCCTTTGGAGTGAGATGGTGGATTGCATCATCCAAAACGCCCCAAGAATCCAGACATGTAGCAACAATGGGCGCCGGACGTTCCGTCAACAATTTGGTCGACAAAGCAGTTCCACCCCATTCACTTCCGTTGGACCGGGAGCAACTCGTGCATCGGGCGCAAGACCTCTCTGCGCCTGAAATAGCTCGCGATCCTGATCGGTATCAAACACACGATTCTGTGCGACTTCGCGATTCTGTGCGACTTCGCGCCATTCGACAACTCATCTCTAAGACCGCGGGAATCCCTTCACTCGTGAAGGTACTCAATCGCCATTTCGGATTGCGGTAAGACTGGGCAGCATAAACCTTCCGGGACCCGCTGTCGAGGCAATTGTCGCTTTGCACCTAACCAGGTTCTTCCTCACTTTGTGTGGTGATCAGGCCGGTTGAGTGGCAGCATGCGTGCCCTCTAAAATATGGAAGTTGACTACATTCTTATTATTAATCGGGATATACGACCAGTTTAGAGGCGGCTCGCCTCTCACAGGCGACGTTTGCAGCGGCGACGGCAGATCGAGATATTGGCGGGTTGATGCTGGGGCTTTGTCCGAAATCTGTGGTCCGATTTCGGACGAAGTGACGGTCAAGATGTCCGAAATATGCTACGAATTTCGGACAAGCTTCACACACAAAGCGCCGCGGCTTTGCCCGACATCATCGATATCGTCATGCAGATGGGCGATGCCGACCTAGCCTCGTCCCCTCCCCTTCCAGCCATTGCCAATTCCAGCCTGCCTGCGCAGCTTGAGGCGCTCGCCGGCCGCGCGCGCGATTATATCGAGGCGGCGAGTTCGGCCAACACGCGCCGCGCCTACGCAGCCGACTGGAAGCATTTTTCGAGCTGGTGCCGGCGCCAAGGCATCGAGATGTTCCCGCCCGATCCTGAGGTCGTCGGGCTCTATATCGCCGCCTGCGCGTCAGGTACGGCCACTGGCGACAAAAAGCCTAACACCGTTTCAACCATCGAGCGCCGGCTTTCGTCGCTCTCCTGGAATTTTGCCCAGCGCGGCCAGCCGCTGGACCGCAAGGACCGGCATATCGCCACGGTGATGGCTGGCGTTCGCAACACCCACGCCTCCCCTCCCCGGCAGAAGGAAGCGATCCTGCCCGAGGATCTGATCGCCATGCTCGAGACCCTCGACCGCGGCACGCTGCGTGGTCTGCGCGACCGCGCCATGCTGCTTTTGGGTTTCGCCGGCGGCCTTCGCCGATCCGAAATCGTCGGCCTCGACGTCGGCAGGGATCAGACCGAGGACGGGCGCGGCTGGGTCGAGATTTTTGCCGATAAGGGTCTGCTTGTCACATTGCGCGGCAAAACCGGCTGGCGCGAGGTCGAAATCGGCCGCGGCTCCTCCGACGCCACCTGCCCTGTGGTCGCTCTGCAGACCTGGCTAAGACTGGCGCGCATTGCGCACGGACCGCTGTTTCGGCGCGTTGCTGGTCAAGGCAGAGCCGTCGGCGCCGATCGGCTTAACGACCAGGAAGTTGCGCGGCTGGTCAAGCGCACGGCGCTCGCAGCCGGCGTGCGTGGCGATCTGTCGGAGGGCGAACGCGGTCAAAAGTTTGCTGGCCATTCGCTGCGCGCCGGCCTCGCCTCGTCGGCCGAGGTCGACGAGCGCTATGTGCAAAAGCAGCTCGGTCACGCCTCGGCCGAGATGACGCGAAAGTATCAGCGCCGGCGCGATCGTTTCCGCGTCAATCTCACCAAGGCGTCCGGGCTCTGATGCCCCCGTTTTGTCCGCTGGGATGAGGCGGTCAGGTCTCAGGCGATAACAATTACCTCATCGAGCACAGCGAGCGCTTGTCCAGACTATCGGCGGCCGACGCTTCGTAGTCAGGCATGATCATCAACTGCGTTATGGCACGGCCCACAAATTCCGGGTTTAGCTTTTCCAACCGATCCTTGGTCCGGGAGACCTGTTCCGGGAATGCGCGCAGATTGAAGCGAACAAATGACGAGGTCTCTTATCCCCGACACGAATAGCTCGCGATCTCATCGGGATTTCCCTTACCGCCATAGGCAGCTTGAGTGGGATAAGCGCAGATCGGCTGGTGCTTGCCGGGGAATGCCTTGCTGCCAGCCGCGAGAGAATCCGGAGCCTTGTCTTGGTTTATCCAGCCCTCGATGGCGGCCAAAGGATCAAAGTCGTCGAAGGCTTGGCCATCGCCGCAGTGGGTCATCCCCGGGATTATGAACATGCGCACGAAACGGCGAGCCGCTTCCAAATCGCCGCCGCTTGTGACCTCGACGACTTGCTTGTACCAGCGCACCAGATCGTTGGCTGAGAAGACCGGATCGGAAAGTCCCTGAAACAAGAGCAGCTTTCCACCGTGGGCAGCGAAGCTGGCGAGATACGTGCCGGTCGCATCATTGAGCTTGGCCGTATCCGCAACGCGTGCCGGATCCTTGTCGAAGTCGAACTTCAGGGGGTCAAAATTCGGCGCCGGGGGCGTCATGAAGTAGTATTGAAGCGAGCGGGCTCCCAGAACGATGTTATTTGCATCCGACTGGGAAGTGGGGGAATTGCCCAGCTTCCACATTCTCCAGTCCGCGCCCGCAACGCCCGTATCATATGGCCAATCGCTGTAAAGCTTTTCGCCATCGGAGCTTTCCGGACCCGCGAACGCGCGGCTCATGGCCTGCACTTGACCAGCCGTGAGGCAGCTGTCCGTCTTATCGCCTTGGCAGGACAGGACCTTTGGGTCGAACCGGCACTGCTGCCAGGCGTTGATGACGCCATCCTCAATGCCATCGCGGGCATCACAGGCAGCGAGAACCGCCTTGGCGACGATGTTCAGATCCTGCTGGGAGAAGGCGCGGGATAGAATGGGATGGCCGGCCTCATCCTTGGGAGCGATGCTCATGTACTGGCGAGTATCCCAGGCTTCGGCAATGTTGGCGGCACTGAGACGAAAACCCGGGCTACCTGCAACAATGCCGTCGAACTCGAGCGGATATCGCTGAGCCGCTATCAACGCCTCACGACCGCCATTCGAGCATCCCATGAACACCGACTTTTTCGGAGCCGCCCCATAGAACTTGGCAATCACCTGCTTCGAGACCGAAGTGACTTTGCCAATGGAGGCGTACGCAAAATCAATGCGTGCGGCTTGATCGACCCCGAAAGCCGGATCGGGGCTTGGGTGCCCGCCATCCATGCTTACAACAGCGTAGCCGCGCAAGAGCCCGGGAGCCGCGGTCGAGTTCCGGCAAGGAATGGTCCCGACGGCCGGCGCCAGGAAGCCATCAACTGCGCCGCCGCCCTGGAAAAGGAACATGTCGTTCCAGGTCGTCGGAAGACGCACCTCAAACCGGGTGCCATATGATTGACCATCGACCCCCTGGCGTTTCCCGATAACACCTCGGACAAGGCAGTGCCCGCCCACTTTTACCGCCTGAGGCGAGGCGCCGGTGAATGCAGTGAAGGGATCTGCGGGGATCTCCTGCGGCTTTTGAAGGCTAGCCTCGGTAAAGATCACGCTTGGAATTTTGAGCTTGGCGATGGACCGGCACGCCTGATCCGACGCGTTTGCCGCCAGTGCAGGCGCACATACACATATGATCGCCAACATCAGTGCCAGCGTGCACCCGCGGTCCCGCAGCTTGAGCCCGTTAGCCAAGAACATACCCATCCTCCCTGGATGCGCCCGATAGCCCGAAAGCTGATCGCATTGGTAGCTAGTTGTGAGCTTTCAGTAGGTTGTCCATCCGGTCCGAACCGGGAAAGCTGAGATTGTCGAAGCTTCAGTGACTCCAGGGGGACCGGATGAACATCCATAAGAATACCGGTCTGACGCCGCTCGGTCGAGAGCGGATTTTTTGCGCCTGGGCGCGCCGGCAGCACCTCGAGGTGTTGCCGCCTGATCCGCAGACCGTCGGCCTCTACATCACGGCCTGTGCATCCAGAAAGGTTACAGGAGACAAGAAACCAAACTCTGTGGCGACGATCGAGCGCCGTCTCTCCTCCGTGGCGTGGAATTATACGCAGCGTGGCGAGCCGCTCGATCGAAAGGACCGCCATATATCGCCACCGTGCCCGCCGGCATCCGTAACAGCCACGCAAAACCGTCTGTGCAGAATGAGGCCATACTTCCCGAAGACCTGATCGCCATGCTGGAGACGGTGCTCCGCAAGACCCATCAGGTCGCCCCAGGCCAGAGCAACCGGCTCGTCCCCGGGGAGGACGAAACGGTCGACCACTCCGCTTGTTCGACTTGTGTTCGGGCGACTATCCCCGCTTCTATGCATCGCGCTTCGGCGCGGCGAGCTTTGTCCAACGCGCCAAGCCTTTGAACCGAATCGCTGTAGACGGAAGTCGCGGCGAGCTTCGCGTTGTTGATCGGAGCATCGAACCAGGCGTCGTATCCGCGGTATCCACCCCATCGTCTGTCGCGCAATCTGTTGGTAGCGCGTCCTCAGCCGTTCGATCGCGGCCGTCTTTGCCGCAAACTATTATATGGCGGCCGCCGATGCCATTCGGGCGCGCAATATCTCAGGGGTTGAAGGATCGTCGATCAGTTTTCCGATGTCTTGGCGGGCCGCGATGATCTGCACATGACCCTGCAAAGATTGCGCGTAGTAGGAATACTGGTGCAACTGGTCACCCCAGGCGTCAGGATAATCGTAGAACCAATCGAACGAATGCACGCATCGCGGTTTGCCTACAGCACTGCTCTCCTGTCCCGATAGCGCAAATTCGCGGTTACCTCCGGCCACGAACAGTCGGACCAATTTTATTTGTAGGTTAGACCTTCGTCCTCGGCAAGATTGGCCAAGCGATGACTCGCTGCTGAATTGCCGGCCCGCGCGTGATGAGCGCGAAGGCGTCAGGTGCCCCCGCCGTCAAGACTCAAGCCGCAACGCAATCAGGCGGGAGTGGCTTCCGCTAGGTGGGGATGGACTGGCCGCCGAAGTCAGAAGCAGCAAGCCTGGAGCATAATGGAAGACCTCGACCATGTGAAGCAGGCCGTGAAGGGCGACCTAGCCTATTTGCAGCCACCTGCTCAAAGCCGCGACATGAAGCCAGCCGCCAGCCTGCTATGTTCGACAGCAACCGTTCAGCTTGCTGCCGCCGACCGCTTGAAAACGATGGTCACCTTCGTCCCTTTGTTGGCGCTGGACTCGACGGCGAGCTGCGCCTTGGCGTTCTCGGTCAGCGAGCGCGCGATCAGCGCTCCGAGCTTGCCTGGCTTGGGCCACGTCTCGCCTTCCGGCAGGCCGACTCCGTCGTCCGCCACTATAACCCGGCAGCCGTCGCCATTGACGATGCTGTGCAGCGTTATCGTGCCGCCATCGCGTCCTTTGAACGCATGCTTCAGTGAATTGGTCAGCAGTTCGTTCACGACCAGTCCCGCCGGCATGGCGACGTTTATTGACACGGGATATGTATCCACCTTCATATCCAGGCGGATCCCCTCGACTGCATGCGAGCTCATCACCGCGGACGCGATCTGGCTGAGATAGACGCCAAGATCGACCTCCTCCTTCGGCTCGTCGGCCGTTAGCGTCTGGTAGAGGATCGCCAGAGCGTCGACGCGACCGGCGAGCCGCTCAAACCGTCTCCGGTCGGCCTCGGTCGCGTTGCGGCTTTCCAGCCGGATCAGCGCGGTGATCATCTGCAGGTTGTTCTTCACCCGGTGCTGCAGTTCGCGCAGCAGCGTGTCTTTCTCGCTGACACGCTCCTCCACCGAGCGCTCATCTCCCGCCTCGCCATGGGCGGATACGTCGACCAGGGCCACCAGTCGGAAGCACACCTTGCCGTTGTCGTCTTCGATCACGTTGGAATAAACGTCGACGATCGCCGGCTTGTCCTCGTTGCGCTCCAGCCTGAAAGTGCCGACCAAATCGGTTCCCTCGACCACCGCCTCGGCTAGCGGCCTGTCCTTTTGCTGATGGAGGCCCGTCCCTAAAAGGGCCGCCCAGTTTTCTTGGGTGAGCCTGGCGGCCATCAGGCCTGAGAGTTTCTCGAATTCCGGATTGGCGTAAACCACGCGCTCCTCAGCGGCAAGGTCCGAAACGGCTATCGCGATCGGCACCTGGTCAAGGAATTTCTTGAACTGTTCGCTTTCCAGTGCGGTTGCAAGGTCAGGTGTATCAAGCAACTGCTCGACCGCCTCGGCCTTCTCTGAATCCGGTGTCATTTGCGCGCCTGTTCCGTGCGGAGAATATCAACAATGCGGCGAGCCCGCCATCGCCAAAACTGGAGCTGCATCTCACGTTTCGCATCACGCATCTGACAACCAGCTCTGCATCGCGTAACGGCCGCACGTCTAGCATTGCGACCGGCCGAAGGAGAGCGGCAAGGATCGGCTACAATCCGGGTGCCTGGAATGTCGAAGCGACCGGTCAAGTGGGTACGCTGCGGAAGATCGATAGAGCAGGCATTCAGGGAGAATGAGTTCGCGTGCCGGCCTCGGCGATACGTGCCGACACTGTCAACCTCATGACCGCATGCGGGCTGAAAGAGCAGCGCTTCGCTCCAGCGGTAATTCAGGCCGCTAGCTGCCTAACTGCGGCAAGCCCATCGATCGTGTATGTTGAGACGCTATTGCCGATGCCTAAATATCGAACCCGTCATGGCAATCGTTGTGACGGGAAGCGCTCGCTTATGGGCTGTGCTGGAATGCGCATGAAGTATACGCCTGTGCGCCGCTTCGTTGATCTCTTGGCCTTCGAGGAAGTCGTCAATCTCATCGTATGTGAGACCGGGACGAGGTTCTCCAGGTCGGCGGTCGGGATCTTTTCAACAAGATCAGACGGAGCGCCCAGATACACTGCCAAGGCGCGAACTCTGCGCTTGTTCAGCCCGGAAAGAGGAAGAATGTCTGCGGCACCATCGCCGAACTTGGTGAAGAAGCCCATCAAGGCCTCGGCTGCTTCGAAGCGACTTCTGAAAAAGAAGTGTGGGTTTGCTCTCATACCCTTTGCTGAAAAATGTTGTCATAGAGCGCATGGAATGCCACGCGCTTCGAATCGGAGTAGCCATCCGGGAAGCCTGAAGCCCCTTTGAAGCGCATGTCCGGCAGCTATTCATAGTGTGGATGACTTTGATCGAAACAAACGATTTCATAACTCTTCGGAAATCTTGCATGGACAAAAGCACGTCCGCACCGATCACCCATCCAAAGGAGAAAATCTTCCATGCGCCCTGACGTGCAGTGGAGGTCGTGCCGAGAAGTGAGTTGCAACTGGCCGATCATGTCGGCGGTTCGACGCTAGTCGTCCCCAATGTTCCTGAGCTGCGAAGTCTTGCAGGCGAGCCAGCTGCCCAGCGCGATTCTGCTTGTGGCGGGCTTTTTGCCGCAGGCAGTCCGCTCGTTTGGGCAGCGGATTGGAGACCCGGCCGGCAGCGCTACCATACAACATCAGCGCACTTTACATCTACGCGGTATTGCCGGGCTTCCAGTCGGTGCCATGTTTGGCCGACGAATGACGCGATGCGGCCTCCTGCACAAGCGAAGGCGTTATCGGATGTGCGACCGGGAAGCAGGCGGACAGTGCAGCACATGTCACTCGCCTGTGCGACGGTCTTTCGGGGAATGAAATCGGGCCAGTTCACGGCGCGGCATTATTCGTCAACAGCCGCCCCTTCGCAAGGATATAGGCAGCCCGCGTCACAAGTTCGTGCTGCAGATGAAAACGGCATCGCCGGCATGCAAGTCAGCAGCCGCTCAAGATTCGATGATCCAGCCAAGCTCTCGGCGTCATGGAACGGCAGGCGCCACGATCGAAGCATCTCATGTTGATTCAGGCGGACCCTTATGAGGCGTTCTTTGATGCCGGTGATGCCTGACAGGCGGTTGCAGCTGCAAGCGACAACGCGGCCTATTTAGTTGGAAACGGTCTGAGGCAGGCCAATTTGGCTTGCCCATCACTATGTGGAGAAAGAAATGCTGTGTCTAGGAATTAGCGGCGGACTTGACCAAGTCCATGAAAACCGATTCGAGCTTCGGAACGCCTTTATGCACGATGGCGCCGCGGTGCTCGTCCGAGACGGACGGGTGATAGCAGCCGTCGAAGAGGAACGCCTCAATCGGATGAAACACTCCAACAAGCTCCCAATTCGTTCGATTCAATACTGTCTGTCAGCGGCGGGGGTTCAGCTCAACGACATTGATCGTGTCGCGCTCTACGCCAGCGAGCCCTATGCCAACGCCATGCTTGAAGGTATGTCCGCATCCCACCCGGACATTCTCTCCATTCCGTTGGATGCTAAAACGTTGGTGCAGGATCTGTTAACGCGTGAGTTCGGCACTAAGTTGGACAGTTCGCGTATTTCATTCGTAAGTCATCATCAGGCGCACGCCGTGAGCGCCTTTGCAATGTCGGGCTTCGAACAAAGTCTCATTCTAGCGATTGATGGCTCTGGTGATTTCCTATCGGGCCTCTTGGCGGTAGGGTCTGGCACAGAAATTACGCAACTCGAGGCTTTCCCCGAGAACAATTCTCTTGGGCTGTTTTATCTCGAGACGATCCGCTATCTCGGCTACGGCTTGTTCGACGAGTATAAGGTAATGGGACTCGCGCCCTACGGCGACCCCGCTCCCTATCGCGAGCTCTTCGAGCAGTTCTACGAGCTCTCCGCCAACGGCGGTGGCTACCGTGTTCACCTCGACCGCATCGGTCCGGCGTTGCTCCGCAATATCGAGGTCAGGCGAAAGGGAATGCCCTTCACCCAGCAGCATCGAGATGTGAGTGCGTCACTGCAGGAAGCGCTTGAGCGGATCGTGTTCCACATTCTCCGGCATCACCGTGAGGCCACCGGCATGAAGCGGTTGTGCCTGGCGGGGGGGGTGGCCCACAACTGCACGATGAACGGTAAGCTGCTGTATTCAGGGCTTTTCGAAGACATTTTCGTGCAACCCGCGTCTCACGACGCTGGCTGCGCATTGGGAGCTGCGCTGATAGTCTCTAACGAGATGGGCCGCCCCGCGCCGTGTGAGCGACTGCAGGAGGTCTATTGGGGTCCTGATCTCGGGAGCGAGCGCGCCGTGCAACAGGAACTGAATGCATGGGCCGGACATCTCGAGGTTGAACGCTCTGATGACGTGGCAAGCAGTGCAGCCGACTGGATCGCCAACGGCGCCGTGATCGGCTGGGTGCAGGGTCGTTCGGAGTTTGGGCCACGTGCGCTGGGCAACCGCAGCATTCTTGCCGACCCTCGGCCCGCCGCAAACAAGGACCGGATCAATGCGATGGTCAAGAAGCGCGAAGGCTATCGGCCCTTCGCGCCATCTGTGCTGGAGGAGGATGCGAGCGAATTTTTCGACCTCCCGGACGGTAGGCACGAATTTCCATTCATGAATTTCGTCGTTCGCGTGCGTGACTCAAAGCGCGCCTTGCTCGGTGCCATCACGCACGTCGACGGTACCGCTCGCCTGCAAACAGTATCGCGCAACGCCAATCCCGCGTACTGGGAGGTCATCAATGCGTTCAAGAAGCGCACAGGCACTCCAATTCTGCTCAATACGTCCTTTAACAACAATGCCGAACCGATCGTGGATTCGGTTGCAGACGCGATTGCCACCTTTCTGACGACAGAGCTGGATGGACTTGTGGTCGGGCCCTTCCTGGTAAAAAAGCGGGCTGCAACGCTGCAGGATTGGACTGCGCTTGCGGTTTCGTTGCCGCCCTATGTGTCCCTCCATCAAACCCGCGCTTACAAAGCGCCAGATCGTCGGGAGACTCACTGCGAGATCAGCACGACCCACTTCAGCAGTGACAGTGTACGAATTTCACACGACTTGTTTAATCTGCTGATGCGGATTGAGGGCGAAGCCATGTTGGGAGATCTCCTCAATACAATTGCGCCGGATCAGGCTAAGCGTGACGCTGTGATGGAGGGCCTGCGACGACTGTGGGAGCAGCGCCTCGTTCGGTTGCATCCCTCACAAGCTGCTCGCATGGATCAAGACTGCGATCAAACGCTGGACCAGCATAACAGGCTCTCAGCGTGATAGGGATGCCGCTATCCAAGCTCGGCGAATAAAGGTGTTCATCGACGCCGCCTGCCCGCCCACCGGTGGCTGGCGGTCGACTTCATCACAGGGTTGATTCGTCCACTTCATGTTGGACGACGCGGACGCGCAGAAAAAAGCGCCTGCGGCGGGTCCTTTGTAACCACCATGATGCGGGACCACAGCGACAGGGCGTGCCGGAGACGGTCAATCCGGCCGGCGATGTCGTCGCCGGCGGCGACGGTCTCATTCAGGATCAGCATCGACCAAAGAGCGAGGCCACAGCCGTTATGCTCGAGATCTGGGGACGGCGGCTTGGCGAACGCCGTCTACTCGGCGTTTCTCGAACTCACTGCATGCAAGACCGTGACGAAGCCCTTCACATTGCGGGTCGGGACATAGCTGGCTTCTTGGCGCGCTACCACCGCTAGAGATGCAGACTTCGCCCGACAGCTCCTGCTGGAGCGCGGCTTGGATCTGATGGCAGAATTCTTGCGGAGACGCGGACAAGTGGGGAGCACTCCAACCCTACACACGCGTCACTGGGCTATCAGTGTTGACCGTATAATCTTCGGAATGGCAATGGCATATTTTACAAAGCACGACGGCAATCAAATTATATACCGCAGCTGGGAAGAGCCGGAACAGTCAAGCGCAAGGATGAGAATTTTGGTCCTCAAGCTTGATCATGTCGGCGACTTTTGGATGTCTCTAGGGCCCCTAAAGGACCTTCGTCAGCGTTTTGCGCATGCCCACATTACGCTGGTGGTGGGAAGCTGGAACATCGCTACTGCAAAACAGTTCGACCTCGCCGACGATCACATTGCTTTTGACTTTTTTCCTCGCAACCCAAAAGTCAAAACGCGCAAAGAAGCCGCCGACATAAGGCCGCTGCTGACCGGCGAGTTTGATCTTGCCATTGATATGCGTGTTCCGGAAGAAACAAGGCCCATCTTGCTTGAAGTCCCCGCCAGGCACCGTGCGGCGATAGTTGATCCGTACAGCATGCATCAGATCGATATTGCGATACCGCCATTCAATCTGAAACTGCGCAGAACCATTTTCTACAAGCTGGTCCAAAAAATAGGGCTTGCTAACAAAATCCCCCGTAGATGGCTTGATTGGTTCATTGAACGTAAGCAGGTGCGTCTCCAGCATGTGTCAGAAATCCTCCTCTTTCTGGTCGCAAAGGCAGCTGCCTATTTCGAAAGCGGAGCGGGTCACCCACAGAATTCGACTACAGGCAATGCCCCGATTGTCGTGGCTCCGTTCTCCAATTCCAGCCTGCGAGATTGGCCGATTGAAAGTTTTGGCAAAGTTGTCGCTGCTCTTTCGACCCGTGGTGAGGTGGTCCTCGTTGGCCGTGGCGAATGCCTGGAAGCGCTTGAGGAGGTTGCGAAGATAGCTAGGGAACGTGGAGCCGCGAACATTCGGACGGCTGTCGACTTGTCAGAATTGGAATTCAATTGTCTCGTGAATTCGGCCGCGCTCGTCGTTTCGAACAATTCAGGCACCGGCCATGTCGCTGCCCAGCTTGGCCGCCCTACTATCGGCATTTTCACGGCGTCACATCTACCGGAGATTTGGGGGTTTCGAGGTCCCTTGGTCAGCATGCTTATGAGTGTTATTGAATGTCGCGGATGTGGTCTGGACCAAGTGCGGCATTGTCCGGTCAAAGTCCGATGCAAGTTCGACATCACGCCGGATCTCGTGATTGCCGAGGTAAACGCCTTGATGAATCATTGTAAGGGTACGGCACAAGCTTAGTGGCTCGCGGTCACCACAACCGCGATTGCCCGGACCGCAGTGGCGATGTCACATTGGCCGACAGGTGGCATAGAGCGGCGCCTGAGAATGAAAGTGCCGCCGCCCAGCCTTCATAGCCGTTCCTCCTTTGTGGCGTGACGGCCCGAAAGTCGCCATCGCGTCAGATGTTTATCAGGTTCGGGATAGCCGGGGCTGGTCCGGCGACAGTCATGGCAGCGACTTCGCTTCTGGACCCGCTCATCCGGCCGCCAAAAACAAATGCGCTTCCTAAGCGGTAATTGATCCGCCGGAGCTGACCAAAGCCACCTTGCTCTGGGTTGCGGCAATGGCGACTGGGGCGAGAAGCCGAGAAGAACCGATGCGGCGAGAAATCCTGAGACCATCCGCCACGAGACGTCGCCAGGGAACGTAGTATTGCGTTCCGCGTTACACTAACGTATATACGTCCGCAGCACAGGAGCGCGCCATGGCCACCACACCCACCAGGAAGGAAGCACCCGTCTCGATGCGGTTTCGCGACGATGATCTCACCATCATCGACCGCGGCGCGGAGCTGCTCGGCCTGTCGCGCACGGAGTTCATGCGGCGCGCCGCGCTGCACGAGGCGCAGGCGGCCATCCTCAACGAAACCGTCATCCGCGTGTCCCCGGAAGCCTATGACGCCTTCATGCAGGCGATCTCAGCCCCGGCCGCTGCGCCCCCGGCGAAGGCGGCCGAACGGCTGCGTCGGTCCTCGCCCTGGGACCGCTAGGTGGCGCTTTCAGGCATCGAACTCCTCGACCACGCACACCGCCTCGACAGCTTCGATTGCGGCAAGCCGGCGCTCAATGCTTGGCTGGCCGGCTTCGCGCGAACGAACCAGGCCCGCGGGTTTACCCGCGTCCTGGTCGTTCACGACGAGGGAACAGTCGTCGGGTATTACGGCCTCGCGCCGGGCGTGATCCAGCCAAATAGCGCACCGCGCGCCATCCGCACCGGACGCCCGCCCGATCCGATCCCCTGCCTGCTGATCGGACAACTCGCCGTCGACCACCGCTATGCCGGACAAGGCGTCGGTAGCGGCTTGGTCAAGGACGCGCTGTATCGCTGCGTCGCTGGCGCCGACATCGTCGGCGGCCGCGCGGTGGTGGTGCGGGCGATCGACGCCGAGGCAGAGCGCTACTGGCAGAGCTGGGGCTTCATTCCCGCGCGGGACAATCCGTCGGTGCTCATGCGCTCGATCCAGGACGTGAGCCTCTGGCTGGCCGACAAAGGCCACTAGCTCCGCGCGCGTAGCGCCTCCGGAGCGGCAGGTCTGCGCGCCGGCCTGCCGCCGACCGGGCTCTAGTTGCGGCGTCCCGCCGCTCCCCGAGCCGGCTTCGCCGTCTCGGCGTTCGGGTGACCCCTCACGCAGGGCCAGAGGGAGACGGCGGTCAGAGCGAGGGAGCCCTGGAGAGAAGGGAAAGTCATGATGTCGATGATATTCATAGGGGGTTCACGCGAGATATTTGAGCTGCCGGAACCTGCCATCGCTCGGATCCGCCCAATCGTTGTTGCCGTGCACGGCGTGCTGATTGGCGACGCCTCTGGAGCCGATGCCGAGGCGCAGGGCCTGCTCGCGGGCTACGGCTACAAACATGTCGGGGTCTTCCATGCGGCCAAGGAACCCCGCAATGATCTGGGCGACTGGGCTGTACGCCGCCAAAGACCGGGAGATGGCGCGCGCCGATTTTGGGATGATAGTCTGGGACGGCGCATCACCCGGCACGGCCGTCAACGTGCTTCGGCTCGCCATGGCGAACAAGCCGAGGTCATCTACGATCTGGCCAGGGGCAGCATGGCGACTACGCACCATGTCGTCCCGGCGAGAAAGTCGTCATTGTCCGTGAGGGTGACCGCCGCCTCTACGGTGAGAATATTGATCGCCGGCAACTTATGGCGCCTGCCGACCTCAAATTCGTTGAAGTCGTGCGCCGGCGTGATCTTGACCGCGCCGCTGCCTTTCTCCGGATCAGAATACTCGTCCGCCACCACCGCGATCCTGCGGCCGACGATCGGCAGAGGATGAGGTTCTTGCCGACAAGATGCCGGAAACGCTCGTCGTCGGGATGCACCGCCGACCGCCATATCGCCCAGCATCGTCTCCGGGCGGGTCGTCGCCACGGTGATGAAGGTTTTAGGATTTTCCGGATCCAAAACCTCGCCCTCGACGGGGTAGCGGAAATGCCAGAGGTTGCCGTTGACCTCCTGCTGTTCGACCTCAAGGTCGGACTCGCGATCAAGAGCTTCGGGTCCCAGTTGACAAGCGCTTGTCCTTGTAGATCAGGCCTTTCCTTGTAGAGCGTGACGAACACTTCGAGCACCGCCTTGGATAGGCCCTCGTCCATGGTGAAACGTTCTCGGCTCCAGTCGGCCGAGGCCCCCAGCCGCTTCAACTGGTTGAAGATCGCGCCGCCGGATTCGGCTTTCCACTCCCAGACTTTCTCAATGAACTCGTCGCGCGTCAGGTCACGGCGGTGGATCTGCTTCTCCATAAGCTGGCGCTCGACCACCATCTGCGTGGCGATGCCGGCGTGATCCATGCCGGGCTGCCACAGCACGTTCTTGCCGCGCATGCGCTCGAAGCGCACCAGAATGTCCTGCAGCGTGTTGTTGAGCGCATGGCCATGTGCAGCGAGCCGGTGACGTTCGGTGGCGGGATGACGATGCTCAAGGCTTCCGCGCCCTCCTCGGCGCCTGCGCCGACACGAAACGTCTTTTACAAGCGTATTATGTTTTTTTGCGCATAGACCAACGAGTTGAACGGCGGCCCCATGAATCGCCGATGTGTAGGTCGGGCAAAGGCGCCCACCAGCTCGTACTTGTCAAGACGATGCCACCCTTGATCTTGCACCCGCCTCCGATACCAGCGATGCACTGCGTCGTATGCTCATGCCTGTCAGGATGGGATGGGCGCTGCTAGCACCGTGGCAGTTTGACAACCCGGCCATCGGGGCGGTAGCACCGTCCAAGGCCAAGAGTCGCAGGGCAGACCGCACCCCATCGGGCTGCGCGACCCAGACCAGCTGACGCCCAACTGGCACACTCATCGCGCATCGGCACCGTGGATGCGACATCTACTTTGTTGCGAGCGCGATATCGGAACTTGGTTGTGACGCAGCTGTGCGTAAGCGCACCGCTGTCAGCGAGTGAGTGAGTGAAAGAACTACGTGGTGGAGGTGAGAAGTCATGCGGCGTCAAGATTCCCCGCCCTTTGCGGCAAACACACTGATCCCTCTTCAGAATCCGGTCTTTCGTTCGATCTGGACAGCCACGCAGATATCCAGCCTTGGCTGGCTGGTGCAGAGCGTGGCTATAAGCTGGCTTATGGCAACGATTTCAGCCTCCGATCTGATGGTTGCGCTCGTGCAGGCTGCATCGACACTGCCCGCCTTCTTCTTGTCGATCCTTGCTGGAGCGATTGCAGACAGCTTCAGCCGCCGCGGCGTGATGCTTGCCGGACATTGCCTGATCGCACTGGCATCCACGGCGCTGGCTCTCTCTGTTGGACTCGGCTTTGTCAGTCCATGGCTGATCTTGGGACTGAGTTTCTTGGCGGGATGCGGCTTTGCCTTGAATGATCCAGCCTGGCACGCCTCGGTCGGCGACATCCTGGAAAAGCGCGACATACCCGCTGCAGTGACGCTGATGTCGGTGGGGTACAACGTGGTTCGGAGCATAGGACCGGCGCTGGGCGGTGTAATTTTGGCTTTGCTGGGCCCCCTTACGGCTTTCGCCTTCGCTGCGCTGACCGACCTGGTCCCGTTGAGCGCTGTGCTGCGCTCCAAGTGGCAAGTTCGCTCTTCGCCTCTTCCGCGCGAGCGGATGACGACGGCCATTCATGATGGCATGCGCTTCACGGCAATCTCCTCGGAGATCAGAGTGGCGATCGTGCGCGCAACCCTGTTCGGGCTGTCAAGCATCTCGATCCTTGCTCTGCTCCCCCTCGTGGTTCGCGACCAACTGGCGGGGGGGCCAATTGTTTACGGCGTCCTGTTAGCCGGCTTCGGCACAGGCGCCTTCATCGCGGGCATTGGCAATAGCTACTTGCGACGCATCACGTCCCAAAATCGATTGATCACGCTCGCATCCGTTGCTTGCGCAACGTGTTGCCTTTTACTGGCTCTCACATCATCGGTGGCTGTAGCAGCGATCGCGCTTGCAATCGCTGGCGCAGGCTGGGTTGTCACCTGGACCGGAACCGACGTGTGTGTGCAGTTGGCAAGCCCAAGGTGGGTCGTTGGTCGCACCCTGTCGATCTATTACGCCCTGACCTACGGCGGCATGGCAGCGGGCAGCTGGATCTGGGGTGCTGTCGCGCAGTACTATTCCCTGACGTGGGCTTTGGAAGGTGCTGCAGCGGCGCTGTTGCTGGTTGCAGCCGTGGGAAAGCTATTGCCGGTACGGCTATGGGAGGAATCGGATCAAGGGGCCTTCGACTTCAGGCCACCAGAACTGGCCCTCGATTTGAAGCCCAGGAGCGGCCCGATCGTGATCAAGGTGGAGTACTCGATACCCGAGGAGAATATCGAGGAATTTCTGAGCTGCATGCGCGAAAGGCGGCGCGTTCAGAGCCGTGCCGGTGCGCGGGACTGGACCCTCCAGCGCGATCTTCAGAACTCGACTCTTTGGACCGAGACATTCCGCACGCCGACATGGACGGACTATCTTCGTCTAAACCATCGGCTAACGGTGACTGACAGGGAGGTAGGCGAGCGCCTTGCCGCTCTGCAGGTCGGTGATTCTCCTCCTCGTCTCTCACTTTCGATCGAGCGGTCGACAAGCCCCGCCCCCGGCAGCCAAGTCCAGCCCGTGCCCTTTGTATCGCGCCCGTAAGGAAACCAGTAACTTTTCTGGGTTCGGACACGGGAATGGCCGAGACCTACTCCATCTTTAGTCGGGACTGCCCGGATTGCCATACGTTGCGGTCGGTTAGGCGAGCATGAGGATTTGTGTGGCACGTACGTCCACCACGGGCCCATGTCCAGCCCCACCGCCTCTGCCATCAGATCGGCTTGGGCACGGGTTCAGGTCGCCTGTCCCCCTGCATCGTGGCGAGCAGCGCGAGCAAGGGGGCGGAGGGGTCTCCCCGGTCTGCACGGAGCGAAGCGGGCAGACGGAGGAATCCGCCAGCGGCGACTTGCAGGGAGAGGGCCGCGCGCCTCTTTCCCTCCCTCACAAAACGTGCCGCCAAGCACGTTCACGTCGGCGCAGCCGTGCCGCAGAGCCGGCCGCAACAAAGAAGGCCCGCAAGGCGGAAGCATCGAAATGTCCGCCAGCGGGACCAATTCAGTTCGGTGCTGGAGAAAGCGGTTCAACAGGGCGGCCGTAGGAGCACCAGCATAGCGCCGTCGCCAGGCGCGATGCGGACCGACAGCCCCGACGAAGGGCGCTGATTGATCGACTGAAATTGGATCGGGTCATTTTATCAGCTGACATAATCCATGAATTTTTTACGATGCTTCAGCGCGCGCCTGGATTTTCTTCATTTAGCTGCAGCGAAGGTCCCGGTGATGCGGTGGAAGCGCACCCGGGGCATCTTGGACCTATTTGATGCAGCCATCCAGGACTGCTGCATTGCCACAGCAGTGGTCACAACATACTAGGCGGGCTTCTGGAGATGAACGCGACGATCGGTCAGACGCTCTTTCATTGGCTGCGGTCGGCGCCAGACGGTCGCGGAGCTTCAAATCTGATCGGGCTCCCGAGCGAATTGCCGTCCTACGAGCATTCGGGACCGATCCCGGCCTACAGGCACGCCTTACTTCGGGCGGCGGATCAAGTGATCCGTGAGGGGAATGCCACGCCGGCATGGCTCGCCAATGACTTCAATGCCAACTGTCGGCAGTCACATCATAAATTAAGCATAGCTCCGCGACACATATCCAAGGTGGCGCACAATCCTGCGAACTGTCATCGCTGTGACAACAATCGCCAAACCAAGCAAAGTGGCGAACTCTCGATTCTGCTCGCGAGATCCCAAAGCTCTCCGAACGGTATTAGATCCATGAAGCGAAACACGGCACCCTGAAGCAGGTAAAGCAGCAGTGTGCTCTGACCAAGCTCCAGCGCGACAAAGCGAGCTACGCGAGTTGAATAGCCAACTCTCCAGCATAGGAATATAAGCTGCATCGCCACTGCAGAAGTTGCTACCGAGCCAGCGAACATCAGCAACACTTGTTTGGCCGACTGTGCATCGTAGATCAAAACAAGATTGTTGTAGACGTACGTTTCCTTTCCCCAAACAAGAAAGCACGTGAAACGCAGCCATCGAAAGTAACACCACAAAAATAGCCTTGTGGCGCCTGATGCTAGCTGCCTGCCATCCGATCGGCTGCGCAAACAAGAACCCCAAACAAAAGAATGGGTATGTGTATCGTACCAACGGGGTTATTGACCACGGGACGGGCGCGAATGCGATCGCAATTGCAGATGCGCCTATGATCCACACCGACGAGCCATTGAAAGTCGTGAGCAACTTTATCAGGACGAAGGACGCGAAAGCTGCCCAGATGAACCAGTATGTGCCAATGAACTCCCTAAGAAAATCCAACATTCCACTGGTTAAACTGTTCGCCGAAGACATTACGGCGGCCTTCGATATCCAAATCAACGCACACCAAAAAAGCATTGGCAATGCTAGTTGCATTGCTCGATCACTGACGCCTTGAGGGAACGATTTGCGCAGAATCGCTCCCGAAGAAAGATATCCACTTATCGCCATAAACAGAGGCATGTGAAACATGTAGATCGACTTAAAATATGGCGACAGCCAAAAGTCGTCAGTGCCTCGATAGATAACATATTGTCCCAATTATCACCAATATAATGAGGACGCCTTTGGCGAAATCGAAGCTTAGGTCTCTGGCCTTTGTCCCTTCTGGGCACGGGTCGCGCCCCTTCGAACCGACTGTTTTGTGATTAAGCATCAGACCTCCAGCCGATATCCTGCCGTTACTGCTTCCACTTTGGTTCTAGAGTGGTTCACGCACGGCATCTTCGGATCCCATTCTGGATTGTCGCATCCCAATCCAGCCGGTAATGGAGAGGATGAGGGCCGCAGCACGACACAAGCGGAACAGGCCTGTTCTGGGTTAGAAGGCCCCAATATTTCCATTGAACTTCGTCCTCATCGCCTCAATAGCGGCAGTGCCGCCGCCTGGAATGTAGATCAACCGGAACTCAGGGCTCGCGCCGGCCAACTTCGATTGGTTTCGAATGGTCAAGCGGCGCCGGTCGTTCCATAAGCCTTCCTCAAGAAACGGGCGGTATCCGCTATTCTCTTTGGTCGGTAAAATCGATTGTGTTTATGGAACGCATGCGCACGATGGATACGTGCGCATCAGGCGCACGTGAGTGCCCACGGATAGGATTTTGCTTCGGGGGTCACCGTCCTTTCGTGACTCTTGCAGTGCATGGATGAGGCGGCAATTCCCGCGGTGCAGCACCTTTCGAGCGCGTGCCACAAAATCGCTGGGTTCGACCTGCGCGGCGCTGGGTGGAGATCCGCCTGATCTAAAGCGTCACCATCCGACGGGCAACATCTCACGACGCGCCGGGCAGCTTGGCCAGCATCCGCACTGGCCGATCTTGCGCTGCGTGCGATCGCCTCCTGATAGCATAGAGCAAGACCTTCTTGAAATCGGCCTGTGCCGGCAATTTTGTCGTAAAGCTCATGGTGGCGAGTGCCGCATGCGCGCAGGACAGCCGGCAGATCGCGCATCTTGGCGATCCACCCTGCCATTCGGCCCGTCGTTCTTCTTTATTCCAATGGAGATCGTAATCAGGTCCGGACGGTCACGCAGTGAAGTGTTCTCCCGTCGAGCAGCCACGTCGGCGCCGCTCAGAATCTTCGACGAGCGCGCCAGGACAGCATCGATCTGCGCAAATTCTTGCCAGCAGATCGTCCTCACATCATCATGCCCTTGGCTTCAACCGGGCTGGTGCCCTCCCCTTCCCGGCTTTTTGTCCCGACGCTCGGGTCGCGCCGCCCGGCCCGGTCAAGGCCAAAAAAATCGTCGCGGGTGAGCGCCCACTCCGGCTTCTGCCAAATATTCGTCGGCGGGTTCGCAGCACCGCGGGCGCACGGGTGAGCTCGTGGGTAGGAGTGCGGATGGAAGTAGGCGATGCACATCGTCATCAGCACCTCAGATTGTGTGAGGTCCACGGCCCGCTCGTTTCCGCCGACGGCGGCGCGGCGGGCGTCGGTATACGCAGGGCGGGTCCGTCGCCTTGGCCTCAGTTTCGGGGCAATGGCAGGCCCCGGTCAGCGCGGCGCCGAGTTGGGCGGAAAGATCGACGGCGCGCAACGCGGGGCTCCTACGCGACGAGCAGTTTTTCCCCCGGTCTGACCCGGCCTCGACTCCAGATGCCGCAATGACCGTCGCGGCCCGGCGCGGTTGATCGGGTCTCATGCCCAAAGCTGCCTCGGTGCCCAGTAGCGGCACCGCATTGCCCCTCCCAGGCGCTGCGCCAGTAAAGCGTCGGCGAGCCAGCATCCGACGGTGCGTTCGAAGCGATCTCATTCGGCGGCCATGATCGCGCCGGTCACCATGCCGCAGCGGAAAGCTGCCGAGCTCGTCTGGCCAGGTCGCTGACCGCCTCGTCGTCGCGGGCGACGACCGAAATCTTCCCCACCGCAGCGAGGTTTCTCCCGTTAGAAGATCCTCAGCGGGATGGGCTGCCAGTTCACGCCCGGTCAACAGCATCCGGCCCCGCGGGGTCGACCTTGTCTCCCGGTCGTGTGAGCAGAAGAACATCGCGAAGTGCGGCTTCATCCTCGACGCCGCGAGCCTGCTTCGCCGTACCACGGCCGCCGAAAGCCCTAGGCGCTGTCACCAGGCGCCAGCCCACCTCTCTAGCTGGCGGACCATCTCATCGAGCGCGCCGATGGCCGGACCGTCAGTGATTGCAATGTCCTCAATGCGCCGCAACTGTTTGGGTCGGGGGCAGCCCTGCGCAACCAGGCCGGCACCGCCGCGTCGGCGCGGCTTCCGTGGCACCGGGAAGAGTGCCGTGGTGGCGCAGGAGGGTTTTGGCTCAGAATCATGGAACACGATGAATCATCGCGGCGCTTTTTGTAGAGCGAACGATAAGTCTTGCACGACCAGCCATTTATCCCTCGCGAGATCAATGCCGCGGGCAATTAGCAGGCGAACTCCGTCCGGACTGAGTACCTGTTTCAACGCGGGCAAAAGAAGTTGTGTAGCCATGTCACGAAATGCTTGGTCCGCTTCTCTGCCGGCCGATGGTCCATGAAATCCCCTCTGCACGCACGACGCCGGAAACCTCCTTGCCGATATGATGCTCAAGCACCGGCCGCCATGGCACCAGCGTGAACTCGCGCGATTTCTCGATGACAGCGTATTTTCCGCCGGCGAGCTCGACGGAGCGGCGGAGCGTGCCTTCTATTCGATCTCCACTCTGGGCTTCAGAATAGGGCAGACCGAGTTCGTTCGACAACTGGCCGGCCACGCGGTTCAACTCGCGTTGGCGCAGCATCGAAAGCATGTTCGCGCGATAGATGACCCGATCCTGGGCTTCATGCGCGAGACCTTGCGCGATCAGCCACTGCTGTCGACGGGCCTGGACCTGACGTACTTCGCGACCGAAGCCAGAGTCGCGCAAGGGCTCAGGATGAGCTGATACGAGCTCCTGGTCGATCCAGGTGGCGCCGTCGAAGCTGACTTGGCTCTCCAGCAGCATTGATGAGAGCTTGTCGACGACAACAGGCTCGGCCCTCGCTCGCTGACGCTCGTAGCCCGCGACGCGGTCGAGATGGTCCGGCGCGATAGTCCATGTGCCGTCCGGCTCGCGCTCGACACCACCGGTCGCCCGGCGGATCGCCTCCAGTCGCCGCACGTGCGTTTCGGCAAAGCGTTCGGTGGCCGACGGGTCATGCTTGAGATGGATATCGATGCTGTAGCGCCCGTCATGGGCCGTGGCGATCTCGGCAATTGTGCGGTCGACTTGCCTTGGCCCGGTGTCCCTCGGCGTGACCCGCACTATGCAGCCCTCTGGCGTCGGTTGGGTGGCCTCGCCTTTGCCGATATCAACATAGTGGCTTTTGCCGTCCACGCCGTCGACGACGAGGTAATGGCGGTCAGTGATTTCGTCGGCCAGGCCGCGCGCAACGATGCGGCCGACGACAGGCTGCATCTGCTCTGCAGATCGATCATGGATAACATAGTCGGCGGCACTGCGGGCGAGCCCCTTGCCGGTCAGTTCGCGGTGCATGGTCTTGATGATGTCGCCCCGCTCGCCGATGCGGCGCAGCGTCGCTTCAAGCTCGCCATCAAGGCGCCAGCGGCCCGAGCCGACTTCCTCAGCCAGACCCATCCGCTCGAGCTTGCGCAGGCGGCCCTGGTGCAGCGTCTGGCGAAACGTGTCTCGGCTGGCCGGTGAGACATGCCCCTCATGGTCGCGCATGCGGAGCAGCTGCCGATCGATGCTGGTGAAGCGTTCCCGCTCCATTTCCTGGCGCAGGCGTTGCTCGATCTCGCGGTCCGTTCTCGGGCCAAGGTCGAGGCTGACCAGCTCGGCCGCCCGTTCACGGATTCCAGACGAGATGTAGTCCCGCGCGATGACGAGGTTTTCGTCGCGGTCGTCCTTGCCGCGGACGATAATATGGGTATGCGGATGACCAGTGTTGAAATGATCGACGGCCACCCAGTCGAGCCTGGTGCCGAGGTCTTCTTCCATCTGCGCCATGAGGCGCCGCGTGAGCGGCTTCAGGTCATCATACTCGATGCCGTCTTCAGGGGCGACGATGAAGCGGAAGTGATGCCGGTCGCCATCGGCACGATCGATGAAGGCCTTGCCATCGACGCGGTCGCTGTCGGCGCTATAGAGCTCGCCAGGCTCGCCTTCGCGGGTGACGCCGTCGCGCTGGAGGTAGCGAAGGTGTGCACGTGCCCCGTCAACACCCTTGCCGGCCAGCTTGACGATACAGGCCTTGACGACGGCGCGCCGCTGCCGAAACGCCGCGTGGGGGTCGCGCGCTCTGAGAACGGCGGCAGCAGCCCCGCCGCGCCCCGCCCGGCTTCCGATGAAGCGGCCACGGCGACCGCTGCCGCCGCCGGCTCGGTTGATCGCGGCGCGGATCTGGCCGACGAAACGCTTGCCTGCCTTCGAGCCGCGCGATCCGATTTTGCCCAGGCTCGGCTTGAACTCTTCATCCTGCATTGAGCCTCCTAGTAATCTTGAGAAAAATCAAAGCTTTGTCGGCAGAAGCTCTCCTGACGCTGAAGGCAGCCTCCATGAAAAACGATGTGCAGACAAAGACTTCGCCGCCTCCAGGAGGCGATGCCTTTATCTTGCCTTCCGCGGACCTGCCTCCCTGCCCCGCCCGACCCACGGTACCCCTGCCCTCACCTGCGATCCGGCCGGCCTGACCTTGCTCGCTCCGATCCGAGCGGCACCACAATTTGGCCATTCGGATCGGTCGCGGAAACACCGTTTCGCAGGAAAAACAGCGACTGCCCGGACGGGATTTCCGGCGCTTTTCCGGAACGGGATTTGCCGGTGAACGCGTCCATGTCGGCGGCCGAGATCCCCGCAGCCTTGACCTCTTCCAGATACGAAACCGTCTCGCTGGGCAGCGGTCGCCCACGCTGCAAATGCTGTTCGTAGCGGTCCGGCCCAGCGTTATAGGCGGCAAACAGGCCGGGAAAGCCGAAGCGGTCATACATGGCGCGCAGATAGGCAGTGCCTGCCAGAATGTTGTCGCGAGGGTCGTGCGGATCGGCCCCCAGGCCAAGCTCTGCGCGCATCTGCTCATAGGTGCCGGGCATCACCTGCATGAGGCCAATGGCGCCGGCGTGTGACTCGATCGGCCGTCCGTCCACCATTGTCTGCCCCCGGCTTTCGGCATCCATGACGGCATAAATCCAGGGCTGTGGAATGGTGAAACGCCGGCTTGCCTCAGCTACGTAGTGCTGCCATCTTGCCAGCTGCGGACCACGGGAGATGGCGGCCGGCTGAGCGTCGGTCGCGGCGGAACAGGCGCATGGCGCTATCGCGACCATGCCCAGCATCAGGAGGGTTACTCGGTCCATAGCGGCACGAGCCTCCCGGCAATATTTTCGGCCGGCACCGGCCCGAAATAGCGGCTGTCGAAGGAGTGATTTCTATCGTTGCCGAGCAGGAAAAACTCGTCGGCGGCGAGCTTGCGGCAGGCATTCCACCAAGGCAGCGGACGGTGCTGCGTGTCGGTTGCCAGCCGGCGCGCGACAATCTTGCCGCCGATGATGATGGCGTCGCCGAAGGCGCAGACATGCTCGCCAGGCAGCGCGGCAAGGCGCTTGACCAGCGGCACATTGCTGGGCAGATAGAAGCGTTCGGCGGCGAGATCGGCGACCGGTTTTGCCGGGCGGACGAGCACCAGATCGCCACGAGCCGGTGATCCGGACGCGACGCGATAGAGGCCGACCGGCGCACTCTCCGAGGCGTTCCACACCAGCCAGGGCGATGGGTTGTCGAAAGCGGAGAAGCCGATCAGGCCGAGGCCTATTGTGGCCACGGCGATCGTCTTGCGCGCCCGAATGCGCCGCACATGGCTGCCGATCAGACGGATAGTGGGACGCCGGCTCATGAGCGGCCTCCCTCACCGGCCGAGCCGGAATTGTGCCCGCCATCCTCGGGCCTGGTCTCCTGCGCGCGTCCCTTCGACCAGTCGTCGAGCTCGTCGATGTGATAGCGGACATAGCGGCCGTGCTTGCGAAATTGCGGGCCACCGCCCTTGAGCCGCATCTTCTCCAGCGTGCGCTGGGATAGCCCGATATAGAAGGCGGCCTGCGCGGTGTTGAGAAACGGACTGCCCTTCTTGGCGCGGGCCGCGCGTTCGTTGTCGTCGTCCATGATGGTCCTCGTTTCGTTACGGACAAGCGAAGGCGAGGATCGGCGAGCGAGATCGTTTCGGGGACGGGCGAAGAGTGGGGGGCGAGTTTTCGCCGCCCCTTCTTGAGAAGAGCCCCGCGCCGGTTGCGGCGCGGGGCTCGAGGCAGGCGGTTCAGTCGACCGGGTTCCAGATGATGGCGTATGTGTCGTCATCGTCCTGGCCGGCGGCGCGGCCGAGATTGGCGTAGAGCTTGCGCGGACCGAACTCCGGGGCGGCAATCGACAGGCTCACATAGTCCTTGCCGGAGGTCTCGCCGGTGCGGATCCAGCCGGCCCCTACTTCGACCCCTTGCGTCAGCACCCGGAAGTCGGGATGGGTGTCGGCGCTCTTTGCCTGATTGGGCACGATGTCGATGTCGGCGCGGACGCTAAGCGTCTTGAGCTGGCCCTTGTAGCCGCCGTTTTCCTGTTTGGTAACGTATCCGATCGCGGTCATTTTCAGTCTCCTTTGGTGCTCGCAGGGGACCATTCCCCTGCGATGGCGGACCGTGATGGGCGCGTCCGGACCGCCGGAACCGGGACGGCCGCAGCGATAGCGAAGGACCCGAGCGGGCAGCTTTTTTGAAGCGAAGCGGCGCGAGGAAGCCGCCGCAGGCGGCGGGGAAAAAAGCTGCTGGCGAGGGTTTCGGGCGGGCCGGATCCGCCCATAGGTCGTCAAGCCAGCCGCAGGGGAATGGTCCCTGAGACACCATGGAGACAGGTGGCGCGATCGGTGACACAAGGAGCCGGCGGCAATGCAGGGCGCCGGCTGCGCGGGCTCTGTCGGCAACCGGATCGGACAATTGGCCCCATGCGCCTGGCGCCTCAGCAAGCAACCCGGCGCGGTGCAGGGCTGCCGAAACGGGCGCGAATTGGCGTCGGGATTTCTCGCGCGCGGCACTGGCTCGACAAGACGACCAATCGCCAGCCGGCGCGACCCGGAGCGGCGCGCGCGACCTGAGCGGCGGTAATCGAGAGAACCGCCGCTCGGGCCCTGATCGACTATTTGCGGACGAACAGCGGCTGCACTTGTGCCTACTGATCGGCGGTGCGGAAGCCGCCGCGGCTGGTGTAGCTTTCGGCCGGGAATTTCATCCAGCGCGGCAGCCAGGTCTCGATCTTCTGGCGGCCATTCTCGCCCGCCAGGAAGTCGCGGATGATCTTCTTTTGCGTCTTGACCTTCTCGGCGACATTGCCATCCGCGACCAGCTTGCCGCCGACCTCGGCGAGCATCGAATTGGCGATTTCCTTGTCGCGCAAGAGGTCGAAGAACGCATCGTCCGCTTCCCACCATGCGCCCATATCGACGTTCAGATGGTTGCCGAGCGCCTCGATGACGGCGCTGCCGGCTGCAAGCGTCTCGGCCATGACAAGGGTGAGAACGCGCATGACATCGTCGTCGCACAGCGCCAAGAGGCGGGCGAAGACGCCGGCGATAGCAAAGGCGTCGCCATTGCTGCCGGCCACCACTCCATCCTCATCCGGTGATCCGACCAGGGCCAACACCTCGCGCCGCTTTTTGCCGAATGCAGCTTCGGCCTTGCAGCCGGCAAGGCTGGCAGTCACCGTTTCATTGACTGCGCGCTGTGGCTCACGGCGCACCTGCCACAGGCTGGAACCGGTGATGGCGTGCGCCACGACGAGGCGCAGCGCCACGGCGGGATGGTCGAGCATGGCGGCGCGCACGGCGGCATGGCGATGCAGATCGACATAGTTCTGCATCGGGCCGGTGAGTTCGGGGCGCGGCGGCTTGGCGGCTGTTTCTTCTTGCTCACCGCCCTCGCGGGCGCGGCGGGCTTCCTTGTGTGACAGCCAGCCTCGTGACACCCGACCTCGCCGCGATGCGAGACAGTGATGACGACCTTGCCGCCCTTCTTCTTCGGGGTCTTCTCATGGTCCCATGGGTGGAAATACTGGCCCGGCTCCAGCAGCACCACCTCGCTCCAGCCGTCGTTGAGATAGGTGTCGCGTCTGGCGGCAATCGCTTCGTTCTGCTTTTGCCAGAACAGGTCGGCATCGGCGAAATAGCTGTCCTCGCCGAACAGGTCCGAGGTGATCAGGCCGGTATATTCGTCGATGGCAAACATCGCCACCTTGGTGGAAATCGACTGGCCGCCGAACAGCCATTGCTTCAATTGATAGCCACGCGGCGCGTATTGATCGGGATCGGCACAGAGTGCCAGCCAGTCCTTCTGCTGCGCCTTGGACGCCATGGTGAGATGGCGCACCGTCTCGGTATCGATCTCCTCGCGCCGGTAGGCTTCGCGGATTTTGGGCAAGAGGTCGCCAAGCGCCAGAATGCGTTTGACCTTCAGGTCAGTGATGCCGAAGGTCGCAGCGATATCGGGAACGGTGCGGCCTTGCCTGACGAGCCGCGAAAACGTCTCCCATTGCGATACTTCGTCAGGATCGAGACGGGCGAGGTTTTCGATCAGCGAGGCTTCCAGCGCATCGGCGTCGTCGCCATCCTCCATGATGGCGCAGGGCAAGGGATCGCCTTCGCCGCGCTCGTCGGCAAGCGATTTCGCGGCGAAATAGCGCCGCCTGCCGGCGACGATCTCGAAGGTTTCCGGCTGGCCGTTGGGCCGCACAAGGAGAGGCACCAGCACGCCGCGCGCACGCACGGAGGGCAGGATGTCGGATATGTCGGGCGCGCGTTTTCCATGGCGCATGTTGAGCGCGGAAAAGTTGAGCCGATCCAAGGGGATGTGGGCAAGCTGCACGGTTACTCTCCTTCGCTTTGGTTAAGGTTGTCCCCGCCGCAGAGGCCGAAGGCCGGCGCGGCGGGACGGTTTTTGCGCCTATCGGCGCTGCTATTCCGCCGTGTCGGGCGGAAGCTCGGAATGGGGCTTTGAAAGGGCGTCTGCTGCCTGCCGCAGAGGTCGCTCGGCCTCGGTGATGTGGCCGCAAATGCGAGCGGCTTCGGCATAGACCGAGAGCGGAAAGCGCGCCTGGAAATGCAGGTCGCGCTCGATGCCGAGGCCAAGCGGACCTTTTACGGATGCAAGCTCGGCCAGGCTGACGCTGCCGAGTTCGGGGAAGCCGAAGCCGAGATCGCAAAGACCGAACAGCGTGTCGCCATCGGCGTCGAGTTCGCTCAGAAGCCACGTCGCGGCACCTGTGGGATTAAACAGTTTCACAACGGGAAAATGGTCAATGTCGGCGTCGGCGGCGCCATTGGCGAGCAGTCGTGCGCGCAGTCGATCAGTGATCAGGATCATGGAAAGACTCCTTGTCAGAACAGGTCGAGTTGATTTCTGCTGGCTTCATCGAAGAGGCCGATATCGAGCGGCTTTTGCGCCGCGCGCGGACGCATCGGCGCGTCCATCAGGAGGGTGAGCCGATCGCGCGTGGTGATCGGCCGGACACCGGGAATGAGCATCTGCTCGCCTTGCGGCGTCGGCTCGGTCGCGGTCAGTTGAGGGTCGCGCATCGTCATGCCGCAATCCCTTCCTGCGCCTCGCCTTCGGCATCGGCCTGAAGGCCAAACAGGAAATCGGCGGCCTTGGAGGCAAGACTGGCGGCACGGAAGATGGCGCGGTTGTCCTCGCGCAGCACCTTCAGCCATGAGCCGATGTAATCGGCATGACGCACGGTCGGCTCGATACCGAGATTGCTGCAGACGAAGGCGGCAGTGATTTCGGCGACCAATTCTTCACGCGCGTAAGCCTTGGAGCCGAACGAGCCGGAGAGGTCGCGAGCAAGCCGCGTCCGGTGGCCGGTCCAGTGGCCAAGCTCGTGAAAGCAGGTCCGGTAATAGTCGATCTGGTGATGGAACGCCGGCTGCGGCGGCACCTGAATGTGGTCGCTGCCCGGCATGTAGAAAGCGCGATCGCCGCCGACCCTGAAATCCGCACCGCTGGCGCGAATGAGCGTCTCGGCCTGCGGCACGATCTCGCACTGAGGCAGCGGCTCGGCGGCGGCGTGGAGGTGTTCCGGAAGATTATCGCACTGCGCGACATTGAAGACGGTGAAGCGCTTCAGAAAAGGCACGGCCTGTGGTTCATCGCCCTCGTGGCGTGCGCGCTCCTTCTCGTCCTTGGGGACAAAGCGGTCGGCATGCACGATGGTCGTGCCGCGCTCGCCCTTCCTGACATTGCCGCCAAGGACAAGCGCCTGCCGGAAGGTGAGCCAGTTCTGGCTGGGATAGCTGCGCTCGATGACCGCGCCCCACAGGATGAGGATATTGATGCCGGAATAGGTGCGCCCAGAGGATGCATTCCTCGGCAGGCCAAGGCCTGCCTTTGCCCTGCCCCATGGCTTGACCCATGGCACGGTGCCGCGCTCCAGCTCGGCAATGATGCGGTCGGTGATCTCCTGATAAAGGCTGGCGCCGGGGCGCCCGCCCTTGCCTGCGCCAGCCTCTGTGCTGGCGGAACGCTTGCTGTTTGCATGCATCGTCTCATCCTCCGCTCGCCAATCGCCGCGCCTTTCCCCGGAAGCGGGGTGGGCGGCGAGTCGCGACCGGAAAGGCCCGCCGTGGGAGGCGGACCGCATCCGAAGGACCGGAACGAAGAGGAGGACCCTGAGCGGCACGCGAAGGGTTGCGGGCTGCCGCGGCGGGCCTAGAAGGGAGTGCCGCCCACCCCGCGCCACCGGGAAAGGCCAACAGACAAACCCCGCCGCCCGCAAGGGCGGCGGCCGTCTCAGCCCGAAGGGCTGCCCACGCCAAGGGGCGAAGCCGAATGGCCGAGACCGCCTGAGCTTGCCGAAGAAAAGCGGGCTCGGTTCACGAGCACCTGGTGCGCGTAGTCAGGCGCGCGGGCGCCCGCCAGGACGGCAGGCTGGACAGATTTTTCGAACGGATCGCGATAAATACTTCAAATGAATGCTGCACCGAAAACATGTGCGATGCAGCATTTTCGCAAGCATTTACCACGGACGCTCAGACCCGAGACTTCCGCCACCCAGCCTTGCGCGCGGCTTCCTCCGAACAAAACCAGCGCTCGCCTTTCAACAGGTTGATGCGCGTCTCCCAGTAATATTCCTGTCCGGGAACATGATAGATGCGCTCGCCCGTGTTGTAGCTGATATTGGCTTTGATGTTGCAGCCGAGAGCGGCAGGGCCGATTTCGAAGGCAAGAAAGCCAGCCAGGATTGTTCCACCAGCAACGATCTTTGCCCACAATGGAGCGTCCTTCGAACGATGGCGCTCGCCATACCTGCGACGGTTGTACCGATTGTCTTGATAGCGATGGTTGCCCACGCCCCTTCTCCCCGAAGAGAGAATGCGACGTTTGCAGCCTGGAGTCTACAAGTCTGGTCTAATTCACCGGTCCTGTTCCGAACCATTGAATGAACGGCGCATCCTTACCGGTGATATCCTTCACCGTCTTCAACAGCGCTTCATGGGTGCGTTGGAGAGCCCGGTAATGGTTGCTGGTAGGTGATAGAAGCGGCTGGACGATGCTCTGGTGCAGCCGTTCCGCCTCCGCGAGAAAGCGCTCGATTTCAGCCTGTGAAAGCTGCTTGGAAAGTTTGGTCCTAGCCATTGCGATCTCCGTTGAGGAATCGCCCCACCTAGGATTATCATCCTATATCGGCATGGCTTGGTAAAGACCCACCCGCAGCGGAATGGCAGCTTGCCGAAGAAAAGCACGCTCGGTTCACGGCACCGGCGCGAGCCGTTAGACGCGCAGGCGCCCGTTAGCCCGCAGGCTGGACAGAATCTCGCACGGATCAGCGTCAAGCGCCGCAGTTAAGTCGAGAAACTCGATGACATCGAGACGCCGCTCTCCACCCTCGTACTTGGCCACGAAGGATTGGGGACGATCAAGCTTCTCGGCCACCTGCGCCTGAGTCAGGCCTTTGGCCTTGCGCAGGGAAACCAGCTGGGCCAGAAACCGCTGGTGGCGGGGCGAGCGAAGAGATTTGGGCATGTAGGCGAACCGGTCGGGTAAAGACCGGATCAGCGACTAATCCCGGTTTCGGATTATCCCATTTTGGGATATGCTGCGTTGCATCCAGCGCTCAACAGCCGAGGCTCGCAACAGGCATGAATCGATCAATGGGAACAGATGAGACTCGAAACTCAACTCTGTGCGACGAAGTCCCCTGGTCGGAGAACCTGACGGCCTACGATAGGCAGCATTTCACGATCTACCTGCGGATCCTGGATGCCTGCGCCGACAATGCCAGCGAAGAGGAGATGGCCGATCTCATTCTAGGCATCGACCCGGCCCTTGAACCGGTCCGCGCCCGCAAGGCTCTTCGCAGCCATATCGACCGGGCGAACTGGATGGTGACGACCGGCTACAAGGAACTGTTCGCCGGCTGACGCACAGCACGGATTGTCATGCTCTTCAAACAAGGAAGTTCAGATACCCGTCACTCATGAGCGCACGGCCGCGAGAGACGGCGCGGCGGGAGCGGTCACAACTGGTTCGCGTGCTGTTTGACTGCCATTTCCAGTGCTTGGCTCAGAGGCACAGCCTTGGAGAACAGGAAGCCTTGAGCGGTTCGGCAGCCAAGCTTGTGCAGGGTTTGCCGATCCGCCTCTGTTTCGACGCCCTCGGCCATGACCTCGATCCCGAGCATGTTACCGAGATCGATGACCGATTTGACAAGCAGTCGGTCCTCTCGGGACTTGGCCAAGCCGCGAATGAAGCCCTGGTCTATTTTGACCTTGCGTATCCGACTGTCCTTGAGCGATGCCAACGTAGAAAAGCCGGTGCCGAAGTCATCGAGCGCGATGGAAATGCCGGCATGTGAAAGCCGTCCGAGCTTTTCATCCACTCTGTCCGGGTCCACCGGGGATTCTTCGGTAATCTCGATTTCGAACATCGTTGCAGGGAGGCCTTTTGCCGCCAGACCATCCAAAACCATGTCGTCGATATCGCCGGCTTCCAGTTCGCGCGGCGAAACATTCATCGCCACACGGAAATCACGACAGTCAGCTTTCACCAAGCCGTCGATAAAAGCACAACAGTCGGCGAATACGGTTTGCGTCAGCAGCTGAAGCATTCCGGTTTCGCGTGCAGCTGTGATGATTTCGGGTGGAGAGATGGCACCATGAATCGGATGGGACCACCTCAGCAAGGCTTCAAAACCGACCACGGCCTCGGTGTCGAGTTTCACGATCGGCTGGAACCAAGGTTGCAAGCTTCTCGTCTTTATCGCCGAATGAAGGTCCCGTTCGACGGACTGGCGGCGTTGCAGTTCCCTGTCGAGTTCGGCATCGAACAGGCAAAATTCGTTCCTGCCACGACGCTTGGCCGTATAAAGGGCGATGTCCGCCCGCAACAACATTTCGGTCAGGCCCGGGCTTTCCGCCAGGTATATTCCTATCGATGCCCCGACACGGACGGACGCGACCTCGATATAGGGTCGGGCAACTTTGGCTATGATATTGGAGGCGAGATCACTGGCAGAAAGCGAAACCCTCGTTGAGGGAAAAAACAGCACGAATTCGTCGCCGCCGATACGAGCGAGCGTTGAGCCTTCCGGTGCTTCCTCCTCTATGCGGCGGGCGATCCTGACAAGCAGTTCATCACCGGTCCTGTGACCGTAGGTATCGTTGACGGATTTGAACCCGTCCAGATCAACCAGCATTGCCACGAAGGGGCCATCCGCGGTCTCGAACCGTCCGATTGCGTCTTCGAGGCCACGCCTGTTGAGAAGGGCCGTGAGGTGGTCCTGCCTGGAACTGGCCTTCATCTCCGCCGCAAGCCGCTCGGCCTCATGCCTCAGGCGGCTCGCTTCGCGGAACCGTGCTTGCCCAACAAATGAAGCTCGAACCAAGCCGCCCATGAAGAGCAGAACGGTAAAAGCCAGAATGTAGTCTTCAAAATTGCCTTTCGCCAAAAGGCAACCCACCGTGATGAGGAGCGGAGGTGTGATGAAGTTGGTCGCCGCCGCGGCATACGAACTGCCGTATGTAACCGCACCAGCGGAAATGCCCGCCAGAATGACCAGATGCAGCGGTGCTTGAGGTGTCGTGTATCCAACAGTCAGGACGGCCAGGAAGGACCAGGCAAACCCTGCCAGAAGAGCAAGGATTCCAAACCAGCGAAGCCGCGGCAAAACCCCCACTAAACCGTCATGGCGCCCCGTTTCCTTTAGCTGATAACGCGCGAGTGCAAGGCGGGCGGCATTTATCGCATTGACGACCAGGAACCAGATTGCAGCGGCAAAGCCGCTGCCAGAAAGGGCGTGCACCGCCCAAATCAGGCCTGACAGGATACCGCTTATCGGCATCGACACGAAGAGGCCGGTCCTCAGGTCAGCAAGCTGATCCTGACGGATTTTGGCCTCCAGCGTGTCTACTTTCTTCGGGGCCATGGACGGACCAGCTAGCTCCCATCGTTGTTCGCGAGGACAAGCTTACGCAGGCCCACTGAAGGACGGGTTAACTATCCAGCGGGGGTAACCAGTGCGCTCACCATGTCTTCGGGGCGCACGTCTGCTCTTGGCCTTGCCGTCTGACCATCGAGCTCTTGCCCGCACGCGTGCCTTGATCCGAATCATCCCAGGATCGGCAACGTCACCATGGAAGCAGCCCTACCAACGGCATCAACGCGCCCGGCGAGACAAAAGGAAGCCGGGCCGAGATAGCGTTCCAGAGCGGCAGCGCTATCTGCCGATTCACCGCCTGAGCATGGCCGAAATGCCATGGCGGACAAAGGGGAGATATTGGGCAAAGCGGAGCCCCGCATGTCTTGCAAGCCGTGCCGCCGGGTGCTCGCCTGAGTAGAGACCGACAAGCATGTTGGTGGCATGATAGAGCGGTGCCGCCGACAGACGCAGCCGGCTTTCGTATCTGCCGAGCATGTCGGGATCAGCAATGTCGCGGCGCTCGCGACATGCCGCCAGGATTCTATCGGCGAGTTGCTTCTGGCCGCTGAGGCCGATGTTGAAGCCATGCGCGGTCACCGGGTGCATGCCGAGGGCAGCATCGCCGATCAGTGCCGCACTCGGAGCCCAGAACTTGTGCGCCCAGGTCGTGACCAGCGGATAGGCATGGCGGGTGCTTGCCAAGGTCATCTCTCCGAGGCGTCCTCGACACCGGCTCGTCAATTCCATGAGGAACAAATCGTCGTCGAGAGCAAGCAGTCTGTCGGCCTCGCTTGAGCGCAAAGTGAGAAGCAGCGACGATACGCCTTCCATGAGCGGCAACATCGCTATCGTCTGATGGTGATCGAACCATTCGACCGCGATCTGGTGATGGGCGCGCTCGTGCCTCACCCGGCAAATCAGCATGGAGTTGCCAAGCCGATTGATGTCGGCGCCAATGCCGAGCAGGTCGCGCGTCGCGGAGAACCGCGAATCCGCTGCAACGAGCAGCCGAGCGGCCAATTGCCTGCCATCAGAGAGCGTTATGACTGCTTCTTTGTGGCTGGTTGTTGCATTGAGGACCGAGTGGCCGCACAGCAGCCGGGCATGATCCTGGAAGCGGACAATCTTGAACAGGGCGTCGCGGATCCGACAATTTGGGACCAGAATTCCGAGTGGTTCCCCAGATCCGCTGGGAGAATCGAAGCTCAGGGCGAAAGGGCTCGATCCGTTGAGCACGCGCGCGCCTTGTAGCGGTGATTTGTCCGAAGCCGGGATGGCATCCCAGGCGCCGAGCTCGCGAAGGATTCCAACCGATGCGTGGGTCAGCGCGATCTCGCGACCGTCGAAAGCCGGATTCGTCAGGCTTTCGAGCGACTGCCGTTCAACCACTGCCACCTTGAGTCGGCTCTGGGCAAGCGACGCGGCGAAGGAAAGTCCGACCGGCCCGGCTCCGACGACAATAACGTCGAATTTATCGACAGAGCCGGCCATCAGCGTGCCGCCATAGCGTCGGCTATCTGCGACGAAGAGCACTGGAGCGCATCGCAATCGATCCACGGTTTGCGGCTCATCTCCCCAAGCGTCTCCACGCGACCTAACCGTCCGTTAGACATCCGTTCTCCGTTGAAATGGTCAATGAAACCATGCCGACGAAGAGATAACCTTGATCTGGATCAACCAGGCTCGATAAACGCGGCAACCGCGGGTTCACGGTCGACTGGTCGATCGCCACGCCATGGTCTGGTCAGGTCATCATGGAATGGCGGGCTTCCCGTTCGGTGCGGCCCTTTCCTGGCCGAAAGTTCGGCAACGTATTCTGGCTGATCCGTTCGCACCCGTCGCGCGCCGAAATCGGCATGACGCGAAGCAACCGCGGAAAATATTCGAGCGAGTCCTCGCAGGGCAGGCTGGGTCAACTGCGTGGCTCGTCGCGGTCGATCAGGATCCGCTCGGCGGCGCCATCGAGATCTTCATATTGGCCGCTCCTCAAGGCCCACAGGAACCCCGCCAGCCCAAGCGCTCCGAGGAACAGGGCCACAGGTATGAGGTAGGCGAGCGTCGTCATGAGGATTGTGCCAGTGCGCCAATGTCCGAGCGCCTGTCATGTCGGGCATCTTGCACCGATGCATTTGACACGAAACCTTGCAGACGTAGCGCATTGCCGATGACCAGGAGGGACGAGGCGGACATCGCGACCGCCGCGATCAGTGGCGTAACGTGCCCCAGAATGGCGACCGGCACGGCGATGCCATTGTAAACGATCGCGATGGCGATGTTCTGCCGGATCAGCCGTCCGGCCTTCCGCGAAATGTCTAAAGCAAGTGGGACAGCCAGAAGACTTTTACGCAGGAACACGAAATCCGCGGCGTTGCGACCGATATCCGCCGCCGTGGCCGGAGCGATCGAAACGTGTGCGGCGCCCAATGCAGGCGTGTCGTTGAGTCCATCGCCGACCATCAGCACCTTGTGGCCAGTTCGCGTCAATGCTTCGATGTGTTCGACCTTCCCGGAGGGAAGCAACGCGGGAACGAAGCGCTCGACGCCCAGTGCTTCCGCGACTTCGCCGCAGGCAGCTTCTGTGTCGCCCGACAGCATCTCCACCGACACGCCGGCGCCGTTCAGTTGCTCGATGGCCGCCTTGGCATCGGCACGCAGCTCATCCTCGAAATCGAAAGTCGCGACAATGACCCCGTCCTTCGTCAGAACGGTTCCGCCATAGCCTTGTTTGCCTTCGCCGCCGATCCGAGCTTTCCACTCACGCCATCCGCGGCGACCCAGCCGCCAGGTACTGCCCTCGGCGATGGCTTCGATGCCGAAGCCCGGATGCTCGCTGACGGACGCGAGTTTCGGCTGGCCGGCAAAGGCTGCATTGCCAGCGATTGCCTTCGAAAAGGGATGGCGGGAATGCGCTGCCATCTCGGCCGCCATGGCGAGCATCGTCGGATCGATGGACGGCGCATTGATCAGCCTGGGCAGTCCGAGCGTAAGCGTGCCGGTTTTGTCGAACAATGCCGTGTCGATCCCCGCCAGGCGCTCAATGGCGGAGCCGTCCCTGACCATGACGCCGCTTTCAAACAGCCGCCGCGCAGCGACCACCTGCACGATCGGCACGGCGAGACCGAGCGCACACGGGCATGTAATGATCAAAACGGCGATTGCGATTGTTATTGCCCGGTGCCAGTCGCCGGTCGCCGCCATCCAGCCGAGGAACGTCACAAAGGCGGTGAGGTGGACCACGGGGGCATAGAGCGCGGAGACGCGATCGGCGATCCTGCGATGGCGGGCGCGGCCGCCCTCTGCCGCTTCCATCAGCCGAACGATTTCGGCCAGGAATGAATCCTTCGCGGCGGCCGTCGCCTCGATGGTCAGCGGACCGGTGAGATTGAGTGTACCGGCCTGGACCTGCGCCCCCGGGCCCACCGTTCTGGGCGTGCTTTCCCCGGAAACCAGGGAACAGTCGAGATCCGATGCCCCGCCAATGATCCTGCCGTCGATGGGCACCCTCTCGCCAGCCGCAATCAAGAGCTCCATTCCTGGTTCGATCTCGCCAACCGGCAAGTAGTCGCGCGAACCATCCTCGCGCAGCACCATGGCGCCGCGCGCCGCCAGCCGAGCCAGTCCGTTTACGGCCGTCCGTGCCCGTTCCCGCATCACGTGATCCAGCGTGCGGCCGATCAGCAGAAAGAACAGCAGCGACACCGACGCGTCGAAATAAGCATGGTCGCCATGGTTGATCGTCTCGTAGAGGCTCATGGCGTAAGCGAGCGATACCCCGACCGCGATCGGCACGTCCATGTTCATGCGGCTGTGGCGCAGCGCATTCCAGGCCGAGCGAAAATAGATGCCGCCGGCGAAAGCGAGCGTAGGAATGGCAATCAAGGCCGAGACCCAATGGAACAGGTCGCGGGTCGCGCCTTGCGCGCCGGACCAGACGGAGACTGATAGCAGCATGATGTTGCCCGCCGCAAAGCCGGCGACCGCGACGGCGCGGATCAGTTCCGAGAGCGTCCTGTCCTTCCCGTCAGCCTCGGGATCGAACAGGTGCGCGCCATAGCCCAGCCGTCCAAGTGTGGCGACGAATGGCGGAACCTCGTCGCCGCGCCACCGGACCGAAACACGTTTCGTTGAAAGATTGACACGAGCGCCTTCGACGCGATCCAGCTTGCCGATCGCCGTCTCGATCGTCTGGATGCAGGCGGCACAATGCACAGCCGGCACCGAGAGGTCGGTCTGGCGAAGATTTTCGCCGATCGAGCGGCTCGCCAGTCTGATTTCCTGGCCAGAAGGCAGGACCAATGTGACCTTTTCCAGGTCCAATGCCATTTCGGCGCCTGGCGCGCAGCAGCTCATTGCAGCGCCCCGTGGGAAATCACGATCCGGCGAACGTCGCGATAGGGTTCCGCAAGGCTCGCATCGGCGTCGATTTCGACGATCCAGACGCCATCCTTGGGGATGTGGTGCGCGGCGAATATCTGACCGGAGGCAGCGGCAAGAGTGACGGATTTGTCCTCGGCCTCGTAGGCGGGATGACGAAACAGCACCTTGACGCCATGCAAGGCAACCGGCTTGCCGACAGCCTCGGTGAGGCTGTAGCGGACCTCACCGCCTGCGATGGTCAGTTTGCCAGTCCAGCCGAGGGCTGCCTGAGCTCGCCCCTCCTCGGCCTTCTTGTTGAACTGCTGGCTCGCCACATAGGTGTTTTCGACGACAAGGCCGGTCCAGCTCGTGTTGGCGAGCGTCGCCATCGTCAGATTGACCGCTATGACCACGCCGAAGAAGCCAAGGATGGTGAACAGCATATGCCTGCCGGTGAATTCGCGGGATTGTCGCGAGGTGTCGCTCATCTGGCGCTCTCCGGTGCGTTGAAAGTGGCCGTATATTCGTCCGACTCGAACGTTGCCTTGTTTTCGACCCGGAACTTGAAGCTTTGCGCTGTACCCCGAACCTGATCTGCCGGCTGACGCACGAAAACCTTGAGCATCTTCAGCCGGTCGGGTTCGACCGGGATGGCGAAGGAGCGATCCGCCGGCAGGTCGATGCCGACAACGCTCATTTCGGCTCCATGCAGGCCCTGCATCGTGACAATGATCGTTCTTGGTTCGGGGATCATGTTAAGCAGCTTGACGGTGTAGCCGTTGCGGATCGAACCGTCGGACAGCGTCACGAACTGCGGGTTGCGATCGTGCAGGACATTCAATTCGAGCCGTTCGCGGGTCAGCAGGGAATAGAGCAGCGCGAGACCGACCGCCGACCAGGCGCCCATGTAGATGAAGGTGCGCGGGCGAAAGATCTTGCGGATATGGAAACGGGCCACCTTGTCGGAGAACAGGCCGTCAGCGCTCCTGACCAGTGACGGGTTGACTGAACCGGAGCCGCCCGGGGTCGCCAGCCTCATATTGGCGTTGTAGTCGGCCAGCGTCGCATAGGAAATCAGTCCGCGCTCCCTGCCGAGCTTGTCCATGATACCGTCACAGGTATCGATGCAGAGCGCGCAGGTGATGCATTCAAGCTGCTGGCCATCACGAATGTCGATCCCCATCGGGCACACCGCGACACAGGCATTGCAGTCGACGCAGTCGCCGACGGGCTGCCCGGCGGCAAGGACCCTCTTGGCGTGACGCGAGCGCGGTTCGCCGCGCCAGTCATTATAGGTGACGGTGAGGGAATTCTCGTCGAGCATGGCCGCCTGGATGCGCGGCCATGGGCACATGTAGGTGCAGACCTGCTCGCGCATCAGCCCGCCGAACGTATAGGTCGTCGCCGTCAGCACGGCGACGGTGATGTAGGCGACGGGGGCGGCGGTGCCGGTGAAGAGTTCCCCAAGCAGCATCGGCGCATCGGCGAAATAGAAAATCCAGGCGCCGCCGGTCAGCACCCCTATGACCAGCCAAATGGCGTGTTTCGATGTTCGCAGCACGAGTTTGCGCGCAGTCCAGGGACCGGCATCGAGCTTGATGCGCGCGTTGCGGTCGCCCTCGATGGCTCGCTCGACGACCAGAAACAGATCGACCCACACGGTCTGCGGGCACGTATAGCCGCACCAGGCCCGGCCGACGGTGGATGTGATCAGGAAAAGGCCGACACCGGCCATGACCAGCAGGCCGGCGACGTAGTAGAATTCCTGCGGCCATATCTCGATGAAGAAGAAGTAGAAGCGGCGGTTGGCAAGATGGACCAGCACGGCCTGGTCAGGGGCAAATGGCCCGCGATCCCACCGCAGCCAGGGGGTCAGGTAGTAGATCCCCAGCGTGATTGCCATCACCGACCACTTGAAGCGGCGGAAACTGCCAGAAGCCCGGTTCGGGAAGATCTTCTTGCGTCCGGCATAGAGCGGCTGACGGGTCTTGGCGGAGTTGACCGCATCGGCTTCGAGCCGTTCTATTTGCGTGTTATCGAGCACGAGAAGCTCCAGTCACCAGCGACGATTTCGCCGGAAGCCCGACCCATCGGTTTCTGGATGATGCCGAGGCCCGGCTCGCGCCGGGCCTCGTCGCTTGGCGGTTGGGGGGAGGACGAGAATAGGCTTGCGTTCCTATTCTCCGCCGCCAAGCGAATGGACATAGACCGCGAGTTCCTTGACCTTGATCTCGCCGAGACGCCCGATCCAGGCCGGCATGACGCCATGCCTCGGGGCGCGGACCTGCGCGGCGATGGCTGTTTCGCCAGACCCGTAAAGCCAGATCGCGTCGGTCAGGTCGGGTGCGCCGAGCTCCCTGTTGCCCTTTGCATTCTCACCATGACAGGCCGCACAATTCTCGGCGAAAACATTGGCGCCGAGTTCGATCAGGCTTGTGTCCTGAACAGGATCGGAGAGGCTTGCGACATAGGCGCCGACCTGCTTGATCTGATCCGTCGTGATGACGTCGCCAAAAGCAGGCATTTCCGACAGGCGCGTATCCGGGTCCGATGCGAAGCGGATGCCGTGCGCAATCGTCTGCTGGATCTGTTCGGCGTTGCCACCCCACAGCCAATCGTCGTCGTTTAGGTTGGGAAAACCCTTGGACCCTTGAGCGCCCGAGCCATGGCACTGCACGCAATTGACCTTGAACGCGGCGCCACCTGCGGCGATGGCGAATTCGCGTAGCGTATTGTCGGCTGTAATCTCGGAGACGGTCTTCGCCTGAATGGCAGCGACAAATTTACCCTTGGCCACTTCGGCCGCCGCCAGTTCATTCTTGACGTCTCTGCGGCTCGAATACCCCAGCACACCCCTGGTCGCGGAAGTCAGCATCGGCCATGCCGGATAGACGACGGTGTAGCCGATCGCCCAGGCAATGGTGATGTAGAAGGTTATGACCCACCAGCGCGGAAGCGGGTTGTTGAGTTCCTTGATGCCGTCCCACTCATGGCCGGTCGTCGAGATGCCCGAAACCTCGTCGATATGCTCGCTGCCCATGATCAGTCGTCCTTGAGAGGAATGTGAGCGGCTCTCTCGGCTTGCCTGCGGCTGCCGGGACGAAATGCAAAGGCAACGCATCCGAGGAAGAAAAGTGCCATGGCAAGCAGGCCCCAGCTGTCGGCAAACTCCCGCATGAAATTGTAGGTCATCGCCATTCTCCTCAGCGGTAACCGGCGGCTTCGTCATAGGTCCTGAAATCGACCAGCGTGCCGAGCATCTGCAAATAGGCGACCAGCGCATCCATTTCGGTGACCTGCTGCGGATCGCCGTCGAAGTCCCCAACCTTGGCTTTCGGATAGCGTCTCTCCAGGCCCGATGTGTCGGCATTCGCATCGGCCTGCGCCATGAGATCGGCATTGGCATGAGCGATCATGTCGTCTGAATAGGGCACACCGACACGGCTGTTGGCGATCAGATGCGTCGAGAAATCCTTCACCTCGATGGGCATGTCCTTCAGGAACGCGTAGCTCGGCATGATCGATTCCGGCACCGCCGAACGCGGCTCGGTGAGATGCTGGACGTGCCATCCGTTCGAGTAGCGGTCGCCGACCCGGGCGAGATCCGGCCCGGTGCGCTTCGAGCCCCACTGGAACGGGTGGTCGTACATCGACTCGGCCGCCAGGCTATAGTGGCCGTAGCGCTCGACCTCGTCGCGGAACGGCCTTATCATCTGGCTGTGGCAGAGGTAACAGCCCTCACGCACATAGATGTTGCGCCCGGCGAGCTCGAGCGGCGAATAGGGCCGCATGCCTTCCACCTTCTCGATGGTGTTGTCGAGATAGAAGAGCGGCGCGATCTCGACGATACCGCCGATTGTTACGACCAGCAGGGACCCGAGGAGAAGAAGTGTGGCGTTCTTCTCGATGACCGCGTGTCTGTCCATCAGGCCCATTTTCTGGCTCCTGATCGCACAGGCTGGAGGGCGGGGATGGAGCGCGGCATCGGATCCTCCTCGCGCTGGTAGCCGAGGATGGTCATGGCGATGTTCCAGGCCATGATGAGGGCGCCCGACAGATACATCGCGCCGCCGATGGCACGCATGATGTAGTAGGGATGCATGGCGGCGACGGTTTCGGCGAAGGAGTAGACCAGGAAGCCCTGCTCGTTGTATTCGCGCCACATCAGGCCCTGCATGACGCCGGAGACCCACATCACCGCGGCGTAAACGACGATCCCAAGCGTCGCCAGCCAGAAGTGCCAGTTGACGAGCCGCAGCGAATAGAGCCGTTCACGTCTCCAAAGCTTCGGCACCATGTAGTAGATCGCGCCGAACGAGATCATCCCAACCCAGCCGAGCGCACCGGAGTGCACGTGACCTATGGTCCAGTCGGTATAGTGCGACAGCGAATTGACCGTCTTGATCGACATCATGGGACCTTCAAAGGTCGACATGCCGTAGAAGGCGATGGCCATCACCATCATGCGGATGATCGGGTCGGTCCGGATCTTGTCCCAGGCGCCGGATAGCGTCATCAGGCCGTTGATCATGCCGCCCCATGACGGCATCCAGAGCATGATCGAGAACACCATTCCGAGCGTCTGCGCCCAGTCAGGGAGTGCGGTGTAGTGGAGGTGGTGCGGACCGGCCCAGATGTAGAGAAAGATCAAAGCCCAGAAGTGGATGATCGACAGCCGGTAGGAATAGACCGGTCGGTTGGCCTGCTTGGGCACGAAGTAATACATCATGCCGAGGAAGCCGGCGGTGAGGAAGAAGCCGACGGCATTGTGGCCGTACCACCATTGCGTCAGGGCGTCCTGTACGCCGGAGAAGGCTGAATAGCTCTTGGAGCCCAGGAAGGAGACCGGCATCGACAGGTTGTTGATCACATGCAGCATTGCGATGGTCACGATGAAGGCAAGGTAGAACCAGTTGGCGACATAGATGTGCGGTTCCTTGCGCTTTAGGATCGTGCCGAGGAACAGGATGAGATAGGCGACCCAGACAATGGTCAGCCACAGGTCCACATACCATTCGGGCTCGGCGTATTCGCGGCTCTCGGTAATGCCGAGCAGGTAGCCGGTTGCCGCCATGACGATGAACAGCTGATAGCCCCAGAACACGAACCAGCCGAGATCGCCGCCGAACAGACGCGCGCGGCAGGTGCGCTGCACCACATAGAGAGACGTGCAAATCAGCGCGTTGCCGCCGAAAGCGAACACAACACCGGATGTGTGCAGCGGCCGCAGTCGGCCGAAATTGAACCAGGGCTGGATGTTGAGATCCGGGTAGGCGAGCTGCAGGGCGATGACGACGCCGACCAGCATACCGACGACACCCCAGAACATGGTGGCGATGGCACCGTAGCGGATCGGCCCATCCATGTAAGCGGCGGGGTCGATCGGAACTGTCGGCTTGAACTCCGTGTTGCGCAACAGAATCGCAGTGAAGCCAGCCACGGTGAAGAACAAAACCCACATATGCTGGCGAAAAGGTTCATCTACGCCGAAGCCGGCAGCCACCAGGGCCGCAAACGCAAACAGGCTTAGAAGGACGATCTCTGTGCCGAATTTCATCGCAAGCCCCGATTTCCGATTCCGGCGGGCGCCAAACCGCAGTGCCTTATTGCGCAGCCGTGGCCTGCTCGCCCTGATCCATGTCAGAGCCGCACGATTTTGCTTCGAGCAGCATCGAGTTCGGTGCGATCAGACTGTGGCGATCGAATGTGGAAGCGCAGCACCGGCCGCCACGCTTATGGACAGGCCCGGCGTCCCCGGTCTGGCCGGGTATGGAGGCGATCGCGGGCGTGTGGGAAGCGCGCCTTCTGTGACGCTGGAAAGTAGGCCGATGCCTTGCCGAACGTCGATCGTTTCAATGCCTTGGGACAGCCAGCGCCAGCGTTGCGCTGCCTTCGTGACATTCATGATTCGGGGGAACGGCGATTTTCCCCTGCGTATGAGGCGTATTGACTTCGGCCGAGTGCGATCCTGCCTGGAACAGCCGGTTACACGTCGAGCACCTCGAGATGGATGCTTCGCCGACGAGTTGGCCGAAACGCACCATCGGATGGAGAGCGGGCTGTCGCTATGCGATTTCTTCTAAGCCCAACGCGAGCATGCCCTGCCCCGAACGAAGTAGGTGACGGAGGCCATGCAGCTTCGGTGTCATTCAAACGGCGGTTGCGCCTCGGCCGCCGCAGCGCCGTTCCAGCCGGCTCATGCTGTCCACGGTGACACGGCGGTTGTTCTCGATCCGAATCACGCCGTCCATTCTCAGGCTGGTCAGCTGACGGCTCACGGTCTCGTTTGTAATTCCAAGGAAATCAGAGATGTCGGCACGCGTCATCGGCAGCTCGAAGCACGCCGACCTGGCCGCCGGGTTAACACTGGAATCGATGTTCCGGGCGATCATGAGGAGAAAGCTCGCCACCTTCTCCGGTGCGGTCTTGCGCCCCAGAGTAACCATCCATTCGCGTGCTTCGTCGAGTTCGTTCAGCGTCTGCTTGAGCAGGCGATGCACAAATTCCGGTGATTCCTTCATCATCCGTTCGATGGCCGCTCTCGGAAACGAGCATAGCGAGACAACTGTTGCCGCTTGCGCATTGATCGCGCTTTTCACCTTGAAGGGCCGTCCCAGAAAATCCGGCGCGAACTGGAGGCCGACGATCTGCTGGCGGCCGTCCGAAAGGCTCTTCGTCAGCTTCACCACGCCTGAAAGCACGTTTGAATAGCTGTCGACCGCCTCGGCGTCGCCGATCAGTTCGACCCCCGGCTCGATTTTGTGCCGCGATGAAGTCTTGGCTAGCCGAGCCAAATGGTCTGGTTCGAGCGCACCACAGACACCGCGGTGCCGTGCCTCGCAAGACAGGCAAAGAACGGGAATGCCGGAACTGTGAATATCCTGCCGTAATGTCATTCGATCGGTCTACCGGTCCAGTGCAGGCAGGATAGCAATCGACGGTAGAAAAATCCTTGCGGCAGTTTGTCCGTGCTGAAGGTTGATCGAAATCAGGGCTTAGGCTCATCCAAGCATCCACAGTTCCGGCGACGCAAACACGGTGGACCACGACATGCGACCGGAGCTAGCTGCCAGACTTGGCGAGAATGTCCCGCGCTATACCAGTTATCCGACCGCGCCGCATTTCCATGCGGGGGTCGATGCCGTCGTTTACCGAGGCTGGTTGGAGGCGCTCGAAGGTGGTGACGAGATCTCGCTCTATCTGCACATCCCGTACTGCGACAAGCTTTGCTGGTTCTGTGCCTGCCATACCAAGCAGACACGCCACTACGAACCGGTGACCACATATCTTCGCTCACTGCATGCCGAGATCGCCACCGTCGCCGGTCTTGTCGCAGGCAAGGGCCGCGTGCGTGCCGTCCATTTCGGCGGCGGTTCGCCAACGATGCTCAAACCGGAGGATCTGGTGGCGCTGGGAACCGCCCTGCGCAACAGCTTCACGTTTCTTCCCGGCGCCAAGATCGGCGTCGAAATCGAACCCAATGATATGGACGATGCCCGCCTCGACGCACTCGCCGAAATCGGCATGACCCGTGCGAGCCTCGGCGTCCAGGATTTTGACCCGAAGGTGCAAAAGGCAATTAACCGCGAGCAGGGCTTTTTGCAGACCAAAGCGGTAGTCGACGGCGTTCGTTCGCGCGGCGTCGAATCGGTCAATCTGGACCTGCTCTACGGCTTGCCACACCAGACCAGGGAGAGTGTCGCCTCCACCGTCGCGCAGGCACTGACCCTGGAACCGGATCGGATAGCGCTTTTTGGCTACGCCCATGTGCCGTGGTTCAAGAAACATCAGACGATGATCGACGAGGCATGGCTGCCGGGTCCGGCAGAGCGGTTTGCTCAATCGCAACTTGCGGCGCGGGCGATCGTGGACCAGGGATACGAAGCAATCGGGCTCGACCATTTCGCCAAACCGGGCGATGCCCTCGCGCTTGCCGCCCGCGCCGGAACACTGCGCCGGAACTTCCAGGGCTATACGGAGGATCGCTGCGAGACCTTGATCGGCCTTGGCCCGTCATCCATCAGCCAGTTTCGGCAAGGCTATGCACAGAATATGCCTTCGACCGCCGAGTATGGACGCATGGTTGCACAAGGAGGGCTGGCCGCTGTTCGGGGTATCGCGCTTTCCGACGACGACCGTGTTCGCGGCTGGATCATCGAGCGATTGATGTGTGACTTCGCCTTCTCGGCGATTGAGCTGGTGGAGCGCTTTGGCAAAGCCGGCCAAAGACTTCTCCTCAAGGCGAGTTCCACGGCCCTCCAAGATCCTGCGCGGTTGCTTGAACTTGATGGTGACCGCTTCGTCGTGCCGGCGGAAAGCCGGCCGTTTGTCAGGAGCATCGCGGCAAAGTTCGACAAATATTGTGGAAAGGCCAGGCATTCGGTAGCGGTCTGAGCACCGCTCAGGAACGGTGCGGTTTCAGTCAATCTTGAACCGATTGCGCTACATTTTTTGGCTCTTCATAGGCGAACGTCGCGTCAAGATAGGATTCAGAACGGACCAGTGCGAACGTCTTTGGCATAGCGACGATGTCGTCCAGTCGTGCCTTCCGGCGCCGTAGTTGTTGCGACCCGAGGGCTTGCTACCTTCTATGGCATGCCTAAGTGGTGTTTGTTTTTGTCGTCTGTTCGCGACAGTCTCACTCTGCCGCGGCCAGTCTCGGCAGGTGCCTGTTCGCGCTTCGCGACGACGACAGGACCATTGATGAGATCGGTCCTGCGCCCCCGGCTTGCGGCCTGGTTGGCTTCGATCATTCCTTCGGTAGCGCATAACGGACAACGCGCAACGTTTCCTCGTCTTCGAGGGTCACTTCAAGAACCTGGTTCACAAGATCATCGTCGTCGAGCTCGATCAGAGCCATTTCGAAAAGTTCGACCTGCATGTCGAGATCCATGCCTGGCGGGCCGTTTAGGCAAACAAGCCCTGCGTGGATGGCAACATCTGCATACTGTCCCTTGGTGCCCGGATTATCCTTTGGCCCCCTAAAATCCACCGAGTTCTTGGTGACGAAGGTCCAGTCGCCTTCAAGAATGATCGGCTTGAGCTCCCAGTCCTTGAGCCCGGCGAGCCCCAGCCAGACAACGTGGCTGGTCTCGCCATGACCCTTCCCATGCGCAATTTTTGCAAGCTCGGGGGTGAGACATTCATCGATCAGGAACTTCATCCGCCTTCCTAAGTCGCGGAACACGGCGATCGGAAGTGATGACGGAGCCTTTTGGAAGGTCTCCAGTACGAGGACGCCCTCGCAGGGGGTTCGCCTCTGCATAAATCGCCGCGAGCCGTACCTTCTCCGCGTCAAGGCTCGGGTAGGCCCCAAGAATGCGCTCAACCGAATGACCGACAGTGACGGATGCCGCGACATCATACACTGGGACGCGAGTGTTACGGATAACGGGCGTGCCGCTGAGCACGTCATCCGACGACGTGACCATCTCGCGAGCCGCCTCGAGATCGGACAGACGTTCACTCGTGCTCTTCAGGAACGGCGTCAGATCGATCGTCAGAAAGTCGTCACGCACGGTCCAGTCCTCGCGCAGCAGTGCCGCCCAAGCGAGCGAGCGCGAGAGTGTTAGCTTGGGCTCAACCATCCTGATCGCAAACAATCGTTCTTCCGAGGTTAGACGTTTTGCGGTCTCGAAGTAGAAGCTGATGAAGGAGCAGGCTCCGGCCAGGACGTGCCGGCCGTTGTCAACCGATACGAAGGCATCGGGCAGGATGCGTTCATCGATTGCGCGATTGACATCTCGCAGGCTTACACGCGAGACCACGGCGGCCTCGCTTGCCTTCAGCATTTCGGCTACGGCTGCCATGGTCGCTCCTAAGTAAATCTTCCGACGCATCGGAAATATAGAATGAGAGAGTGCCTTTTTCAATGCCTAATGGCGCGGCTGGACGGCGAAACAAGAAAGCCGAACTCAGAGGCTCGGCCACTTGTGAAGGTAAAAATCGGAGCGCCGAGATGCATCCGCGGGCATGAACAAGATCGCGAAGCACCAAGGCGACGCCGCCCATAGAAACTCCAGACGGCGCCAGAACCCCAGGCCAAACTGGAATGAGTCAGGGGCCGTCCGGCATACAGGTCTTCCTAGTGAGCAATCGCCCAGTTCGACAGCGGAACGGTCGCTATGAAGTTGGCCCGCGCCAAGCACGCCGGTCAAACCTACTCGACGGCGTGACTCAAAGCCGCTCATCCTGAAATTCGCCGGTCTCTGTCAGATCGGCTTGAACATGCTTTCCGCTGAGTCGGATTTCAAACGCGCCCAGAACTCAATGGCATACCGATCAGTCATCCCCGCCACGAAATCGCACACTTCGCGGGCCCGTCCAGTGATGTTGTCTGCCTTGTTGAAACGCTCTCTGACGTCCTCTGGCATCAGAATATCGCCCTTGTCAGCCATCAGCGCTTCGAAAAGATCGGTCACAACATCGTAGCCTCGATATTCGCCCAGCTTCACGCGCGGGGCATAGATAGCGGCCTCATAGGTGTACTGTTTCAGGACTTCCTTTCGGCGCAATCGCCCTTTGGACAGCTTCACCTGGCTCTGAGGTGGACATTGCTCGTTGTAATCCAGCTCCACTGACGAGATGAATTCATGCACCAACTGCGAAGACAACTCTGTGCGGTTGTATGCGTCATCACTGATCAGCCTGGACGTCTTATAAACAGCGGTAAATCGCCTGAACCCTTCCCGCTCGGCCTCCAGCTTCTGTCTTCTGGCCACTTCGGCTGGCTGCAGACTGTCGCCATCCTCTTGGTTGCTCATTTCAGCGCCATCCGGACTCCCAGTCGCATCCACCCCCACGCTACTTCCATCGTTATCGGGCTCGCCCTGGAACAGTCCGGCAAAAATATCGAAGAATACGTCGAGCACATCTTCCTTGCTGACGTCCTCCTTGATCTGCTTCGATACGCTCGCTGCCACCTTTTCCAACAGCGCATCCTTGGTCGCCAGGATCTTCGCAGGGCTTAGGAACCCGACCTTCAGGCAGTCTTCAAGATCGTAGACGGAATATGCAATGTCGTCTGCCAGATCCATTATCGAGCATTCGAGCGACTTGAACTCTTTTCCGCGCTTTAGTTTGAAGTCGCCTATTACTGAGCTTTTGATGTTCTCGACGATCCTTTTTTCCGTAGCGTAGTAGCCCTTCTCAACCTTTGAGCCTTCAGGGCGCACGGCTTTGATCATGTTGTCGTACTTCAGGACAGAGGCCAGCGTCCGATGGCAAAGGTTTAGACCGGCCCTTATATCGCCATCGCCATCGAGAGCTTTGGCGTATTTGACCTTCTTCTCTAGCCTGGTCAGGATTCGCAAGGTTTGGGCATTGCCCTCAAACCCGCCATATTCGAGCATCGCATTGTCGAGCGCCCGTTCACCGTTGTGACCGAATGGCGGATGGCCAATGTCGTGAACCAGACCAGCGGCGAAACACAACCTGACGTCAATAAGTTCAGGCAAAGTAGTCTTGTATGTGTGGTTGATGAACTCGGGTATTCCCTGGGCGATCTGGGCCACTTCAAGCGAATGGGTCAGCCGGCTCCTGAAAAAGTCGGACTCGCGGCTGGGGAATACCTGTGTCTTTCCCTGCTGACGGCGGAAGCTAGCGCTGTGAATGATCCGACCGTGATCTCGGGAGTAATTGTGCCGGTAGTCCTTTTCTTGGGGGTCCGCGCCTCCGCGGACCACCTCCCTGGTTTCATCGTTGCTCGTGTAGAGCTTAATCTTGCTTTTCGGCGCTGTTTTTGACGGGCTCTTTGGCGGTGTTGCCATCGTTCTCTGTCTCTTCTCTCATGCGGCGTTCGAAGCGCATGCGAAGAGCCCTATCCAAGGTTCCGAGCTGCGACTCAGCATCTTTACGAGCGTTTGCGACAGCGGTCAAAAGCATCTTCGTTTCCCTTCGTTTAGCATTGTGGATACTTAATATTTTTATCGTGTTCTTATTATGTTCCGTTTTCCCACGAGCGTCAATTAGAGGCTTGGTCAGCAACCAGACGCATTCGCGTCGGCACACTGGCCTGTCGGACGACATCCGCGATGTGACTTGTCAGGCCGACCTCCCCCTCCAGTATCAGGCCATGGCCGAACGGAATCATTGTGAGAGCTACTCGTAGCGCTTCCAAGCCATCTCGAACATCGAAACTTTTCCATTCCGTAGCCTCTCCTGGGACAATTGTTGCACCAGATGAAACGCTGCGCCCCTTGTGTAGTTGCAGCAGCCACGCAGCGCGGCCGTCATATGCCCATTCGAATCTCACCGCACCAAGTTGAGCGGAAGTTCGTTGATAGAGAGTTTCAACTGCACTCAAAACTTCAGGTGGAAGTTCTTGAGGCGCCTTCTTCCCGAGCATGAAAGCGTCGCCGGCGCCAAGAACTCCCTCGACGTGGAGTTGCCCATCAGCGTCACAAATCGCAGCACCCGACCAGGTCGCGGGGACGCCTTCCTGCGCGATGACTGACGCAATTGCACGATGATCAGGGTCCTCCGCATTCAGGAGCTTGAACGGGTCAGTCCAACCTCGAACAGTCGTGAAATGGCCCGGCACCTGTTCGGTCGGACATGTCCGTGTCCAAATTTCGCGGGTGCCTGTACTCTCGCCGAACGAGAATGGAGCGACCCGGCGAGAAATAACTGTCGTTCGCGGCACGGGCACGCCGGCAAGATGACCGATCAGCAACCCGTATGCCTTGTCTCCAAGCATGCGCGAGAAGCCATTTGGCCACCTCGGCTCCACGTCAGCGGCATGCATAGCTTCATTCTCACCGAATTCCCAATATATGACGTGGGATTGACGATAGCCGCGCGGCTTGGGGTGAAGGCTGAACTCAAGGCGCGCGGATTTTGCTGACGCAAAATCGGGACCGAATCCGTAGACTATGTCGAACAGCCGGCGCGCCCAGTCAGAGCGTAGTGTCGCGAAACCCGCTTTCTCGACCCCGCGTGGCGTAACATCGGGACCAAATTCAACGATGTCATCAAGGATCACCCCCGAAACTCCGCCATCGCTGACATCGATAGTCTCGTTGACAATCGTGAACCAGCCTGCGGCAGAGAGACGCTCAACCGCAGCTACGACATCAAGGGGCGAGGAAAGTCCGTAGAGAAACTCGGCACTCTGAGGCTGGTGTTCATTGAAGCTCCGGACGTTGAGCGTGCCTTCGACGCTCCTCAAAAAGAGAGCCCCTATCGCCTCCGCCGGCGTATCGAAGTGCTGATCGGCCGGCAGCCCAGCGAGCCGGGCAAACTGCTGTATCGGAGCCCCGGCTTTCGGTGCGAAGCTAACGAATTGCGCGACATTGAATTGTTCGGCCAGTCGCGCCAGAACAGCATCCTTGCGGAAGGCAGAGGGGCGGTCGCTCATGTGGCTCGATCGATCAGGCATGGCAGTCGGTTCATTGTGCTGGCCCGGAAATGGACACGACGAGAAGGTGTAAGCCCGCCACCTTAGCGCCTTTTGTACGAACTGGACCACCAGCGACGGCTCTATCGTGTGGAAAGAGTGCTTCTTGACGTCGCAGGACGCCAAGTTGCCACCATGCGACGGCGGCCATTATAGACTCGGCGCGCCTCACGACATACCGGCCAGACCGCGAAGAATATTCATTATATGCATTCTTCTTTCCGGTTTTGCTCTAGCAAGGCGCTGAACGATTGCCTCGATCTCCGCACTGGAAACCGCTTCCTTCATAGAATGGGATGAAAGCCAAAATGTCAGCTTCCGCTCCAGCTTGTCGGTCATTTTAGCACGAAGATTCAGGACTTTACTGATGTATGATTGCGTGTAACCACAAGACAATGCCAGCTGGACCTGGCCTACCCCTAACCGGTCCATCGCCTCTCGTATCTCGTTCAGCAGAGCGGTGTTTTCCGTTGTCATTTTGATCAAAATTGGCTATGATTTTTATGAATAATGATTGGGACTGAGAGATGCAACAGGTTATTTCGCTGAAGGATGGGCAGCCGATCTTCCTGCATCTGCCGGATGCCGATGCCGAGGTTATGCCGTCGGTCCCTTGGGGGGATTTCGCGGCAGTGTTCACGCCGGCTTTCTGGGCAACGCAAGTTTGGATGGACGCGCTTGACACGCCTGACGAGAGCGGACTTGGCGAAACGCTTGCAGAGGAAGTGGTCGCGTGCCTTCTAGGCGGGCACGGCGCACCTGCTGAGGTTGGCCTTGCCGCATACGATCGCGTCCGCTCCTATATGCGCGTGAACGGTCCCCGCCTGACTCTAGCGCAGGCGGAATCACTGCTATCAGAACCGCTATCAGTCCTCGGACGATCCGTGAGATACCGGTTCGCAAAGCAACGTGCAGGCTACTTGCACAGATGCCTGGAAGGCGTTGCTATGATTGACGAGGCCCAGTTGAACGACAGAGAGTTGCGCGATAGCCTTTGTACCTTGCCCGGGATCGGTCCGAAGACCGCATCGTGGGTAGTTCGCAATCGTCGACGCAGCGATGATGTCGCTATACTCGACGTTCATATCATCCGCGCCTGCTGCCAAATAGGCGTTTTTCCTGCAAAGGCGAATCCAGCTACCGATTATTTCAGACTGGAGGAGAAATATTTGGATTTCAGCTCTGCGATTGGAGTCCGGGCATCAATGCTGGACGCCGTAATGTGGAAAGTCATGCGAAGCGTACATCCGCGCCTCTTACAAACGTTGATGAATGTTTCGAATCAGGCTCTAGTCCCGAACTAGGCGAGGAGGACCTGACATGAGCGGTGGCGGCGGAGGCAGTGGACGGAGTGATCTCGGTCCCGCTGTCGGAGGGGGATTCGATCAATGCAGCCGCGAGTACCAGGCTCCCGTTAACAGTCCGAAGCCTTCGGTCCTTGGACCGCTTAACGTGGGCAACGTTCTGGATGTCGACGTTGTGGCCATCGGTAGTTCTTCAACGCTTGTCGTACGGGATGCTGGCGGAAACCTCGGCGGGTCGCTCACGTTCGTTGGCTATCTGCAGGTGATCAACTGCATTGTTCAGCAGGCGGTGCTATACAAAGCTGAGATTCTGTCGATCTCCGGCGGCGTCTACACGGTCAGGGTCTACCCGGTGTGAGCCGCGACGTAACCGTTGCGGGCGGCGTCTACCATGAGCGCTGCCTGCAACCCGAATGGGATCGTGTCTTAGGGTCGGCAGGACGCGGCGCGTTTGCGATCGCGCAGCTTGCAGGTGGCCGCGTGCAACTACGAGGTTACGCCAACAGCCGGCTCAGCGATCGGATCGCTGTTGAGGCAGAACTTGCTGACGTCCAACTGAATCTCCTGGGTACCGAGCAGGCAGTCACTTTCGATTATGTCCATACGCTCTCGGTGCCACATATCTCGCCGCCACCGGCATTGCTGAAGAGACTTCCAGATATCAAGGTCGAGAACAACATCGTCATCCGCTATGGGATGATCGAATCAGACGTCATCGTGTCCGCGAACATAGCAGTGTATGACCCTCAATCTGCGTTCGACGCCCAACCGTTCAGGAGAAACGGTTCGTCGGCAGCTAGGCTCGGTGTGGTTCTCAACCGGTTGGAGATGCGGTCCATCACTGGGACCGACAATCCGCGCGAAGGCGCCAATTGGCTGTTTCATAATGACGGCGCCGAAGTCGTCGTCTTGAAGATGGGCGCGCTGGGGGCATTGGTCCTCACGCCCGAGCACCAACAACAGGTTCCACTCTACGAATCGGATTCAGTCTGGAAGCTCGGGTCAGGGGACGTGTTTTCCTCAACGTTTGCCGGTTTCTGGGCGATACATGGGAAGGAACCGGTCGAAGCCGCGGATTTGGCGTCGCGCGCAACCGCTTGGTATTGCAACTCGCGAACCCTTCCACCTCCCACTCCAGATATTTTGATGTCCGCCAGGGCAAAACCGATCAAGCCTGGCTCTGGACGCATTTACCTTGCCGCACCTTTCTTTGACCTTGGACAGCGCTGGCTGGTCGAAGAGGCGCGGCTCGCACTCATTGATGCGGGAGCAGACGTCTTCTCGCCCGTACATGAAATCGGACCCGGCAAGGCCGACGTCGTCGCTCCGGCGGATTTGATCGGTTTGGACGGTTGCGACGTCATCTTTGCGATACTGAACGGCATGGACCCCGGAACTGTCTTCGAAGTCGGGTATGCGAGAAAAAAGGGCATCCCGATCGTTGCACTGGCGGAGAACGAGAAGGAGGAAGACTTAAAGATGTTCGTGGGCTCGGGCACGATGGTCGCGCAGGACTTCGTGACCGCGATCTACAAGGCGATATGGAGCCTGCCTAAATGAAGACGGCATTGCTACTCTCTGGAGGCATGGACTCGGTCAGCATCGCTTGGTGGAAGCGTCCGAACGTTTGCATCACCATCGACTATGGGCAGAAGCCGGCTGAGGCTGAAATCGTCGCCGCTGGCCAGGTCGCGCGCCTCCTCAATATCCCTCACGAAGTCATTTGCGTCGATTGCTCGGCTCTAGGATCTGGGGACTTGGCGGGCAGTGCGCCGTCTGAGGTCGCGCCAGTGTCGGAGTGGTGGCCATTCCGCAATCAGCTCCTGATCACGCTCGCTGGCATGGCTGCGGTGAAGAGCGGCGTAAAACACCTCCTTATCGGCGCCCTCGCCACCGACGGCGTCCACGCCGACGGGCGTCCCGACTTTGTCGAGCATATCTCGAAGCTGCTGGCGCTTCAGGAGGGCGGCATCACTGTAGAAGCTCCGGCTATCGAGCTGGATGCGGTCGAACTGGTGCGAACCTCCGAGATCGACCAAGCGACCCTCGCCTGGGCGCACTCGTGCCACGTTGGGAATTACGCCTGCGGCAGATGCAGGGGCTGCGTGAAGCATTACAATACCTGGTCGGCTCTTGGCTGGACGCCTCACTGAAGAACCTGCTCCCAGGGAGCAGCCTGGTGACTGGTCTGCCTGGTTGCCGGCAGGCGCGGTAATACGTGAGCTTCCAAAGCCGGAAGAGCAGCGCGATCGATCATTTCTAGACGTAATGGAGTCGCGGCGATCTGCCATTGGGGCGCCTGTAAGCTGGCACGAGATTGAAGCATTGCTTTGGTACGCGTGCGGGACTCGCGAATTTCGTGGCATCGGACGTGCCGGCGTGCCTTTGGAACACCGGATTTCACCCTCCGCAGGTGGATTGCACCCCGTCCAGATCATTTATCAAATGTCGAACAGCGATCATGCGGCACGCGCCTATCTGCCCACGAGACACGCTGCAGCTTTCCTCGGCGCCTCATCCCAGGCAGCCGAACTCAACAGAGAGCAGGTGAAAGGGGTATTGGGAACCGCCCCAGGCTGCACCCTTCGGTTGGTGGCAGACCTGTCCAAAATCGATGCAGCCTATGTGAATGGAGAAAGCTTGGCCTGGCGCGATGCCGGTGTTGTTTGCGCGACCCTAAGTTTCGTAGCGGAGTGGCTTGGCCTGCGCTCCAACGTGCTGGGCTTTTCAGGCAACGCCTATCTACCCTTGATCGGGTTTCCAACAAACCGCTTCATGGCAGTCGGGGCTGTGCAAATCTCCAGTTTCGCTTAGCGGGTGCACCAAACGACAACCTGGAGATAGATGCATCGTCTGTGTGGACGCGGTTTTGGCAGTTGTGGCCCGTCGTTGATCCTAAGTGGCCAGTCCGATCCACACTCCCAATTCAACAATCAATCAACGTCTGTTCCGACGGGAACGTCTGAAAGTGAGTGACCGCTTCCCAGCCCATCGCGAACAAGTCTCACGCGCCTCCCTCGCTAAAAGATATCGACCTTGGCCAGACGATCCCTTCCCTAACCGAATATTTCGCAGCTGGTGAGCAGCACCTCTCCTCCTCCGGGCTGGCTCTGTCGGCGCCGCCGCTGCTACAGGCTATTTCGTATATGGTGAAGGCGATCCATTTCGCCGTTTGGTTGGGCATCGTCATTGGTCTGGCTATCGTTGGCCAGGTTTCGCGCCATCAGTCGCGTGATTAAAAAACGGTCGTAGTCGAAAGCACACAGCGTTCAGTTGCCTTTTCCGGCAGATACCTGACGCATTCTAGCAGAACGTGGGCACTGACACGGCTCAGCGCATGGCCCCCGCCTAGACGCCTCTCTTGTTACCCCAGAGCATAACGTGCAACTGCGGCAGCACGCGGGTTTCGAACCACCTGTCGCGGGTCACCTTTTCAATCAGCCACTCCATGCGTTTTATTATTCCGTCAAGATCGACAGGCGCGTCTTCATTTGCGAGGCGTGGCGGCGTGTGATTGCCGGGTTGCAGATAGATCGGAAGTCGCGGAAATCTCGCAGCGGCGTCTTTCGCGTAGGCGTAGTCCCTTTCGTCGAAAACAATGAGCTTGAGCACGACTTGCGGCCTGCCTTGTGCCGCCTGGAGGCAGGCCTCGAAAGCGGCCCAATCGGTCGTCATTTGGCTTGACGGCGGCTTTGGGCTGAGGACTAGCACGTCAAGGTCGGCAAACCAGTCTCTGGCCACCGAACCTTGGGTTTCCAGCGCAAAACGGTAACCTTCACCATGGCCTCGCTCGATGAGCGCGCCGAGCGGCTGGATGGCCGGATTGCCGCCTGACAGCGATACCATCAGCGGGCGGCCACCGGAAAGCGCAAGCACGTTTTGCCACACCGCGGCAATGGACATCATCTCCCATTCATGGCGGAATTGATTGTCCACCGCATGCAGGCTGTCGCACCAGGAACAGCGATAGTCACACCCGCCGGTTCTGACGAAGACCGTCGGCAAACCGATGAGCACGCCCTCGCCCTGGATCGTCGGCCCGAAAATCTCACTCACGCGGATTGCGGGATGCGTATCGGTCATGGCCGGTATTCCGCCCAGGTTTTCGGCGTTTCGCTCACCCGCACGGCCGAGGTTTCGCGCAGGCGTGCCTTGCACCATTCATAAAAATGTCTGGCCAGATATTCCGCCGTGACTTGCTCATGTCCCAGCACGTCGTTGAGATGTCGGTGGTCGAAGCTCTCGTCGATGTAGCGTTTGAATGGCGCCAAATCGTGATAGTCGCGCACGAAGCCGTTGTCGTTCAGTCCATTCGCTGAAAGCTCCACTTCAACGATGTAGTTATGCCCGTGCAGGCGCGCGCATTGGTGATCGGGTGGCAACGAGGTGAGCTGATGCGAGGCTGAGAAGTGGAATTCCTTGGTGATGCGGAACATTACGCGGTCCTCCTTCGCAGCGCATCGAGCCAGAAGTCGGAGTCCTCGTAGTCGGTGGGGTCCGGCTGCCCAGAGAGATGAAACGCCTCGCGCCGCTCGACGCAGGTCCCGCACCTCCCGCAGTGACGCTCGGCGCCCTTGTAGCAGGACCAGGTCTGCGCAAACGGCGTGCCGTATGCTGCTCCATTCCTAACAATGTCCGCCTTCGTGAGATTCACATAGGGTGCATAAATGCGAATCTCCGCGTAGCCGTCGAGCGCGTGGTCCTGCATCATCTGGAAAGCGTCGATGAAGGCCGGACGGCAGTCGGGATAAATGAAATGATCCCCACCATGCACGGCCGTCGCCACCGCCTCAGCGCCGTGCGCTGCGGCGAAGCCGAAGGCAATGGCTAACATGATGGCGTTCCGGTTCGGCACCACCGTGACCTTCATCGTGTCTTCGGCGTAGTGCCCGTCGGGCACCTCCACATTATCGGTCAGCGCGGAGCCGGAAAGGCCGCCGCCGATCTCGTGGATGTCGATGATGCGGTGCGGGACGCTCAGTCGCTCCGCGCAAAGGGCGGCGAAGCCCAATTCCTTTCTATGCCGTTGGCCGTAATCGAAAGATAGGAGGCCGGCGAGTTCGTGCTCCGCTGCCACCTTGTGAGCAAGGGTAACGGAGTCCAATCCGCCGGAGCAGACGACGAGAGTCTTCATTTTTGGGTCCTTGTTTTAACCGGGTAGGCTGCGACCGGAGATTTCTCTGCGCTCCCAGTACTTCAGGAAATCCATTTTGTGAAGTGAACGGGGGACGAGTTTCATGCGCTGACGTGCCGCTGTGTGCAAGGCGCCCTCGCGGTGAGCCTGCAAGGAACACTGACTAGCGAAACGTCACGCTTCAGCGGAATGCTCAAAGGCGAGCGCACCAGAATAAGCTCTGCAGGAGGTCCGGACCTTCGTAAACAAAGTTCTCGACGATCAAGCGCCCGGCGGTCCCGAGCTTCGAGGGACGCCACCGCGAGGGCTTCAGGTACAAGACGGCCCGAGGATGGGCTTGCCGCAAGAGAACGGACTTACCAGTGGATGTTCAGCGACGCCGATGCAGATGTCTGGAATGATCACGACATCAATTGTCGCGGCAACTTTGGCTGGCCTGCTCCTCGGGTTCCGTAGATCCAGCGCATTCCGCTTCAGGATCGGTTCGAACCGGAGCACGCCCTCGGTCAATGGACGACCAAACCCTGAATGATCGGTCGTGAGCCGACATCTGTGAACAAGCGGTGTGGTCGATTGCTATCACCCATGTGTTGCGCGCAGGTATCTTATGGCAGTGGATGAACTGGATTTGATGATTTTACAGCTGGCGGTCGAAAGCGTTCGCTCGCTCTCCTTAAGCTTCGCAGAAAAGGCCGCCGAGGTAGCAACCAGGAGCCGCGGCATCCTGCTTTTCGACGTGCGGGTCGACGGTGACGCGGAGGTCCAGCGGGTCGCAGCCATCCGATATCAGGGCGACCAGATCGGCGTGCTGGCGTTGGACAGACAGGGCCTTGTTAGCCACCATTGCATCGTCAACGGTACGTTCTCACATTTCACTGCGCCCTTGGAGAACTGGCACAGCATGCCCCTGTCGATGCAGGCCAAGATCAATGCCAACGGCCATGCCAGCCTCTTCCTAGGTGCCTTGCGAAATGCCGGACATTTGCTGGGCAGCTAGCATTTGGCGAGAATGCATCTGTGAATTTTTGCATGCGCATCGCTGCCGACCGCCGGCATGATTGTCGTGCTCGAAAAGGCTGCGGCGATCGCGGCAAAGCGATCGCCGCGATGATGGCGATCAACGCGTGGGCGTTGCATCGTGCGCGATCGTTTAGACGGAGGTCTCCGCCTGGCATCGAGCAACATGCACGGAGGTACGCAAAGCGCAAACGCATCAAGTAGTTGAAGGGACGAGCCCCTCGCGCAAATGAAGCTTGCGCTGCCGCTGTCGTCCCATCGTGCCGCCGAACTCGGGGGCGTGACGATCGACCACGATGGCCTATTTTTTGCAAAGCCGAATGTCCCGATTCCGAAGCCAAGGAAAAAACTCCGACCACAGCGAAGAATAGTAACAACACGGGCGACGCAAGCCGCCTTGCCCTCTAGCAGGGGAGGTGCTTGCGGTGCTCTCACCGACACAAGATCGCAAATGGCACGTGGGTGAGCACCAGAACTGGCGACACGCATGGTGATCGGCTTGACTCGCTGGAGGAAGCACAAGGCCTCAGTGGGCGGAGGCGCCAGCGACGGTCGAATACTGGCTGGCTGCTCGGGATCTGATCGTTGAAATGACGTAGGATTTGGTTGCTTAAGCCGATCCGAACCATTTCCCGGAGACCACACCCACCATGAACGATCTTGCGCTGCCGCTGAGCGGTTTGTCATCAGTCGGCGGCAAGTCCGTCGTCGCCCGTTTCGACGGCGGCATGCTGTCGTCCAACAGCGGCGTTCTGGCCTTGGCCGATGTGGAAAAGCGGTTGCGGGTGGCCGAGCGTCTGGCGCGTTGCATCGACGATCCGCGCTGCCCGGACCAGGTCGTCCACAGCCTGGCGGACATGATCGGCTTTCGCATGAAGATGATCGCCGCCGGCTACGAGGACGGCAACGACGCCAACCGGCTGCGCCGCGATCCGGTCTTCAAGATGGCCCAGGATGCGCTGCCGTCGGGTCGGGATCTGGCGTCGCAATCGACGCTGTGCCGGCTGGAGAACCTGCCCGGTGTGCGGGAGCTGGTCGCGATGGGGCGGGCGATGGTCGACCTCTACTGCGCCTCGTTCCGGCAGGTGCCGAAGCGGATCGTGCTCGACATTGACGACACCTTCGACGCTGTGCACGGAGGCCAACAGCTTCGCCTGTTCAATGCCCACCATGACGAGTACGGCTTCCAGCCGATCGTCGTGTTCGATGGTGCGGGACGGTTCGTCAGCGCGATCCTGCGACCGGCCAAGCGGCCGAGTGGGGCTGAGATCCGCCCCCACCTGCGCCGTCTGGTGCGGGCGATCCGGATCAACTGGCCGAACATTCGAATCCTGCTCCGCGGCGATAGCCATTATTGCAACCCGCAGGTCATCGACTGGTGCCGCGCCAACGACGTCGACTTCATCTTTGGCCTCGCGCCCACCACGACCCTGCGCAAGCATGTCGCGGATCTGGAGGCCAGCACGACGGCGCGCTTCGAAGCGTCGGCCAAGACAGGCAAGGTCCGCAGGTTCAAGGAGTTCGTGAGGGCGCCCGCGGCGCGGCCGGGCCGGCAGCACTCAGGCGACTATAACGGGCGCAGAGCCGACCCTGCGGCTTCCAGACATTGTCGTGTACAGCTTCAGACCCTCAAGCCGAGCCCGCAGGGCCTCGATTACCTTTTACGGGGCGGCGGTACGTCCAAGCCGCTTCAACAGTTAAGAATTTCGCAAAGACGATACCCCCGGATCGTCGAGCTTCCGCTGCCACTTCCCGCATTCGCCGAGGCGGTCAATGACCCGCCCTTCACAATAGTTATCCGACAAGCATCTGGATGCGAGAGATAATGTTGCCGGAGGCATCTCTCATGGCTTCTACACCTGCCTGAACGCCAGAACCGCGTTCGTGCCGCCAAAGGCGAAGGAGTTGCTCAGTGCCACGCGCACCTTGCGCTCGCGTGCCACATTGGGCGTGACGTCGAGATCGCAATCGGGGTCCAGCTCACGATAATTGGCAGTCGGCGGCACGACGCTCTCGCGGATAGCCATCACGCAGGCGATCAACTCGAGCGCGCCGGACGCGCCGAGGCAATGCGCGTGCATGGACTTGGTAGAAGAAATGGACATTGAGAAGGCGTGCTGACCGAAGACGCGCTTGATCGCCGCCGTCTCGATCTGGTCGTTGGCCTTGGTGCCGGTGCCGTGCGCGTTGAGATAGTCGACATCCTCGGCGTCCAGCCTGGCATCGGCAAGGCAGGCCCGCATTGCTGCCTCCGGCCCCTCGACAGTCGGCGCGACGATGTCGGACGCATCGGCGGAAAGGCCGGCACCGGCAATTTCGGCAAGGATGGTGGCGCCCCGAGCCAGGGCATGCTCGTAGCTTTCCAGCACCGCCATGCCGGCGCCTTCACCAAGCGACAGGCCCTGGCGATCGGCCGAGAATGGCCGGCAAGTATCGGGCGAAAGCACGCGGATCGCTTCCCATGCCTTCAGCACACCCCATATGAGCGGCGCTTCGCTGCCGCCGGCAAGCATCACGTCGGCCCGGCCGAGCCTGATCTGGTCCACCGCGCAGGCAATCGCATGGTTTGCCGAGGAACAGGCGGACGTGACGCCGAAGACCGGCCCGCGCAGGCCGAGACTCATGCTGACCTGGCCGGCAGCGGCACCCGGCATCGCCTTGGGTACAGTCAAGAGAGCGGCACGCTTACCGCCCAGAAGGATGGCGCGGTAGGTTTGCTCGATCGCATCCCACCCGCAGCCGCCAACGCCCACCGTCGCACCGAAGCGATACCTATTTCCCTCTTTGGAGGAAAGTCCGGCCTGACGCATGGCTTCGCGCGCCGCAAGCACAGCGAGCAGGCTGAAGCGGTCCATGGAGATGAGTTGCTTGCCGTCGATGTCATGCTCCGGCAGCGCCTTGATCTCGGCACCGATCCTGACCCTCAATTCATGGAGCTCGGAGTTGACGATTGGGCCGATGGCGGAGCGGCCTTCTCGCATCTCTGTCCAAATGGCGGCGGCGTTGGTCCCAAGCCCGCAAATACCGCCAATCCCAGTAATCACGACGCGCCTGTCCATTCACACCCCCTTAGCGAGCAAGCTGCGCACGGCTTCCACCATGTCCCCAACATTCTGGAGATCCGACCATGCCTCGGCCGTATTCATCTCGATCTGGATGCCGTAGGCCTGCTCCAGGTCCCAGAGAACGTCCGCCAATCCCAGTGAATCGATACCGAGCGAAGTCAGTCCCGTGGCAGCCGTTATCTCGCCGCCTGTGGCAGGCGCTATGCCGCCCTCCGACGCGGCGCGCTTCTTGATAATGGCGATTATTTCGTTGGCGAGTTGATCTGCCATCTTGTTCCTTTCCAGCTTGCGTTTTCGGCGTCGTTCAAAACCCGAGTCGCGTCGCGTTGCCAAAATTGCCCCTCATAGAGCCTGTGCGACCGACCAAGCCCAATGCCCATAGGAACCGGACGAGTTCCGGCTTCTGCGGCGTCAGCCCGATGATGAAGAAAAGTCGCCGGCCTCCCGCTTTTGCGCCAGCACATCAAGAATCTGCGTGTAAATGGATAGGAACCGTCGTCAAACGTCAGCTAAACGCTGCGACGGTGGGTGCTGTCAGCGTATTCACTCGGCACCTCATATGTAATCGAGATGTTTCATAGCTCCGGACCAGTTGCGATCAACTATTGTACCGGTCCGCCATTCGTCGGAGAGTTCGACATGATCGGAGCGCTGCTTCTCATTCCCAGTACAATCTCCACCGCACGCGACAGATTTCCTCTTTCGGGCTCTTCTCAAGGGACTCGCCACGCGATAGAGGCAGTGATCGGCGCACGTGAGGTCCTGCCAAGTCCATGCGACATTCCGGAAAATTGGTAAAATCGTTTGTTTCAATCAAATGCATCCACGCTATGGATAGCTAAGACATGCGTTTCAAAGGGCTCGATCTGAATCTTCTCGTCGTTCTCGACGCGCTGCTGAGCGAGCGCGGCCTCACGGCGGCGGCACGCCGCATCAACCTAACCAAATTCATGGGGGTTGGTGGATGTGGCGCAAGCCGTTGAAATGACGTAGGATTTGGTTGCCTAAGCCGATCCGAACCATTTCCCGGAGACCACACCCACCATGAACGATCTTGCGCTGCCGCTGAGCGGTTTGTCATCAGTCGGCGGCAAGTCCGTCGTCGCCCGTTTCGACGGCGGCATGCTGTCGTCCAACAGCGGCGTTCTGGCCTTGGCCGATGTGGAAAAGCGGTTGCGGGTGGCCGAGCGTCTGGCGCGTTGCATCGACGATCCGCGCTGCCCGGACCAGGTCGTCCACAGCCTGGCGGACATGATCGGCTTTCGCATGAAGATGATCGCCGCCGGCTACGAGGACGGCAACGACGCCAACCGGCTGCGCCGCGATCCGGTCTTCAAGATGGCCCAGGATGCGCTGCCGTCGGGTCGGGATCTGGCGTCGCAATCGACGCTGTGCCGGCTGGAGAACCTGCCCGGTGTGCGGGAGCTGGTCGCGATGGGGCGGGCGATGGTCGACCTCTACTGCGCCTCGTTCCGGCAGGTGCCGAAGCGGATCGTGCTCGACATTGACGACACCTTCGACGCTGTGCACGGAGGCCAACAGCTTCGCCTGTTCAATGCCCACCATGACGAGTACGGCTTCCAGCCGATCGTCGTGTTCGATGGTGCGGGACGGTTCGTCAGCGCGATCCTGCGACCGGCCAAGCGGCCGAGTGGGGCTGAGATCCGCCCCCACCTGCGCCGTCTGGTGCGGGCGATCCGGATCAACTGGCCGAACATTCGAATCCTGCTCCGCGGCGATAGCCATTATTGCAACCCGCAGGTCATCGACTGGTGCCGCGCCAACGACGTCGACTTCATCTTTGGCCTCGCGCCCACCACGACCCTGCGCAAGCATGTCGCGGATCTGGAGGCCAGCACGACGGCGCGCTTCGAAGCGTCGGCCAAGACAGGCAAGGTCCGCAGGTTCAAGGAGTTCGTTGACGGCGCCGCTAGTTGGAGCCGGGTCGAGCGCATCATCGCGCGGGTCGAGGTCGGCGCCCAAGGTGGCGATATCCGCTTCGTCGTCACCAACCTTGCCGGTGGGAAGGCCAAGGCGCTCTACGAGGATGTCTACTGCCGGCGCGGCGCGGCCGAGAACCACATCAAGTCGTGGAAGACGCATCTTGCCGCCGACCGCACATCCTGCACCAGAGCGACGGCCAACCAGTTCCGGCTATTCCTGCATGCCGGTGCTTACTGGTTGATGTGGGGCTTGCGGGCCGCGATGCCGAGGCGCTCGAGCTTTGCCGTCGCCCAATTCGACACGCTGCGATTGCGCCTCATCAAAATCGCTGCGCGGGTGGTCGAGATGAAATCGCAAATCCGCCTGCACCTGCCGACATCGTGCCCCGACCAGCGCATCCTGCGCATCGTCCTCGATCGCATCCCCCAACTCGCGACATAACGATGGGGGCAGACGCCCCGAAACGAACCCGTCGACCGCAACCTGCAAACCCCCGCCTGCCATCACGACGGAGCAATCCCGGCGCCTGACGAGGCGCGTGGAAAAGCACCGCAACGGCGACCACAACGTCGCTTCAGGCCGTCAAAAGCTTATCGCCGTGCATCAAGGCGGCTAGAAGCGCGCCGGCAGCCTGGCGGGGGGCTTGGGGTTAGACTGCCGGCGCACGCCACTCATGAAGAGCGGCCCCTTTTTGCGGTTCCGACACCCATAGTCAACCCGGCAGCGTCTGGATGCCCGCTGTGCTCTTTTCAGAGCGGCTCGCGATGCCGGCCATGTCGGCCGATCCTGCCTAGGATGGGGGGCCACTCTCGTCGGCCGAGTTGATGCTCCAGCCAGTATCGCCTTGCCGACCAGCATGGGTTCGCCGTTAGCAATCCATCCTCGCGGGCCAATGCTATCGTGCACGTGTCGCAGCACTCCGGGCGGCTATATCGCCTAAGACAGCATGACGAAGCGTTCCAACTTCCTGTTCGGCGAGCCCGTGTGCAGTTCCTGACTCGGACAGTGGACGAGAATTCTCTTGGCGGTACTGCGCCAGAAGGCATTCCCGTCCAACGGAATCAAGCGACGACTATCAGCCGCAAACGTCACATCACAAGAGCGGTCTTCCACCCATTGCAGATTATCCGACTGATCAGGCGGCGTCCGATATGTCCGACTCTGCCTCAAGAATTCCCACAGGTATGGACAGCGATCTCGCTATCCGATTCCGATAGCCCTTATTGTACTTTAGACCCCGCTCGATGTTTTGGATTTCCTGAGCGGCAAGCCCGCACGCGACCGCGAGGTCCTCGATTGAATACCCAAGGTGCTCACGATAAGCGCGGATGATGTGGGTCCCCTGCGACATAGCCGTCAAGACTGGCTCGGGAATGCGCGAATCCTTCATAAACATCTCCAAGAAGATGGGAGCGCCTGACAAATCGGGAGATTTCCTCCCCGACCCTTGGCGCACACCCAGCAAATCAAAAAAATGGACGTCCATTCGGCCGGACCGGCCTCATCCATGGAATGGGCCACTTGAAATTGGCAGCCGGGTCGGAATATGGCGGCTCACCTGCTTCTGATCAAGTTCTAAGAACCTGCCCGCCATGAGATGGCCTGATCGGCTGTAGCGCATTCGACCTGCGATCCTACACGACTCATTCTCCCCGATCGCTTTCTTGAACAGCAACTCGAACTCTCACTGACGCCTCCAGTGGCTATTCGCGGCACCGTCCACCCAGCCTCGCGGACGCTGATACCTTCGACCAATTTCCACCGCCGATGCAGCGAAGATGGACAAGCATCGCCAGCTGTAAAGGTTCACAATCATTCGACCGTGACCGATTTTGCGAGATTGCGCGGCTGGTCTACGTCTGTGCCCATGAAGAGCGCCGTGTGGTAGGCAAGAAGCTGTATCGGCAGCGAGAAGATCATCGGCGCGATAATCTCGTCGACAGCCGGCAACACGAGCGTGTGCATGGTGTTGAGTTTCGATGCGGCTGCCCCTTTTTCATCGGTGATGAGGATAATCCGCCCTCCACGGGCAGCCACTTCCTGCATGTTGGAGACGGTCTTGTCGAAAAAGCGATCATGGGGCGCGATGACGATCACTGGCATGTTGTCGTCTATCAATGCGATCGGACCGTGCTTCAATTCACCCGCCGCATAGCCCTCGGCATGGATGTAGGAAATCTCCTTGAGCTTCAGCGCACCTTCCATCGCTAGCGGGAAACTGGTGCCACGGCCGAGATACAGGACGTCACGACACTTTGACAGTTCGCGCGACAGGAACTCCATCTCCGACTGGATGCTGTTGAGTACCTGGCCCATGACGCGCGGCACTTCGGCGAGGCTCCGGACGAGCGCCTGGAGCTCGTCTTCGGTTACGGTCCCGCGGGCTCTGGCGGCGCCGATGGCAAGTGCGGCTAGAACGGCAAGCTGGCAGGTAAAAGCCTTGGTGGAGGCGACGCCGATCTCCGGTCCGGCAAGGATCGGGAAGACCGCATCGGCCTCCCGAGCGATGGTCGATTCGCAGGCATTGACGATAGCGCCAATTTTCAGCCCACGCTCCTTGCAGTACCTCAACGATGCGAGCGTATCAGCGGTTTCGCCGGACTGCGAAATGAAAAGAGCCGCCGACTGCGGCGACAACGGGATCTCGCGGTAACGGAATTCGGACGCAACGTCGATTTCAACTGTCAGGCGCGCATAGCGCTCGAACCAGTATTTTCCGATCAGTCCGGCGAGATAGGCGGTCCCGCAGGCCGAGATCGCCAAGCTCGGGATCCTGGCGAAATCGATGCCAGAAACCGTGTCGGCGCGATTCTCTATGATGTTGCTATAGTGACGGAGAGCATGGGCGATGACTTCGGGCTGCTCGTAGATTTCCTTCTCCATGAAGTGGCGATGGTTGCCCTTGTTGGCCAGATCGGCCGCGGCCGTGGAGGTATGGCGCGGACGCTCGACGGGATGGCCGTCGAAATCGAAGATATGGGCGCCCGAATTGCCGACAATGGCCCAGTCGCCCTCGATGAGATAGGTAATTTCATTGGTGAAGGGAGCAAGCGCGATCGCGTCGGAACCCAGGAACATCTCGCCGTCGCCGTGACCGATCGCCAGCGGTGGTCCATTGCGCGCCGCCATGATGGTCGACGGATCATCTTCAAAGAGGACAGCAAGCGCATAGGCGCCCCTGAGGCGTTTCAGCATGGCACGCATCGCGTCTTGCCGCCTCATGCCGTCCCGGCGGTGTCTTGCCAAGAGATGCGCGACGACCTCGGTGTCGGTGTCGGTCTGGAACTCGGCGCCAGCCGCCGCCAATTCGTCCTTCAGCTCGGTGAAATTCTCGATGATCCCGTTATGGACGACGGCGACACCGTCGGTAAAGTGCGGGTGCGCATTGCGTTCCGTCGAGGCCCCATGGGTTGCCCAACGCGTGTGGCCGATGCCGATGTTGCCGCTCAGCGGCTCTTCCTTCAGTCTCCTCTCGAGATTGACGAGCTTGCCCTCGGCGCGCCGGCGGTGCAAGGCACCTTCGGTGATCGTCGCAACGCCGGCGGAATCATAGCCGCGATATTCCAAACGCTTCAATGCGTCGACCAACCGATCCGACACCGGCTGTTGCCCAATGATGCCAACAATCCCGCACATGTTCGTCTCCCCATTCTTGCCGGCAGCTTCAGCCCACGCGAGACGGATGCCCATCCGGCCGCGTTCATTCGGGACCTTGTAGTAGTATTCGGTAATATTGGTACAATTGATTGTAGGGATAACTATCATCCACCACATGGATGAGCCCCTGATCTAAACTTCTCGTTGCGCCTGACGCCCTCATGACCGAACGCAAGCCCACACCCCGCGGCACGAAGGACCAATCGGCCATGCGCGACCATCCCGGCTACGCACCTGACACGAAGCGCCGCCGCTCGTAATCACGCGGTGATCGGCGTGATCACAAGCACTGTAGTTAGGCAGCATCAGCGACGCATGATCGGCATCATCATCATCGGCAGCGTGGGCGCCGTCGGCATGATTCACGTGTTCGTCACGTTGATCATAATCATCGTCGCCGCCGATCAAGTTTCTGATTGCCTGCCGCTGTTGACGCCGCTTTCGCCGGTAGAGCTTAGCCCGCGATGGCCTATCAATACGCTGTTGGTCGGCATGGCCGAAACCGAGAGTCAGGCGGCGCAGGCCACAGAGCACGTTCAGCGACCGTTTCAGTCAGCGCCGGCTTTGTCGGGGTTCGTAACGGTCATCAGGATTCTCGGGGCATGAATGCACTATCACGAAAACGTTGGTTCTCAGTGCTTCGTCCGTATTACTCAAACCGGATTCCCGCAGCGGAAGAACTAGGCGCGTGTCACGTCTTGTACAAGGCACAATAGCAGTGAGAAATGGAGATTGATGCCTGCGCGTTTTCGAATAAGACAATCACCAAGCTGTCACCCGAATTACATCAGGAACTGTCTATAGCCGCCGCCCATCAGGTAGCGGCCACGTTGGATGGCGCGACGCACCTGATCGCGAAGATGGCTACCTGGATGAGACCAATCTTCTTCGACACGGCGTCTCCCAAACAGGGCAATGGCGATCTCCTGATGAGATGCTCCCGCAAGCGAGCCGTCCAAAGCCTGGAGCACGATACGCAGACGCGCTCCGCGGGGTTCCGGCGGAAAGCAAGCAGCTGCCAGGCGGCCGCAACCATTGATGTCGTTCAGGAACTGAAGGGCAGCGACATGGAACTTCAGGTGCTGCGGCTGCACGATCGCGTCGACATATAGCCGCAACGGGCGGAGAACGGATGCACCGGAAAGGGCGATCTGCAGACTCCGGCAGTCCTCCCTCAGCAGCACGTGCTGCACGCCGGCAGGTGTCAGCAGGATGTCCTTGCAGCATGAGAGCGAAGAGAGATCAAGCGGTTCAAAATCGTGGTCGAGCCCAACCGGCTCCGCGGCCGCTCGTAGAATACGGGCGCAGTCGCGCGGATCCCAAAAGACCCTTGCCGACGTAGCGTCCGACTGTGGCGCGTCCGCGAAAAAGGAGGCTCCATTGTCTTAGGAAAGATGATCCTGTCGTCAACTCGATTATCTTCATGTCGGCCTGGGCTCCGACAATGCAGGCGGACGGTGCCATTTTGGCGTGGTCGCGCTGGAATTGTGGATTGCGCCGAAGAAACTCCCAGGCCCAGGCAGTGCGTGGCAATCGTCTGGCGTAGTGGTAAGCTTCGTGACGACGCCAGTCCGGCCAGCATACAAGACCGACCGTCGCTTCCTTGGGCAGACCTGCATCCTTCACGGCTCAGGTGTCCACAATGGCGCTATGCCGACGGGCCTAGAACCGGTTGCCACAGTACCGGTCCGCTCAGACGTCCCCTGCTGCGGATGCGCAAAAGGCTCGCGCGGGAAATCTCGAGAAACCCGGCCACCGCCTCCGTTTTGCCGACGGACTTGGGTTGTCCGATGCGCGACAATGGCCACGTCGCGAGGCGAAGGATCCGTTCCATGCGCGTATCCGTCACCGTTACGATCCGGGTCAGATCCTTGGCCAAGCCGAACTCGATCATGCCCGCGAAGAGCTCGTAGGTTGCCTGGGCCAGCCCGCCCGCTGCCTTGGGCGCCGACGGAGGGAGATCGAGCGCGAAACGACTGCTCTCCCATATGTCGGCAGTCGAGGGCACGACGTCAGCACCCAGCAGCACCGGGAACGTGTCGCGCAACATTGTGGGTCCGGTGCTGGGCAAAAGACGCACGCAACCGCGAATTCGCCAGTCGGATCCCTTGAGGAGCAGATAGACAGGCTTCAGACCATCAAACGGGTCTGTTTCCATCTGGTCTTCGGTATCAACTTCCCAATCGAGCCTTTCCTTGAACACCCGAAACCTGAGCCCGTGCATCTCTTTGAGCTCGCTTGCGAACTCGTTGTAAAGGTCTGGTGTTATCAGCTGCATCATGGTCGCCTCCGTGCGGGATGTGTTCCCGCCATGGAAGGGCAAAGCTGGCAGCGATGCAGCCTGTAGAGGTTTACAGCTATCGTGGCCGAAGAATCAGGATCTCGCCTGGCCGGAGGCAGCCAGTCGTGCAACGGCCTGGTTGATCGTTCGAACGCCAAGCTTTGCCTTGGCGTTTTCCAGGTGAAAGGTCACGGTGCGCTTTGAGACGCCGAGAAGCTGGCTGATATCCCAAGCCGACTTGCCGCGCGCCGCCCATTTCAGGCACTCGAACTCCCGCGGGGTGAGCGTTACACCATCCACCACGCGATCGTCGGCGAGCCTGCGCCGGACATGGATATGAAAGTTGATGGCCACCAGCTGCAATGCTTTTTCGTAACGTGTCAGTGACCGCAACAGAGGCGGACGGGACTCGTCGGAAGCAAAGGTCAGGGCAGCAAACCGGCCGCGATGATCATGCATGGACATCGTCAGGCCGCCCCGGATGCCAAACTCAGCCGCACTCTCCAGAATTTGTTGCTGCGAATTCGGCAGACAGTGCCGAGCGCGATCCACACCCCAATCGAAGGTATCCCAGCCTTGCAGCCCGCGCAGGATGACCGGATCAAGACTGTGGTACCGCTGTTGCAGATAACGTGATGTCCAGGATGAAGGATAGTTTGAGATCAATTGCGGGGCGTCGCCGGGGGCCGACGGGTAAGTGAAATAGGCGAATAGCGGAAAATCGAAGCCGGCTGCAGCGGATGCCATTGCCTCACGGAGATCGGCAGCATCAACACTTGCAGACAGTTGCTCGACGAAGTTCTCAAACACGCGATGCATTTGCGCTTTGCGTAACCTCCGTGATCGCTCGATGCCAGGCAGAGACCTTGTTTTAAACGATCCCGGACGGATACAGCGCGTGCCGAGAACCCCGTTAATCTGTTGAAACCCGTGATATTCTGACGTTGTCTATGAGCCGTGTGCCGCCGAGCCAGGCCGCGACAAGCAAGCGTGCAGGTCGGTCAAGGCTTGTCATGGGTCGCAGATCTGCCTCGTCGCGAAGTTCCAGGTATTCGACCTCGCGATAGCCCGCAGCCAGAATTGCTGCGCGCGCTTCGGCAAGCGTTGGCAGGACGGGCGAGCCGCGGGCAAGCCGCTCAGCCGTCTCGAGCAAGACCGATGGTAGCTCGGGGGCAACAGCACGCTCTGCTGGCGAGAGCCGGACATTGCGCGATGATAGTGCAAGACCGTCGGCTTCGCGGACTGTCGGACAAGGAACAATGGTGATTGGAATATCCAGGTCCCGGGCCATACGCCTGACTAGCTGAAGCTGCTGAAAGTCCTTTTCGCCAAAGAAGCCGAAGTCAGCGCTGGTCTGCAGGAAGAGCTTGGCGACGACGGTCGCCACGCCATCGAAATGTCCCGGCCGGAAGGCACCGCACAGGCCCTCGCTGACACCGGACACCGAAACGGTCGTGGCGAAGGCCGCCGGATACATTTCCTCTGCATCCGGCGCATAAAGCAGGTGCGCGCCAAGCGGTGCCAGCTTGGCGGCATCCTCGTCCTCGGTGCTCGGATACGCGGCGAGATCGGCCTGGCTGTTGAATTGCTTCGGGTTGACGAAGAGCGTCACGATCACCCGGTCGGCCTTCTCGAGTGCCGCGCGCACCAGGCTGAGATGACCCTCATGCAGGACGCCCATCGTTGGCACCACGGCAATCCTCACGCCCTCGCGGCGCCATGCGGCGACGATTTGGCGAAGCTGGGCAACGCTCCTGACAATCGGCACGCTCACGCTGCTTCTCCGCTCTTGGTGGCGTCCCCGTCGGCGGGCTTGGGCGCATCGGCAAACACGTGCTCGGCGGCCGGAAACTGGCGCTCCTTCACTTCCCGCGCATAGGCCGCGATCGCAGCCGCAGCGGCCTCCCCCAGTTCAGCATAGCGCTTGACGAATTTGGGCCGGAAGTCGCCGAAGAGGCCCAGCATGTCGTCGACGACGAGAATCTGGCCGTCACAGGCTGCCGAGGCACCGATGCCAATGGTCGGGGTCGCCACCTCCCCGGTGATCCGGCGGGCGAGCGCCTCGGGAACCTTCTCCAGCACGACCGCAAAGGCGCCCGCTTCGCTCACCGCAAGCGCGTCGCGCCTGATGCGCTCGGCATCCCCGCCTCTGCCCTGCACGCGGTAGCCACCGATGGTGTTGATCGCCTGCGGCGTCAAGCCGACATGGGCCATGACCGGCACGCCGCGCGCGGCGAGGAAGCCGATCGTCTCTGCCATCGTTTCGCCGCCTTCGAGCTTGACGGCCGCGCAGCCGGTCTCGGCCATGACGCGCGCGGCATTGCGGAAAGCCTGCTCGGGGCTTTCCTCGAAGGAACCGAACGGCAGGTCGACGACCATCAGCGCCTGCTCGAGGCCACGGCGCACGGCCTGGCCGTGAATGATCATCATCTCCAGCGTCACACCGAGCGTCGAGGGCAGGCCGTGGAGAACCATGCCGACGCTGTCGCCGACCAGCACCACATCGCAATGGGGATCGACAAGCCGGGCGACTGGGGTCGTGTAGGCGGTAAGACAGACGAGCGGCGTCCCACCTTTGCGCGAATGAATATCCGGCGGTGTGATCGCCTTGGTGTCACCAAACGCACTCAATGGACCCTCCTTCCCCAACGTTACCAACCGCGGGTGTCGCGTTTGCCACATTTTTGTGCAAGTGCGAAGAGCTAAAAATGGCCGTGCAGCTGTGCGGTGTTGACGTGCGGACAGGCGCGCTTACATTTAATCGATTCAGGCGCTCCCGAGCTGGCCAACCACTTTCGCGAACATGGACGATCAGGCAAAAGGACCCAGGAAAGACAGAGCCGCCGTCAAGGCCGACGAAGTCAAAGTGGACCTGATCGCCTTTGTCGTCGCCGTAAACGACAGTGAACCCTGTGTCCTCACCATCGGCCAGGCGGACACCCTGCCCTCCGGACCATTTGCGCTTGAGCACCGATCGCTGCAATCCGGTTTGAGGGGGTGGGTCGAGCAGCAGACCGGCCATCCGCTGGGGTATATTGAGCAACTCTACACCTTCGCGGATCGGGATCGCATCGGCGCCGAGCGCCAGCAGCGCGTCATCTCCATCAGCTATCTCGCATTGACCCGCAAGGAACAGGCAGCTGGCTCGCCCAAGTGCGGCTGGCAGAGCTGGTATGAATATTTTCCATGGGAGGACCACCGCTCCGGCACGCCTCCGGTCGTGCTGGACGTTCTGCGACCGCGCCTGATTGAATGGGCAGACGGCGTCAGCGACGCGGCCACGCGACGTGAACGCTGGCAGCGGGCGACGATAGCCTTCGGCTTCGACGACCGCCTTTGGAACGAGGAACTCACGCTTCAACGCTATGAGTTAGTCTACGAAGCAGGCCTGGTCCAAGAGGCCGGAAGCGGACGGGACGCGACGCTGCCTCCGCTGGTGCCTAGCAAGTCCATGGTCGCCGATCATCGCCGCATCGTGGCGACCGGCATTGCGCGGCTGCGCTCCAAGATCAAATACCGGCCGGTCGTCTTTGAGCTGATGCCGCCGGTCTTCACGCTTTTGCAGCTGCAGCGAACCGTGGAGGCGCTTGCCGGCAGGCTCGTGCGTAAGCCGAACTTTCGCCGGCTGATCGAGCAGCAGGAGCTGGTCGAAGAGACCGGAGAGGCAACCGCGGAGACCGGCGGCCGGCCAGCGAAGCTTTACCGGTTCCGCCACGCCGTTCTCGACGAGAGGGTCATCGCCGGGACAAAATTGCCGCTGGCGCGGGGTTGACATCGCTTATACTCACAGCAAGTATATGCTGGTTATTTTCAACTAGAGTATAAGCTGGAGGGGTCGATGAGCGCCATGCTGCCTGCGACCGCGTTTCTCTACGAGCGCGTCCGACGAGTGATCCCGCCGATCGAATGGCCGGCTTTCGTCGAGGATATCGAGGCGATCATTGCACTGAAGCGCGAGCGCAACGCCATCATCCTGGCGCACAACTATCAGACCCCCGAGATCTTCCATTGCGTGGCCGACATCGTCGGCGACAGCTTGGCACTGGCCCGCACGGCTGCGACGATCGAGGCGCAAGTCATCGTGCTGGCTGGCGTACATTTCATGGCCGAAACGGCCAAGCTGCTCAATCCGCAAAAGACGGTGCTCATTCCCGACCTGCGGGCAGGCTGTTCGTTGGCGGAATCGATCACGGCAGAAGACGTGCGCTTGATGCGCCAGCGTTATCCCGGCGTGCCGATCATCACTTATGTCAACACGTCGGCCGAAGTGAAAGCCGAGTCGGATATCTGCTGTACATCCGGCAACGCCAAGGCGGTCGTCCAATCCCTTGGCGTTCCCCGGGTGATCATGTTGCCGGACGAATATCTGGCCCAGAATATCGCCGCCCAGACCGATGTGCAGATTATCGCCTGGAAAGGGCATTGCGAGGTGCATGAGCGCTTTACACCGGCCGACATCCGCGAGTTGCGCGAAAGCCATCCCGGCGTGATCGTGCTCGCGCATCCCGAATGCCCGCCCGACGTCGTGGCTGAAGCAGATTTTTCCGGCTCGACCGCTGCCATGTCCGACTATGTCGACAGGCAAAGGCCGGCACGTGTCATGCTGATGACCGAGTGCTCGATGAGCGACAACGTCGCGTTAGCGCACCCAGAGGTCGAGTTCATCCGGCCCTGCAATTTGTGCCCTCACATGAAGCGGATCACGCTTGCCAACATCCGCATGGCGCTCGAGCAGAACCACCATATCGTAACCATCGAACCCGGGATCGCCGGGCGCGCGCGGCTTGCGGTCGAACGGATGCTGGCAATTTGAGCGCCGATGTCCGCAGCTTCTTCGGGCGGCCCATCATCATCGGCGGCGGCATCGCCGGATTGATGACCGCGCTTCAACTGGCGCCGGAGCCGGTGCTGCTTCTGTCCAGGACGCTGCTGGGAGCTGACAATTCGAGCACGTGGGCACAGGGTGGTCTGGCTGCAAGTTTCGGCGAAGACGACGATCCGGAACTGCACCTGGCCGATACGCTTGCCGCCGGGGATGGTCTCTGCGACACAGACGTGGCGAGCCGCATCCTCCAAGCCGCGCCCAAGGCGATAGAGGGGCTTGCGCGCTTTGGGGTTCCCTTCGACCGTACGTCGAAAGGATCACTGTGCCTCGGATTGGAGGCCGCACACAGCCGACGTCGCATCGTTCATGCGCATGGTGACGGCACCGGGCGTGAGATCATGCGTGCCCTGATCGCGGCTGTGCGTTCCACTCCGTCGATTGTTGTCGTGGAGGGCGTGGAAGCGCGCCGACTGGCGGTGCGAGAGAATGCGATCCGAGGCGTCTGGGCGAGCTGTTCGATCGGACCTGTCTTCTTCGGCTCACGGCGGGTCGTCCTCGCCACCGGTGGGATCGGGGGACTGTTTCTCGACACCACGAATCCTTCGGGCAGTTGCGGACAGGGCCTGGCGCTTGCGGCCCGCGCTGGAGCTGTCCTTGCCGACCTCGAGTTCATCCAGTTCCACCCGACCGCGCTTGACGGCCCGGAACGCCCTATGGTGCTGCTCAGCGAGGCCGTCCGCGGCGAAGGTGCTGCCCTGATCGACGAAACCGGCCAGGCTTTTCTCCAGAGCGTGCCAGGGGCGGAACTTGCGCCTCGTGATGTCTTGGCGCGCGCCGTCTGGAACCATCTTGCCAACGGCCACCGTGTTTTTCTCGACGCGCGGCAACGGCCTGGCCCGGAATTTGCTCGACACTTCCCGACAATCGCATCAGCCTGTCGTGGAGCCGGCATCAATCCCGCGCGCGATCTCATCCCCATTCGTCCGGCCCAACACTACCACATGGGTGGCGTTGCCGTGGACGGCTCCGGTAGGACCTCCGTCAAGGGGCTGTGGGCCTGCGGCGAAGTCGCTTCGACAGGACTGCATGGCGCCAACAGGCTCGCCAGCAATTCCTTGACCGAGGCCGCCGTGTGCGCGCGCTGGGTCGCTGAAAGTGTCGCCGGAACGCCTGCTCGCAGAACAAAGCGTGCGTTTGCGGACGTTTACCCATCGCCCGCGCCGACACCCGTGCGTGTTTTCCTGTCGCGTGCACTGGGCATCGTCCGGGATGGTGAAGGTTTGAAAGCAGCCGCATATACCTTGTTGCCGCTCGCCGAAAGCAAGGACGCGGCCTCGGATCCGGCGGCTGTCGGGCTAATGATCGCGGTTGCCGCCCTGTTGCGCGAAGAAAGCCGCGGCGCTCATTACCGGACAGACTTTCCTCATCATGCGACTGTCGCCCGACGGTCCGAAATCACCCTCGAAGCCGCTTTGGCCGCTGCGCGGGAACTCGGACACTCGCCAAGGCTCGAAGGGGCAAAGTGATGACGTTCTCACCGCTTCCCACGGTCATGCTTGAGCCGCTTGTAAGGGCAGCTCTTCTTGAAGACCTTGGCAGAGCCGGCGACTTGACCACGGAGGCCATCATCCCGAAGGCACACCAAGCGGGAACCGTGCTGGCGGCGCGCCAGTCCGGAGTTGTCGCCGGCCTCGATCTGGCGATGCTCGCTTTCCGCTTGATTGATCCTGATATCGAAATCTCGGTGGAGCGGGCAGACGGCTCCAATGTCATGGATGGAGAGGTCATTGCATCAGTGGTTGGCCCTGCCCGGGCCATTCTCACAGCCGAACGGACGGCACTCAATTTTTTGTGCCATCTGAGCGGCATCGCTACAGCAACGGCATCGATCGTCGCCGCGGTTCGTGGATATGGCGCGAAGATCGTCTGCACGCGCAAGACGACGCCCGGATTGCGGGCAGTCGAAAAATACGCCGTGCGCGCAGGTGGCGGATCCAATCACCGCTTCGGCCTCGACGACGCAATTCTGATCAAGGATAACCACATCGCCATCGCAGGCGGCGTTCGCCCGGCGCTCGAGCGAGCACGAAGACGGGCCGGTCATCTCGTCAAGATCGAGGTCGAGGTCGATACGCTGGCCCAGTTGGAGGAGGTACTTGGCTTCGCTCCCGATGCGGTTCTGCTCGACAACATGTCCCTCGCCGATCTTCGCCGCGCCGTCGCAATCGTTGGCGGCCGTGCTATCACCGAGGCTTCTGGCGGGATCGCATCCGATACAGCGCGAGCGATTGCCGCGACCGGCGTCGATCTGATTTCGGTCGGCCGCCTGACCCACAGCGCGCCGATCCTGGATATCGGCCTCGACTATTGGGGCTCATGATTGTCTGAGGAACGAACAGGATCGAATCAACTGTCCTTTCCGATCGTCGTCAATCAGACAGCAAAGCAAGGCAGAACCGGAGGAACAGCATGGACATGCAAACAGCCAGTCCAACGCAGTCATCGCCACAGGCTCAATCCCCTGACCCTGGAGCGTGGACCCTGGAGAAGGCTCAGGCACTTCACGATGCCCCCTTCAACAATCTCCTCTTCCTCGCGCAAACCGTGCACCGCCAGAATTTCGATCCCAACAAGGTCCAGCTCAGCCGGCTGCTCAGCATCAAGACGGGCGGATGCCCGGAGGATTGCGGCTATTGTAGCCAGTCGGCGCATCACGAGACCGGCCTGAAGGCGTCGAAGCTGATGGAGGTCCGGCGCGTCGTCGCCGAGGCGACCAAGGCGCGTGACGCCGGCGCGACCCGCTATTGCATGGGCGCGGCCTGGCGAAACCCCAAGGCGCGCGACATGGATGCGGTGGTGGCGATGGTCGAAGGCGTCAAGGCGCTGGGCATGGAGACCTGCATGACGCTCGGCATGCTCGATCTTGAGCAAGCCGCTCGACTGAAGCAGGCTGGTCTCGACTTTTACAACCACAACATCGATACGTCGGAACGCTACTATAGCGAGATCATCAGCACGCGGAGCTTTGCCGAGCGGCTCGAGACGCTCGAGCACGTTCGCCAATCCGGCATCAAGGTCTGCTGCGGCGGCATTGTCGGCATGGGCGAGGAGCCGGCGGACCGGATCGACATGCTGGTGACGCTGGCCAACCTGCCGGAACATCCGCAAAGCGTTCCGATCAACATGCTGATCCCGATCCCCGGCACCCCGCTTGCCGACGCCAAGCCGATCGAGCCGATCGAATTCGTGCGCGTGATCGCGCTGGCCCGCATCATGATGCCGAAATCGCATATCCGTCTTTCCGCCGGCCGTACGGCCATGACCGACGAGATGCAGGCGCTGTGCTTTTTTGCCGGCGCCAACTCGATCTTCGTCGGCGACACGCTGCTGACGGCGGACAATCCCGGCGAGGACAAAGATACCCTGCTGTTCCGGCGCCTCGGCATCGAGCCGATGGAACTCGAGGCGCAATGAACGGGGCACCACTTGCCCGCTATGAGGCGACCCTGCAGGGACTGGCGCGCAAGGACCGGCTGCGGACGCTAAAGCCGCGCGCCGGCCTCGACTTCTCGTCGAACGACTATCTCGGGCTTGCCGCCTCCAAAAGACTTGGCGAAGCGGTTGCGGCGGCGATTGCGCGGGGCACGCCGGTTGGCGCCACCGGGTCGCGGCTGTTGCGCGGCAATGCACCGGAACACGAGCAGCTCGAGGCAGACGCGGCGGCGTTCTTCGGCGCGAACCGCGCGCTGTTCTTCGGCAGCGGCTACATCGCCAACTTCGCTCTGCTGACTGCGCTGCCGCAGAAGGGCGATCTTTTGGTCCTCGATGAGCTCGCCCATGCCAGCATGCATGAGGGTGCGCAGGCCGGGCGCGCACAGTTGGTGCTGGCCGCGCACAACGACGTCGATGCTGTCGAGGACGCGATCAAGCGTTGGCGCGCCGAAGGCGGCGCGGGGCGCGTGTGGATCGTGGTCGAAAGCCTGTACAGCATGGATGGCGACCGCGCGCCGATGGAGAGCCTGGTCGCGCTTGCCGATCGGCACGACGCATTCATCGTCATTGACGAGGCGCACGCCACCGGCGTCTGGGGACCGGACGGCCGGGGGCTGGCCGCCGCTTTCGAGGGCCGCGACAACATCGTCGCGCTCCACACCTGCAGCAAGGCGCTCGGCGCATCTGGTGGGCTCGTGACCGGGCCGAGGACACTGTGCGAGTATCTGATCAACCGTTGCCGGCCATTCATCTACGCCACCGCGCCATCGCCGCTGATGGCGGTCGCGGCGCGGGAAGCGCTCGCAATGCTCGCCGACGAGCCTATGCGGCGTGTTCAGCTGCATGAGCGGGTCGCTTTCGCGAGCCGCCAGTTGGCCGATCGCTGCGGCGTAAAGCCCAGCGGCTCGCAGATCCAGCCAGTTGTCATCGGCGACGTCAGCCGCACCATGGCAGTGGCGGCGCGCCTGCAGGGCCGCGGCTTCGACATACGCGGCATTCGTCCGCCGACCGTGCCCGAGGGCACGTCGCGGCTGCGCATCTCACTGACGCTCAATATCAGCGAAGCCGACATTTCCGCCATGGTCGAGGCGCTCGTCGAGGTGTTGGCTCAGACATGACCGGAGGCGACATGACCAAGCGCATCGTCATCACCGGAACAGACACCGGAATTGGCAAGACGGTGTTTTCGGCCGGGCTTGCCGGCCTGCTTGACGGTTTCTACTGGAAGCCGGTGCAATCGGGCCTCGACGGCGAGACCGACAGCGAGGCGGTTGCGCGACTTGCCGGGCTGCCGTCGGGGCGCGTGCTGCCGGAAGCCTACCGCTTGAAGAGCCCGCTTTCGCCGCATCGTTCGGCCGAAATCGACGACGTTTCGATCGAGGCTGCCGATGTTTCGTTTCCGGTCCTGCCGACACCGCTCGTCATCGAAGGCGCCGGCGGGCTGATGGTGCCGCTGAACCGCCGGACAAGGTTCATCGACATATTCGAGCAATGGCAGTTGCCGGTCATTCTGTGCGCCCGCACCGCGCTCGGAACAATCAATCACACCCTGCTGTCGATTGAGGCCCTGCGGGCGCGCGCTATCCCGCTGGCTGGCATCGCCTTCATCGGCGATGAGATGACCGATACGCAACGGACGATCGTGGAATTCGGCGACGTGCCGCAACTCGGCAGGCTGCCGCACCTCGATCCGCTGACGGACAAAACGCTGAGACAAGCGATGATTGCCGGCTTCGACCTCGCTTTGATTGCCGGAGGCGAGTGATGTCGCATTCCCGTGTGTGGCATCCCTTCACCCAGCACGCGCTCGAGCCTTCGACCCCTAAAATCGTCCTGACTGAAGGCGCCTATCTCCACAAAGCCAATGGCGCGCGCATCCTGGACGCCATCTCATCCTGGTGGGTCGTCACGCATGGCCACCGCCATCCGCGCATCATAAAGGCTATCGAGACGACCGCGTCGAGCCTCGACCAGATTATCTTCGCTGGCTTCACTCACGAACCGGCCGAACGCCTGGCCAAGGCGCTTGTCGGTCTCGCTCCCTCCGGACTCGACTGGGTGTTCTATTCGGACAGCGGCTCGACCTCCGTCGAAGTCGCGCTGAAGATGGCGCTCGGCTATTTCCGCAACACCGGCGCTCCGCGCTCGCGCATCGCCGTCATGGAGCACAGCTATCACGGCGACACCATCGGCACGATGAGCGTCGGTGCGCGTGGCGTGTTCAACGCCGCCTACGAACCCTTGCTGTTCGAGGTCGACACCATTCCCTTCCCGGCCGCCGGCCGCGAGCAGGAAACGCTGGATAGATTCGAGGCAGTCTCCCGCGACCGGCGCGCCGCCGCGCTGATCGTCGAACCGCTCGTGCTTGGCGCCGGCGGCATGCTGATGTATCCGGCCTCGGTTCTGACCGGATTGAAGAAGATTGCCGAAGCCTCCGGCACGCTGCTGATTGCCGACGAGGTGATGACCGGCTGGGGCCGCACCGGGAGCATGTTCGCCTGCGAGCAGGCATCGATTTCTCCAGATATCCTGTGCACCTCCAAAGGCTTGACCGGCGGCGTGATCCCGCTGGCGGCCACGCTTGCCACCGATGCGATCTTCCAGGCTCATTATTCAGCGGATCGCAAGAAGACGTTTTTCCACTCGAGTTCCTACACGGCCAATCCGATTGCCTGCGCGGCAGCACTCGCCAATGTCGAGATCTGGCGTGACGAGCCGGTGGCCGAGCGGATCGCGGCCTTGAGCGAGAGACAGGCCGCCGGGTTTCGACGCTTTCGCGACAATGCCAACTTCACCGACAGCCGCGCGATCGGCACGATCCTGGCTCTCGACCTGCGCGCCGGCTCTGCCGGCTATCTGGCCGAGATCGGGCCGAAGCTGCGCGCATTTTTCCTCGAGCGCGGCCTGCTCGTGCGCCCGCTCGGCAATGTCCTCTACCTTCTGCCGCCCTATTGCATCACCGGCGAGGAACTGGACGGGCTCTATGACGCCATCGAGGAGGCCGGCGAACGCTTCGGTTCGAAGCCATGACCGGGTCGTCGCGCATTCTCGGGTTTGGCCATCATGCGCCTGGGCGCAAAGTGGAGAATGCCGAAATTGAGAACAATCTCGGCCTCGAACCGGGCTGGATCGAGCGGCGTACTGGAATCCGGTCGCGCTTCTGGGCAACGGACGAAGACACGCTGTCTGGTCTTGCTGCGCAGGCCGGCGCCATGGCGCTGGCCAGCGCCGGCATTGCGCGCCACGACATCGGTCTGCTGCTGCTTGCCACCTCGACGCCCGATCACCTCCTGCCGCCCAGCGCGCCCCTGATCGCACATCGGCTGGGGCTCGGCCGCGCCGGCGCTGTCGATCTGACCGGCGCCTGCGCCGGCTTCATCTATGCGCTGATGTTTGCGGACGGATTTACCCGCCTGCACGGCAAAGCGAGCCTTGTTATCGCCGCCAATATCCTCAGCCGCCGCATCAATCCCTCTGAGCGCGCCAGCGCCGTGCTGTTTGCCGATGCCGCCGGCGCCGTCGTGATCGGTCCGTGCGAGGATACTGGTCGGGGGATTCTCGGTGCCTCCGTGGATTCGGACGGCTCGCGATACGGCCTGATCCAGATTCCCGCAGGAGGAAGCAACATCCCGTTCCACGGTGACCTCGACCTCGCGCAAACCCGAATGACGATGACCGACGGCCGCGAAGTGTTCGCAAAGGCCGTCGAGATGATGACCGATTGCTCGATAAGCGCGCTAGCCGCTGCCGGAGTGCGACCACACGATGTCGACCGGTTCGTGCCGCATCAGGCCAATGCTCGCATTTTCGATGCGGTCGGGCGAAACCTCGGCGTTGCCGATCACCTGATCGTCAAGACGATCGCCGAATATGGCAACTCTTCCGCCGCGACGATCCCGCTCTCACTGTCGCTCGCCAATCAAGCGGAGCCGTTTCGGCCGGGCGAGAAAATACTCCTGGCGGCGGCAGGTGCGGGACTCAGCGGCGGGGCGCTCGTCGTCGGGATTTAGCCCAGCGAAGCTGCTCAACATCAGGACTGACTTTGTGAGATGAATAGGACAACGGGACCAATGCGAAAATAGTCGCCGGCAAGCTGCACGGCATCCACGTCACCGAGCAAAGCTCAACTACCACGGTTCGATACTGCTCGACCCTGACCACGCGAAGAACCCGGGATCCTGCCAATGGATTCGTGAAGACATGGAGCAAGACTTCCGGCGCGCGAATCTCGACCTATGTCATCCTCGGCGAGCGCGGCTCTCGATGCTGCATCCTCAACGGCGCGGCCGCCCGGAACCTGCCAGCCCACTCCATCCATCTGGACGAAGCGCACATTCCTGTCTGAAGCCGCGGATCGTTACGTTCGTCATCAACAATGTCGTCGGCTTCTCGCCGATGGCAATGCGCTGACGCGGACGGCGTTGACGATTACATCGGCAGGGGCGCTTCAGCAGAACTTTCGCCGGTTGGATGGAGCAGCAGGAACTGGTGGAGGAGACCGGCGAAAGTGCTTTTGATACCGGCGGTCGGCCGGCGAAGCTTTATCGCTTCCGCCACCATGTCCTCGACGAAACGGCGGTCGCCCGGACAAAATTGCCGCTGGCGCGGGCTTGACATCCTTTATACTCAACGTAGAAATATACCCTTATAATCAATTCGATTATAACGAGAAATTCATTCGCAAGTCCGAACCCACGGTCTCGCTCGGGAAGCCCGTATGAGTGGATCGAAGTGATCTTGGAAATGAAACGCCCGAGGACGGGCTTTCAACCTTTGTCGTGAAGGAGGTGCCGCGCGAGTGGGCCAATGCCTTGCGGCAACGGTGAAGGATGTATACCGCCAGTAAACGCATGCGTCAAAGTCGCTGTCGAATGTACAGTTCGTCTAAATGTGCGATACGTTCGATTTGTGCAAGTAACACTTGGAAAGTGTTGCATAAAAGAAAACGTATAATTACATAAAGCAGGCAAGCTAAACTTTAAACTTGCACAAATGAGCGTGGGGCGCCTTGTTCCAGGGCGCCTTTTTTTAAGGATTATCATTAGACTCTCTCCCGGGGGAACTGTGGGTGAAGAAACAACGCATCGTCCTGCTGGCAGCTGTTTTGGCGTCTGCCTTTGGCTTTTTTTTGCTGATCCTGATCCTGCAGATGGTCAGTTTTTTGGTTGACTAGGCACGCGCAAGCGGGATGGATCGCGCAGAGACACGCGGAAGTTTTTTCGCCAGCGAAACCCCGACGACCTGATGGGGAGTCGCGCCAGCAGGGTGGGAGCCACGTCCAGTGCCACCGACCATGCGAGATGCCGATTGTTGGCGCGTCTGTCAGTTCGCGCGGCCATATTCATTCTGGTGCCGATCTGTTGCCTTTTCTGCTTTTCCCATGCGTTTTAGGCCGAGCCAATTTGTGAAGCGGGCGGTCAATGGATCTGCGCCTCGCGATTGCCTGCCGTTGCCTGATTGATCTGGGCGGGATAATCCGAGAGCGAACGCTGCAACCGCGGTTCGAATTGCGCGAAGTTGAACCGGACTTCATCCACGGTCAGGAATTGGTGGGTTGCGCCGGGAAAGCCGGCGACCATCACAAGGTCGCCTTCCTTGACGCCTTCACAGGCTATGGGTAGCCAACTCTTCGGCCGGTAAGGCACATTGTCGCGCGCATATGGCCGGGAGGAACCATCAGGAGCGACATAGGCGCGATAATAGCCGAAGTGGCCCGTGTGGCGCAGCCACATCCAGTTGTCCGTTTGGCCGCCGAAGTTGCCGATGCCGAGCGCGGGCGCATAGACGAGGCGCACGTCCTCAATTTCGAGCTTCTGGAGGAGATAGTAGGAGACGCCGCCATACGTCGCAACGAGCGATTGGGCTGTCCTTCACATGCGGCGATCAGGGCCTTTTTTGTTCGTGGCGAGCCGCTCATAGCGGGCAAACCCGTTCAGCTTGTCCGAGACGCTCTTGAGCATTTCGGCGGTCACATCCCGCATGTCCTCGATCACATAGATGCGGCTGCCTGGCGCCGCGGGCAATTCTTCACCCAGGGCTCTTCGCCAGAAAGCCGTCTGTGAGATAGTCCTGGCCCTCCTTGCTGTGGTATTGGATGGATTCTAACACGCAATGATGATTGGTTGCGACCAGCCCTTGTGGACTGACGAACGAGGCGGAGCATCCGCCCAGTGATACGATCGCGTTGAGCGGGTCAGCGTCTAGACGGCCCAGCTGGGCGGGATCGATCTGGAGCCCATCCGCGCGCATGGCCGCGCACACTTCCGCAGTCTGGCCCGGCATCCACATACCTTCGTCCGCCGATGTAGCCGTGACCGTCCAGAGCAAGGCGATGGCAGTTGCTTTGGCCAAACATTTCAAATTCGAGTTCGTGCTGACTGTCGCTCTCATCTTGCCTCCTGTTCTCCGCAGATTGGATTGGTGACTATCGGGATGGCCGGAGTCCTGGCGCCCGCGCGGCGGCCACACCGTAAAGACCGAGTGGACGGTTAACGCAGGAATCCTGATGGCGCTCACCTCTCATTATATCGGTCGCGCGCAACGTTTGCGGATCATCCGCTGCACCAATCGTGCCAAATGAATAAGTTGCAAATGGTGAGCCGCCCCATCCATGTCCGATCTCCGACGTCGTTCACGTAAAAGGCTCGGTGCTTCCACGCTCGTTTGCTCTTCGCCCGTCCCTCTTCCGTCTTGACTAGCAGGAGCCTACGGCCTATCTCACTGCCGCGTTAGCACTCGCTTCTGGTGAGTGCTAAACACGCTCCGGCAACGGAGAACCGTTCAACATCCGCACCAGGGAAATCCAAAAATGGCAAAGTCGAATTTCCGGCCGCTGCATGACCGCGTGGTCGTTCGCCGGGTCGAATCCGAATCCAAGACCGCGGGCGGGATCATCATCCCCGATACGGCTAAGGAAAAGCCGCAGGAAGGCGAGATCATCGCCGTCGGTTCCGGCGCCCGTGACGAAGCCGGCAAGCTCGTCCCGCTGGACGTCAAGGCCGGCGACCGCATCCTGTTCGGCAAGTGGTCGGGCACCGAAGTCAAGCTCAATGGCGAAGACCTTCTGATCATGAAGGAATCCGACATCATGGGCATCATCGGCTGACACGCCGCCGCCTTTCATCCGCACCATCCAATCTGAATTTCGGGCGAAATGCCCAGGAGTAAAAAATGGCTGCCAAAGACGTAAAATTCTCCCGCGACGCTCGTGAGCGCATGCTGCGCGGCGTCAACATCCTCGCCGACGCGGTGAAGGTCACGCTCGGCCCCAAGGGCCGCAACGTCGTCATCGACAAGTCGTTCGGCGCACCGCGCATCACCAAGGACGGCGTCACCGTCGCCAAGGAAATCGAGCTTGAAGACAAGTTCGAGAACATGGGCGCGCAGATGGTTCGCGAAGTTGCTTCGAAGACCAACGACATCGCCGGCGACGGCACCACCACCGCGACCGTTCTGGCACAGTCGATCGTCCAGGAAGGCCACAAGGCGGTTGCCGCCGGCATGAACCCGATGGACCTCAAGCGCGGCATCGACCTCGCCGTCGCCGACGTCGTCGCGACGCTGATCAAGAACGCCAAGAAGATCAAGACCTCGGAAGAGGTTGCCCAGGTCGGCACCATCGCCGGCAATGGCGACGTTTCGGTCGGCTCGATGATCGCGGAAGCGATGCAGAAGGTCGGCAATGAGGGCGTCATCACCGTCGAGGAAGCCAAGACCGCCGAGACCGAACTCGAAGTCGTCGAAGGCATGCAGTTCGACCGCGGCTATCTCTCGCCCTACTTCGTCACCAACGCCGAAAAGATGGTTGCGGATCTGGAAGACGCCTACATCCTGCTCCACGAGAAGAAGCTGTCCAACCTGCAGGCCATGCTGCCGATCCTCGAGGCTGTCGTGCAGACCTCGAAGCCGCTGGTCATCATCTCGGAAGACGTCGAAGGCGAGGCCCTGGCCACGCTGGTCGTCAACAAGCTGCGTGGCGGCCTGAAGATCGCTGCCGTCAAGGCGCCGGGCTTCGGTGATCGCCGCAAGGCCATGCTGGAAGACATCGCCATCCTCACCGGTGGCCAGGTCATTTCCGAAGACCTCGGCATCAAGCTCGAGAATGTCGGCCTGAACATGCTCGGCCGCGCCAAGAAGGTGTCGATCTCCAAGGAGAACACCACCATCGTCGACGGCGCCGGCAAGAAGGAAGAGATCCAGGGCCGCGTCGCCCAGATCAAGCAGCAGATCGAAGAGACCACCTCGGACTACGACAAGGAGAAGCTGCAGGAACGTCTCGCCAAGCTGGCAGGCGGCGTTGCCGTCATCCGCGTCGGCGGTGCGACCGAGATCGAAGTCAAAGAAAAGAAGGACCGCGTCGATGACGCCCTCAACGCGACCCGTGCGGCCGTCGAAGAAGGCATCGTTCCCGGCGGCGGCGTCGCCCTGCTGCGCGCTTCGCTGGCCATCACCGTCACTGGCGCCAACTCCGACCAGACCGCCGGCATCGCCATCGTGCGTCGCGCGCTGCAGGCTCCGGCCCGCCAGATCGCGGCCAACGCCGGTGCGGAAGCATCGATCGTTGCCGGCAAGATCCTTGAGAACAAGGGGGCAACCTTCGGCTACAACGCCCAGACCGGCGAATATGGCGACATGATCGCCATGGGTATCGTCGATCCGGTCAAGGTTGTGCGCACGGCTCTGCAGGACGCGGCCTCGGTCGCCGGCCTGCTGGTCACCACCGAAGCCATGATCGCGGAGGCTCCGAAGAAGGAGTCCGCTGGCGGCATGCCGGCTGGTATGCCCGGCGGTGGCATGGGCATGGGCGGTATGGATTTCTAATTCAGCCAATCTCGCAAGCTTACGGAAAGGGCGGCAGCGATGCCGCCCTTTTGTGTGTGCCGAGCATGATCGACAGCTTTAGACGTGCAAGTCCTCTACCCAGCCTGATGGCGGCGAAGCGCAATGGCGTCGTCGTGAGACGGGGTCTGGCCGTGTCCTTTCGTTCAGCCGCTGGTCGAAACTCACGATGATCGTGCTGCCTTCCGCCGTGCCGTCGATCTTTACAGGGCTGCGAGAAGGCCTTGCTAACGGCTGGCAGACCCTGGTTGCGGTAGAACTCATCGCATCGTTCGAAGGGCTCCGATACCTGATGGCCTATGGTCGTCAGCTCTTTCAATTGGAACTCGTCTTTTCGGCCATGATCGTGGTCGGCCTGAGCGGATTGGTGATCCACGGCCTGCTCACGCTTGCCGAAACTATCTGCAACGCTGGCGTCCGGAGACCCCACGATCAGCCTGATCACGATTGCAGGTCGGGATAGGCTGTCGCGGCGCTTCCATCGCACCGCCGGCCTTCCGCTTCATCGGCCGACATCTGCGGCCGCTTGCGGTGCTGATGGCGCTGCTCGCGATTTGGGAGTTGCTCGCCCATGCCGGCGCTGCTGACCCACGTTTTCTACCGCGGCTGGAAGAGGTGGCGGCCCGCGGCATGGCAGAGTTCAGCCGAGGTGGCCTCGGCTCCAATCTTCTGGTGAGCCTGGAACGTGACCTGATCGGTTTCGTGTGTGGCAGTGTGGCGGAATCGCGCTTAGTTCGGTGATCGGATTTTTGTCGCCTCATCGAACGCCTGAGAGGCTCGTGGTCGCTGTTGTATTACCGCTATTACGTGACCTGATCACGTTGACGATGCCAGCACCTTCATTGGCCACTTTCTGGACCATGTACGTCACATCAGGCTCCCCCGCCCGATCGACACGAGCCGGCTCTGTAACCAAGCCGCCGTCATATGGCGGTTCCACGACGGCACTGGCGGCAGTCGTCTTCTCAGCGGCTACAGGTGGACGTTTCAGCAGCCAACGAATCCGATGGTGGCAAGGACAGGCAGACCAAGCACCGCGTAGAAGCCGTACTCCGCTGGAGTTCGCCTCGGAAGTGGAGCGACAAGGGCCTGATTTGTCTTGCCATGCCGACATTGTCAGCACGCTTTTCGAAGCCTCTGAATTCCTTAGTGTCCATCCCAGCTCGACCTCCGACCATCCCCATTTCCGGCTGCCCGCGGCACGACAGCCCTTGGCCTCTAGCTGCGCTCGAGCGGATCAGCGTGCCGTCCGCCTCCTCTGGCTGATCAAAATGTCTGCACCCATTTGGCAATGGCCGTTTCGCGCAAAAGTATTCCCCCGTGAGCCGGCTTTCCGAATTGGCTTAACTTCCAAATCTGTGGCTTTGCCTGCATTGCGGAGCGCGGAGTTCCGACCACTCGCCCAAGGGTATGCCATGGCGTTTCGTCTCTTTGTTCCGATCCTTGCCGGTGCAACGCTGCGCGAGCGGCTGCTCGCCTGCATCGGGGCCATGATCGGCATCGCATTGACTGGCGTGATCAGTGCGCTGGCGAACGGGTCTGGCCCACATGTCGCACTGCTGGTTGCTCCAATGGGAGCATCGGCCGTGCTGCTCTTTGCCGTGCCTTCAAGCCCGCTCGCGCACCCTTGGTCGATTATCGGTGGCAATACGATTTCGGCGCTGGTCGGGGTGATCGTGGCGCATTTCGTGCATGAACCCGTCCTTGCTACCGGCATTGCGGTGGCGCTGGCCATCGCCGCCATGTCGTTCACGCGCTGCCTGCATCCGCCGGGTGGCGCCGCCGCCTTAACCGCGGTGTTCGGCGGACCGGCCGTCTTCAGCTCGGGCTTGCTGTTTCCCTTCGTTCCGGTAGCGCTGAACTCGATCGTGTTGGTCGCACTCGGCTACGGCATCCATAAACTGTCGCGGCGCAACTATCCGCATGTGGCGGCCCCCGCCTTTAAAAGCGCGCATGGAACCATCGATCCGCCGGCGCGGGAGCGGGTCGGCTTCCAGCCCGAGGATGTCGATGCCGCGCTCGGCGCGCTGGAGGAAACCTTCGATATCGACCGCAACGATCTTGAGCGGCTGCTACGGCAGGTCGAGTTGCAGGCGATGGTGCGCTCCCACCGGACCCTGCTGTGCGAGGACATCATGTCGCGCGATGTGATTTCGGTCGATGAACATGCGCCTGCCGACCAGGCGCGGCATTTGCTGCTCGATCACAACATCCGGACGCTGCCGGTGACCGACGCCGAGGGCGGGCTGGTCGGTGTAGTTGGCCTGCGCGAGCTAACGAAGGCGACCGACACGGTGAGGGCTGTGATGTCGAAGGCTAGCACCGCCTCTCCCGATACGCCGGCGATGAGCCTGCTGCCGGTGCTCACCGACGGCCGCAGCCATGCCGTGGTCATCGTCGATACCGAGCGACGCATTATTGGGCTGATCACCCAGACCGACCTGCTGGCAGCGGCAGCGCGCGTGCACATGGCCGACACAAGGCTGGCAGCGGCATAAAATAGTGATCCGGACTTGCTCAATCCGGGAACCCGATGGGGCGCCAATAGGATAGCGGTATTAAGTGCGGCCTTCCGCCTAAGACAATTCCTTTTTACGAGTAGATCAACCCTGAAACGCGACCGCGTGCTCAGGCATCTGGTTCACGTAGGCCAAGTACGACTGCAACAACGGAACACTCTTCAACCTTGCCGGTGGCCAGAGCCAGTCCGCTATGTCGACCAAAGGCGTGCGGACTACAAGTGCAACCATCTGGTGGACGGCTCCTCTGCAACGATGGTAGCGCGGTTCGCGTGTCCAAGGCTGGGTTGAAGCTCTATGTCGCGGGTTGAGTGATCGTTGGCAAGGGTCGCGGCTCAGACGCCGAGGACGCGGTTCGCAATTCCATGCAGGTGGTCCTTTCCTTTGGTTCCTGCATTTCGCCTATGGTGAGGCGCCGCCGACTCCCGTCATGCATCACGCCGACGACCGCCGCTTCCTCGCCGCGCCAAGGGTTTGACTAGGCCGACGATAGACCATGCGATAAGCAATTCCGATACGATGTGGCTTCCTTGCGCGAAGTCGGCTCTGTCGAACAGCGATGTCAACATGATCCTGAGTTCCGAGGGTTCGCCGCGCATCAATCCTATAACCTTGATGACGTTCCTGACTAGGAGGATGAGGCTGCTCCAACACGTCCACGGTGTTAGGAATTGCCATTGCACGAGTTGATCTCGGACTTCTTCGTCGCGCGTCGCCAATTTCCAGCCCAATACCGCGCCTACGCTTGGTACCCCAACCACGCGGCCTATCGCCCTCATGCCCACTTCGAGGACCCTCCAGGATCGGGCCTGTTCGGATAGGTGTGGGAGGCCGAGGCATCAGAGGGAACGGCCAGACGCTACCATGAGGATGCGCCATCTGCCGAAGAGCCGTACCCTTACCTTCGTCACTGTGCGGAACGCGGGGCGACCGTCGCGTCAGCCATCCGGCTTTGGGTGTCATTTCTCCCCTGGCGGAGTCCACCGCCCCGACAAAAGCCTGACCTTTGCCAGTCTTCTACGGGCAAGCGTTCGCGCCAAAAGTTCAAAGCCGTGTCCTTAACATTCAACAATGAAAGCCAGCCTCATCAGATCGAGCAGAAAGTCGTCGATGGCATGTGTGAGCGCGTCAGACTTTTGTTCAAGCTGAAGCAGCAAGGCGCGCCTCTTCGATCGCGGCCCGGCAACCGTCTGCGTTTATCAGGAATCAATCCTGTCTAAGATCTGCAAGCCCTCACCTCGCCCCAAGCCAGACTCAGCGCATCGAACGCCGTTGGAGAGAGTTTCCGACGAAAGAACATCGTCGCGTTTCGCGAAAAGGCATCGCTCGGCAAAGTGCCCGTTGATGAAGCATGCTGCGTCAAACGACAAGCAAGATCCGGGCTCCACCCAGTGATGTCTTCGAAGGCGGGGTGAGCCGGCTCGGGCATGCGTCTCGGCCGCAACCCTTAATCACGAGGAACTGTGCCGCAAGGCAAACAGTTTCTCTCTATTCTTCTAGCCGCCACGGTTCAGCCTAGATTACATGGGAAACGACAATAACGGAAAGCAAAGGGTCGCAAAATGAGTAGGGTGGCTGGATTAAACGAAGATTTGGCTGCACCAACGACCTTTGGGCCACTTTTGCAGCCCACCTTTCGTTCGATCTGGCTCGCCACGCAGGTTTCGAGTCTCGGCTGGCTGATGCAGACTGTCGCCATCAGCTGGCTGATGGCTACCATCTCGACTTCCGATCTGATGGTTGCGCTGGTGCAGGCTTCATCGAACCTGCCCGCTTTCATTTTGTCCGTGTTCGCCGGGGTTCTCGCTGACAATTTCAGCCGTCGCAGGGTTATGTTCGCGGGCCGCTGCCTTATGGTGATAGCATCTGCGATGCTGACCGCTGTTGTAGCGCTGGGCTTTCTCGACCCATGGATGATTCTCGGCTTCAGCTTTTTAATCGCATGCGGCGGCGCTCTCAACGATCCCGCCTGGCAGGCGTCGGTTGGCGATATGGTGGACCGGCGCGATGTTCCCGCTGCCGTTACCCTGCTTTCCGTTGGCTTCAACACCGTACGGACCGTGGGCCCGGCGCTCGGCGGCATCGTGGTTGCCTCCTTCGGGCTTTTGGCCGCTTTTACCGTGACCACCCTCACCTATTTGGTACCCTTGGCCACCATATGGCGCTGCAAGTGGAAGGTCCGCTCGTCGCCTCTTCCGCGCGAGTCGATGAGGAGGGCCATCTATGACGGGCTGCGCTTCACGGCGATGTCATCGGAAATCAAAGCGGCGATCGCACGCGGAACCCTCTTTGGCCTGGCGAGCATCGCTATACTCGCGCTGCTGCCGCTGATTGTCCGCGACCAGTTGGGAGGAGGCCCGCTCGCCTATGGCACGCTCATGGCAGGTTTCGGAACAGGCGCGGTCTTCGCCGGCCTCTCCAACAGCCGGTTCAGACGGAGCTTGTCGCAAGAACAGCTGATGAGGCTCTCCTGCGTCGCCTGCGCGGCGTGCTCCCTCTCCCTGGCGCTTACCTCTTCGATCGGCGTGGCGGCAATTGCACTTGCTTTGGGCGGCGCAGGCTGGGTCACTGCCTGGTCCGGGGTTGGCGTGAGCGTGCAGCTGGCAAGCCCGCGCTGGGTCGTGGGGCGCACGATCTCCATCTACTATGCATTGATAGACGGCGGCATAGCGGCCGGCAGCTGGGTGTGGGGCACCGTTTCCCAGAACCATTCGCTGACCTGGGCGCTAGAGGGTTCCGCTGCGGCCCTGCTGCTCGTTGCTGCAGCCGGCGTTCTGTTTCCTCTTCGCGAGCGCCGCGAGTCCGAGCCCGATCCTTTGGAGGAATTCGACGCCCCAGCTGTCGCTCTCAGTTTGAAGCCGAGAAGCGGCCCGATCGTGGTCAAGATCGAATATCTGATAGCCGAGAGAAATGTCGAGGCCTTCCTCGACCTCATGCGGCAGCGGCGTCATGTACATAGCCGCGTCGGTGCTCGGAACTGGACGCTCCAGCGCAACCTTCAGAAGCCTATGCAGTGGACAGAAACGTTCCGCACGCCGACCTGGACCGACTACCTTCGCCTCAATCATCGTCTGACGGAAGTAGACAAGGAACTGGACGAGCGTGTTTTCCAGTTACACGCGGGAGAGGAAGCGCCTCAAATGACGCTTTCGATTGAGCGGCCGACAAGCTCGGCCCGGAAACCCGACCAGTCAATCCTTCACCTTCCCCGTCATTGAAGCCTGACCTTCCCATATCTGGGCATCAGCGATCGTTAAAGATCCGGGTGATGGATGAGAATCTCGGCGGCATCCGTGTCGTGCGTGCCTTCGCCGCGCAGCCGCACGAGCTGGAAAAGTTCGACCGCGCCAAGCAGGACGCGCCTTGATCTCGCCAATGAGCGCGTCGACATCCGTGTCGGCAACACCAGCGCCATGAATTTCTCGTTCCTGACCGCCATGGGCCTGGTGCTCTGGTTCGGTGGCCAGAAAGTGATCGCAGGTCAAATCAGCGTCGGCATGCTGGCCCTGTTGTTCACCTTCATGACCATTCTGCAGATGCCGGTGCGCTAGCTCGGATTGATGGTCAACTCGTTCGCGCGCGCCTCGACCTGCGGCACGCGGCTGTTCGAGTTGCTCGACGCCGGACTTGACATCGAGGACGCGGCGGGCGCCAGGGATCTCGTCGTCACCGACGGCGTGCTGCGCTTCGACAATGTCGGTTTCTGCTACGCGGGCTCGGGCGGCCGCCCGACGCTCTCCGGCATCACCTTCGAGGCGAGCAATGCATCGCCGTCTAGGCAAGGCGAATGCTCCGGACTTCCCAGCCTTTCTTGCCTTGCCCGCATTCGACAAACACCTTCTGTCCCGCCACCAGCACGCTGAGCCCTGAGCGCGTCAGGGCGCTGGCATGAACGAAGACGTCCTTCTCACCGTTGTCAGGAGCAATGAAGCCGAAGCCCTTTTCGGGTTTGTACCACTTGACCGTGCCCCCGCTCTCCAGCTGCGCACCGGTTTCAACGAAGGTCCCTCCAGCGACGCGCGTATGTGACGGAGTTTTCGCGCGGTGATCGCCGATCTCCAGCACGTGCGCGACTTGATGACCTTTTGGACTTTTTTCGACCGTGATCTTGAGAGGCGTTCCCGCGGCAACATCCCGGCTTCCGGCCGCCTCTAACACTCGCACGTGCAGATAGGCCTCCGTGCCGTCCGACAGTTTGACGAAGCCAAAACCCTTGCTGACTGTGAACCACAATACCTCCGCATCGACAGGATCTGCCGTCACGGTCGGCGGGCGCTGAAAATAGCTTGGCTCGGAAGTCCGTTCCGAAAAGGAAACGGGGTCATCGTCATAGCGATGCCGGCGTGGCTCGCGATGGTCTCGATATTTGCCCATGATGATCTCGACTGGCATGGATGGCGCACTGCGCTACCTTCAAGATAATCTCAATCGGGCGACGCGTTTATGTCAAAAAGGCCGTGAAGACCGCAGCTGTGCCCGGCCTATCGGCCGAACCCTTTGAAACTAGATTCATTTCCCCTGAAACAATAGTGCCGGCGAGTCGATTTACTGACTCGCATAGGTTGTGTTGGAGCGAGAGTGCGATGATGCTGGCGCGGGCGCACTGGAAGGGCTTTATCAGGCATTGCGGAAAGCCTGCTCCGGGTTTCTTCAAAAGGAACCGAACGGCGGGTCGACGACCATTTGCGCCGGCTCCAGGCCACGGCGCAGGCCTGACCGTGCATGATCATCATCTCCAGCGTCATGCCAAGCGTCGACGCCAAGCCGTGGAGAACCATGCCGCGCTGTCGCCGACGAGAACAACGCCGCAATGTCGATCGACGAGCTTTGAATCGGCGCACTCAATGGGCCTCCTTCCCCAAGCACGGATGTCGCGTTGGCACTTTTGTGCAGCTGCGAAGAGCTAAAATCGCCACGACGGGTGGTGTTGACGCGCCGACAATTATCAGACAAAAACCGAATTCAATCGGTTCAGCCGCCTACGCGGCAGGGCTCTGCTCAACAACGTCGGGGACCATGGACGATCGCGCAAAAGGGACTAGGAAAGGCGGAGCTGGAGGCAAGGCCAACGACGTCAATGCGGACTTGATCGCCGTTGTGGTTGCCATGGACAGCAGCGCCCCCTGCGTTCTGACCATCCCGCAGGCAAACGCCCTGCCCTCGGGCCCGTTCGAGCTTGCTCACCGTTCGCTGCAGTCAGGCCTCAGGGGATGGGTGGAACAACAGACCGGCCAGCCGCTCGGCTATATCGAACAGCTCTACACCTTCGCCGATCGCGACAGGGTTGGCGCTGACGACCGCGTGGTCTCTATCAGCTATCTGGCGCTCACCCACCAAGACGAAGCTGGCGACCCGGCTGGGCGACACTGGGGAAGCTGGTACGACTATTTCCCGTGGGAGGATCACCGCTCCGGCACACCGGCGGTCGTGTTGGACGAATTGCGGCCGCGCCTGATGGAATGGGCGGATGGCACTGACGACGGTACGACACGCCTCGACCGACGACGGCGGGCGGCGATCGCCTTCGGCTTTGACGACCGCCATTGGAACGAGGAACTCGCGCTTCAACGTTATGAGCTGCTCTACGAAGCCGCCCTGGTGGAGGAAGCAATACGCGCCGGACATTCCGCTGCGCCCACCTCGGTGTCGGGCAGATCGATGATCGCCGATCATCGTCGCATCCTGGCGACCGGCATTGCGCGGCTGCGCGCCAAGATCAAATACCGGCCGGTCGTATTCGAACTGATGCCGCCGGTCTTCACGCTTTTGCAGCTGCAGCGGACCGTGGAGGCGCTTGCCGGCAGGCTCGTGCGTAAGCCGAACTTTCGCCGGCTGATCGAGCAGCAGGAGCTGGTCGAGGAGACCGGTGAGACAACCGCGGAAACCGGCGGCCGGCCGGCGCAACTTTATCGCTTCCGTCACGCCGTTCTCGACGAGAGGGTGATAGCCGGAACAAAATTGCCGCTCTCGCGCGCTTGACCCGCCTTGCGCCGCGCACGGCGTGGCCCTTGTGAGAACCGGGATTGTCGAGAATGACGATGTCGCCCGGCTTCAGTGTTTTGTTGAGTTCGGTTTCGACATAGACGCGAAAGGCCTGCGTATTGATGGGTCCGTCAATGACCCAAGGCGCCTCCACCCGATCATGCCGCAGCGCCGTGATGAAGGTCATCGTCTTCCAATGGCCATATGGTACGTGGGCCATCAGCCGCTTGCCGCGCACACCCCAGCCGCGCAACGGCGCCATGTTGGTCTTGACTCATGTTTCATCCAGGGAGACCAGGCGCGCAGGGTCAATGCGGTCTGATAGCGCATCCATTGCGCACGCCGGCGCATCAGCTTTGGCTTGAGCTGCTCGGCCGGCAGAACGGTTTTTTTGAAGCTCTTGCCCTCGCGGTGCAGGAAGCGACCGACGCTCGCAGGAGACCACGTTCAGCCAGTGCCGCCGTCGATTGATGAAGCGTCATGTTGGCATGTCGCTCAACCTCGCCCAGGACGAAAGCACGGTGCTCCCCGTCGATCAGATAGGGCCGATGACCACCCATCTTGCCGGGTGCCGCACTGCCAAGGCGACGCTTGCGGCCTCGGGCGTTTCCTGGGCGAAGGCGGTGGCGATGAAAGCCGAGACGACGCCACAGACTGCGCTGGCGGATAGTAGTTCGCGAGTCAGCCACGGTAGCGGTCGCTACGAACCGCGCAGCACATTGTCATCGGTACATTCCGTCCCATGCCTGAAATGAGCAGTGCAGCCATGTCGCCTCCTCCGCAGTCACCGTGGCGAAAGCAATCCTTCCGCTGCCACACGGACCTAATGTCGCCTGGCACTAGCTTGCTTCAGCAAACCACTTAGCGCAATTCTCAGGAGCTACCGTGTCCGCACCGCAGGCGAGGTCCGGGGAGGCTTGCTCACTCAGTTTGCCATTCTGGAAAGTCGCGTTCTTGCCAACGCGCATATTCGAGATATTCTCTCGCAATCGCCTCTACAAGATCTTGTTGGAGCTCTTTGCGAAGGCACGGCATTTCGCTGATTGCCAAGCTGTGCTCTCTCGCAAAATGAATGGCGCAACGATATCCGTCAACGTCTTCCAAAATGGGACGGACTGCATCTTCCTTCCACTGATCCGCAAGTTCCTGCAGCAATGAAGGTTGTCCTTCTCTTGTGACAAACATGTCTGTGACCCGACGCTTGGCTCTCTCCAGAAAGGCGTCCGAGTTGCCGAGCCGCAACCGCCTTACATACCACCGAAAAGCGCCATCCCAATGCTGACTTCGCGCCATTAAATTGAGAAGGGAGATCGAACCGCCTTCGAGGATGAGCCCCGGCTGGGAACTACGCTCATCCACTTGCATTATCAGCTTACGATGGGCGGTCTCGGCGTCGATGATGCCCGCGGTTAGCGGGCGCGAATCCAAGTAGATCCGCTGGGTAGATTGCAGTTCGGAATCCGAGGGACGCCCGCTGCCGGTGGCGATTTGAGGACAGCATTGTACACGATCCAGCGCAATGACCGGCCATCCGGTCTCTCGTGCAATTTGGATTGCCGCGTCTGTTTTGCCGCTGCAGGTCGGCCCGTAAATCAAATAGATTAGCATGTGTATGCCGCTTAGTTTATCGGAACTAACCGCCCCCAAGCACAAGATACTCGGCAGGCTTTCACCGGACTTGTCGCAAACATTTTGACAAGCGGCGATTATGCCCTGAAACGACGCCATTTTCGAACTTTGTGAAGCCCGAAAGGGCGCAAGCAGCCCGTTCTGGTCGTTCAGTCCAGTCGCCAACGCCTCTGTTTGACGTTTGACGACGGTCCACTTTGCACATCTCATGCCGACTGTGACGCAACGCGGCACCAAAGGATGGTGACCTCGTTGTCTCCGGCAAAAGATCCTTGCGCGTCTTGGGTTAATCGAGGCGGCGGCGTACGGGCGCCTTATTGTCTCGGAACATGGCCAGGAAGGCGGCTGATCAACAAAAGTGGAAGACGGTGCCCCGACGACCTCACCGATTTGTGAGGCGACCGAGGATCTGCCCGACATCGTCGATCTCGTCCTCGAGGTGGGCCGTGTGCCGGCCGCGCCGCCAAAGCCTCCTCCCCTGCCGGTCCGGCTGGAAGCCTCGTCGAAACGGCACAGGAGTACACCAAAGCCGCCAGCGCGCAAACACACAGACCGCCGGCGCCAAGGATTTGGCGCTTTTTGCGTGGCGTCCGCTCCGATCTTCCGGAAGGGGAGCTGGCTGCCGTTTTCTGGGCACTCGCTGCGCATCGCCGCTGCGCAACGCCGAACTGGACATCGAGCGGCTACGCGATGAACCGCATGGTCTGCCATTGTGAGGCTCTTGCTCGACACTAATGGCCTCTCCGAGGTGACGAGGCCGAGCCCTGACGCGCGCGTGCTGGAATGGATGACGGGCTCGATGAAGACCGCTCATTTATCAGGTTGTGTCGATCGCCGAGATCCGGCGCGGCGCTGCCCTCATAGACAAAGGTCGGAAACGTGACGCACTGGCCGGATGGCTCGCCCGGGACCTGCCGCAGCGCTTCGAGCCGAGAGTCCTGCCCGTGGACGAAGTGGTTGCCCTGGCCTGGGGCGACCTGACGGGCCTCGCGAAGCGGCGTGGCCGCGGTCTGTCATCGATGGACGGGCTGATTGCAGCCACCGCGATTTCCTGACCCATCACATGGCGGGGATATTCATGCGCTGACGGCGAAACACCCAGATGTCCCGCACCTACCACGATCAATATGGAAACGCCTCGGTGGCAGCCACGAGGTCGATGTCATTGAAGATGAGATGAAATAGGCGGATCAGCTCTGCTTTTCGCATCCTTGACGCGCGCTTCATGACAGGCCTCGGCCAAGGGCGTCGAGTTTAGCTTCCGGTTGGATGCTTGCCCTCACCTGTGGCTATGCTTACGGCCATCCCGATCGAGAAAAGCATCGAACGCGGCAGCGACAGCGCGAATTACAAAGCGATGCTCCCGCCGTACGCGGACAAAACCGTTTTCGAAGTCCACTATCCCGTCCTCGGCCAGCATCGCCAAGCGTTCAGCTGAATCGAGAAGACGGATCGGATCAGATCCGTGGGCGGCACAGATTGCCTGCACATCGGCCTCGAGATCGCACATTAGTCGCTCGATAATTGCGGCTCGCACGCGGTCGTCGTCGGTGAGGCGATAGCCCTTTGACGTCGCCAGACGGCCAGCTGCGATGTGCTGGATGTAGGAATCCCGTGTAACTTCGTTTTGGACGTACCCCTCGCCGACGCGGCCGATAGCCGACGCGCCGAAACCGATCAGGGTTCTGCAGGTGGTGGCCGAGTAGCCCAGCGAGTTACGCCGCAGGCGACCCGTTTTCTGTGCCAGCGCGAGCTCGTCGTCCGGCAAGGCGAAATGGTCGAGCCCGATCTCGCGGTAGCCGGCGGCAATCAGCGTCGCGGCCACGGCCGCATACTGTTCGGCGCGGGCAGCGCTGCCCGGAAGAACTGCCTCCTCGATGAGGCGCTGATTCTTTACAAGCGACGGGATGTGCGCATAGCCGAACACCGCAAGCCGGTCGGGGCGCATTGCGACCGCCGCCCTCGCGGTCTCGACGCAGGACTGCACCGTTTGATGCGGGAGACCGAAGATGAGGTCGAAGTTGATGCGGCTTACTCCATGCCGGCGCAGCATTTCCACGGCAACCGACGTCTGCGCCTCACTCTGAACCCGGTTGATCGCTTTTTGAACAATGGGATCGAAGCTCTGCACGCCGAGACTCACACGGTTCACGCCGGCCGCTCCTAAGGCCTCGGCCATCTCGGCCGTGAACGTGCGCGGATCAATCTCGACGGCGACCGTAGCTGTTTTCGTGAGAGCGAAGCGGCGTCGCAGGAACTCCATCAGAGCCAGGAACTCGGCTGGTCCTATGAGAGACGGCGTTCCGCCGCCGAAATGCATGTCGCTCACGGGCAGCCTCTGCGGCGCTCGCTCCGAGACCAAACGGATCTCGTCACGCAGCGCCGCCAGATAGTTGAGGATCGGCGCATCATGGCGGGTGATGGTGGTGGGGAAGCCACAATACCAGCAAGCTGATCGGCAGAACGGAACGTGAAAATAGAGCGAGACCGGATCGTCAGCCGGCAGGTTCCTGAGCCATTCCTCATAAGCCTCGGCGCCGACCGCCCCAGAGAACTCCGACACGGTCGGATAGATAGTGTACCAAGGCAGGCCGGCCTCGCGATATTTTGTGGTCTGCAACAGTTACCGTCCCATGCTGATAACCACCAACCTTACCGCTGCGCTCGCCTGTGTCTTTGCGCTATGTCAGTCCGTTCGCTTTGGGCTTGAAACTTGTATTTCGCAGCAATAGCGGCCGTTCAGTCTTGGCTGGACAGCGATGGTCTGAGCACTCGGGCAGCAACTGGCCATGGCTGTTCCCGCCGAGATCCTCACGCGCACCGTTAAGTTCCACCATCCCTTCCCTTCAGCTTGCGCCTGGTCGAGGAGATTCTGCTGAGCGCGGCTGCCGCATCCGACGAGATAACACGGCCTTGGGACCAGACTAGCTCGCCAGCCAGCGCAGCCCCATGGTGATCTCTGGCATCTCGATGAGCTCGTTTTGTGAATTGCTGGCAAGAAGCATTAGCTGTGGCGCGCCGTCTATCAGGACGAGAGCTTGCTCGACGCGACCGTTAGGTCCGCCGCAATGCCAAGGCCGGCGCGCGCCTAGTGACTCCGTGCTGGAGGCAAGGCTGCGCGTTCAGCGCGTGATTATCGACCATCGCGCTCGCTAAAATGACGGCGTCGTACCGAGCGGTGCCGCCGCATGATGTCTCAACGTCGGGGCTCACAGCAAACAAAGCTGTCGCCATTGAACGAAACTGTCGCGAAGCGAACAGACGAACCGTAGGCGAAACGTTTGCCGTTCGTGCTTGGGTTGATCCGCAAGGCAAAAAGGAAGGAAGAGACCAAGGTCCGCCGGCACACTTGAGCTTCAAGCCGCAGCGCGTCGTCAGGATGGCACGTCATTTGCAGTAGCCTTTTTGACGGCCCGCCCACAACTAGCGGAGATGACGGTGGTGATTTGGACAGAATTGTTGAATGGCGTCGTCTCCGCGATAATTATATTTGTAACAACAATTGCATATTTGTAGCAATACTACCCAATCATATTCTCAATTTCTCATGAACATCTGGCATTACGAGCGCATCAAAACTGCTCAAATTCGACTCAATGCGCATCGTTATCGACTGTTTCCTTAGCAAAAATTCATTCACTGACGTCCATTCCTTTTACTCTTTGAACGGAGATCAACAATGAACATTAGGAGCCTCCTCCTCGGCTCAACTGCGGCACTGATTGCCGTTTCCGACGCTCGCGCCGTGACCGCCGTTGCCGAGCCTGACCCGACTGAGTACGTTAAAATCTGCGACGCTTACGGCTCGGGCTACGTCTACATTTCAGGCACTGAGACCTGCCTGCGCATCGGCGGCTATGTCCGTTACGACGTCGGCTTGGGCCATATGGTTGATCACGCAAGAACCTCGGATATGAGGACTGGTGAGGATCAGGGCACATGGCAAAACAACACGCGCTTCACATTGAAAACTTGGACCGGCCAGGAGACCGAACTCGGCACGTTGAAGACCTACACCGAAACCCGCATGAACTTCGGCAACCGCCACACTTCGGTTTCGGACAGTTCTCGGTCCCATGCCTTCAACGGAGACAGCACCTTGACTTTCGCCTGGATTCAGCTTGGTGGCCTCCGAGTTGGTAAGGACTGGTCGGCCTTCGACATGTTTATTGGCGGCGCGGGTGACGTACTCAACCAGACGCCGGTTCCGTACGGCGCTTTCGATACCAATGTGGTTCAGTACTACTTCGACGCCGGGAACGGCTTTTCGGCCGTGGTTTCGCTCGAAGAAGGCTCGGGCGTGGTCGGCACAATCGACAGCTACGCTCCGCACGTAGTCGGCGGCTTGAAATACACACATGGCTGGGGCGCGATCACCGGCGTTGCCGCTTACGACAGCAACTACGAATCGGTGGCCGCCAAGGTCCGTGTCGACATCAATGTCACCAACGAACTGTTGCTGTTCGGAATGTTCGGCTACGGTTCCAGGGGCAAGCTCAACGACAACTCCACGAACGCGATCGACGCTCATGGTCGCGGCTTCTATAAGATTTGGGGCGGGAACTGGGCTTTCTGGGCTGGCGCCGCTTACGAGCTCAACGAGACAACTTCGTTCAAGCTTCAGCTCTCCGGTGATCAGCTCAAGAACCATGGTGTCGCTGCAAACGTCGCCTATGCGTTTCTTCCAGATTTCACAGTTACGGCGGAACTCGACTATGGCCGATACGGTAACTTCGCCGTCGGCAAGGTGGACGCTTCCAACGTGAATTGGACCAACGCCAACAAGAAGAGCAGTGTCGGCGGAATCCTCCGTTTCGAACGCTCATTCTAACGGATGAAAGGGTTGAGCTCCGAGATCCGGTTGAGCGGACCAATCCGGCAACACTCCAAGAGAACGTCGCATGGAAGCTATACGAGATTGAAGCCTCGATCTCGGGGCCGGACGATGTTTCATATCAGATCTGGTCCGGATGATCGCGCAGGCGATATTCATCGCTCGATTATGTGTTTTTGATCTGCAGCTCTTTTCATTTCTCATCCCTTCCGCCCGCTTGACGGACCCTGCCATCCAGCAGTACCCGGCCAGGTTTCAGATCCGAACTTGAAGGCCCAGTCGGGTCAGGACGTGTTCAACTTGTTGAGCGATTGTGGGGATGCGGCTCGACGCACTTGAAAATCGCAAATGGATCGCCTCCGTTCAGCCATCCCTGGGAAATTCGGGCGCGAGAGAACACGCTCCAGAGCATAAGCGAGGCTGATCGAGGAACAGACGATTCTCAGGCGACGCTCCATCCGATCTTGCGCCTGGCCGAGACGATCGCCCGACGATCACCGTCGCGGCCCGAATGCGCTTGACAAGATAGCGCTCGCCCGTTCAACCTGAGGCATTCACCAGGGGGGTCCCGGCAAGGGGCTGAGATACTGCTGGCTTTCGCGGCGCAGTGACCCGTTGAACCTGATCCAGTTCATACTGGCGTAGGGACGGTGCAAGCGCTTTGCGGGAGTTTACGCCCCAGGTCCTGTTTCGGCAGGTCAACCAAAGCGTCTTTTCATCCTTCCGGCACAGAACTGGGTCTCCAATGCATGAGCAAAGGAGCCTCAAGATGAATGCCCTCACCCCAGCCGTCTCAACGGGACCGCTGCCTGCCTCACGGAAAATCCACAAGCGCGGCACCATCCACCCACAGATCAGGGTGCCGATGCGCGAAATCTCCGTCCATCCGACGGCCGGCGAGCCGCCCGTCACCGTCTACGATCCGTCCGGCCCTTATACCGACCCGGCTGTCGCAACCAGCATCGAAAAAGGCCTAGCCCGACTTCGCCACGAATGGATTTTGGCGCGCGGTGATGTCGAGGCCTGTGACGGGCGCCATGTCCGGCCGGAGGACAACGGGTTCGCTACGGGCGAACGCCTGACGCCAGAATTTCCCATTCGCAACCGGCCACTCAGGGCCAGGGCCGGCAAGACGGTGACACAGCTTGCCTATGCGCGCGCCGGCATCATCACGCCCGAAATGGAGTTCGTCGCCATCCGCGAGAACCTTGGTCGTGAGATCCTGCATGGCAAGCTTGAGCGTGACGGCGAGGCTTTCGGCGCGACGCTGCCCGATTTCGTGACGCCGGAATTCGTCCGAGAGGAGGTGGCGCGCGGACGCGCAATCATTCCCGCCAACATCAACCATCCCGAGAGCGAGCCGATGATCATCGGTCGCAATTTCCTGGTCAAGATCAACGCCAATATCGGTAACTCCGCCGTCACCTCGTCCATGGCCGAAGAGGTCGAAAAGATGGTGTGGGCGATCCGCTGGGGCGCCGATACGGTGATGGACCTGTCGACCGGCCGCAACATCCACAACATCCGCGACTGGATCGTGCGCAACTCGCCGGTGCCGATCGGCACGGTGCCGCTCTACCAGGCGCTCGAGAAGGTTGGCGGCATTGCCGAGGATCTGACCTGGGAGGTCTACCGCGACACGCTGATCGAGCAGGCCGAACAGGGCGTCGACTATTTCACCATCCATGCGGGCGTGCGGCTGCACTACATCCCGCTGACCGTTGACCGGGTCACTGGCATCGTCTCGCGCGGTGGCTCGATCATGGCCAAATGGTGCCTGCACCATCACCGGGAAAGCTTCCTCTACGAACATTTCGCCGAGATCTGCGACATTTGCCGCGGCTATGACGTGTCCTTTTCGCTGGGCGACGGCCTTCGTCCCGGCTCGATCGCCGACGCCAATGACGCAGCACAATTCGCCGAACTGGAAACGCTCGGCGAGTTGACAAAGATCGCCTGGGCCAAGGATTGCCAGGTCATGATCGAGGGGCCGGGCCATGTTCCCATGCACAAGATCAAGGAGAACATGGACAAGCAGCTCGAAGTCTGCGGCGAGGCGCCCTTCTATACGCTTGGGCCGCTGACGACCGACATCGCACCGGGCTACGACCACATCACCTCAGGCATCGGCGCGGCGATGATCGGTTGGTTCGGCACCGCCATGCTCTGCTACGTCACGCCCAAGGAGCATCTCGGCCTTCCCGATCGCAACGACGTCAAGATCGGCGTGATCACCTACAAGATAGCCGCCCATGCCGCCGACCTGGCAAAAGGTCATCCGGCGGCGAAAGTCAGGGATGATGCCCTTTCCCGCGCGCGCTTCGAATTCCGCTGGGAGGACCAGTTCAACCTGTCGCTCGATCCCGAAACCGCGCGGTCCTTCCACGATCAGACCTTGCCCAAAGAGGCGCACAAGCTGGCGCATTTCTGCTCGATGTGCGGGCCGAAATTCTGCTCGATGCGTATCTCCCACGACATCCGCGCCGAGGCGCAGAAGGAGGGCATGGCGGCGATGGCGGCGAAATACCGCGAGGGCGGCGATCTCTACATACCGGCTGACGAGACCCGCGCACCGGCCATGCCACAGGCGCGTGCGCCATCATGAGGGTGCTGGTCAAAGGGGCCGGCGTTGCCGGCCTCACCGCCGCCTTCGAGCTCGCCGCACGCGGCGCGGCGACCACCGTTGCCGAGACAAGGCCTGCCATCGAGGGCAATGCGTCGTGGTTCGCCGGTGGTATGCTCGCGCCATGGTGCGAGGGTGAAAGCGCCGAGCAGCCGGTGCTGGATCTCGGACGCGATGCTGCCGACTGGTGGGATGCGGTGCTACCGGGTCAGGTGATACGTGCCGGAACGTTGGTCGTGGCCGCGCTGCGTGATACTGGCGAGCTCGACCGGTTCGCCAGCCGCACGTCGGGATATCGGCGGGTCGCCGAAGACGAAATTTCACTCCTGGAACCCGACCTCGCCGGCCGCTTCTGGCGCGGATTGCTCTTCCCCGATGAGGCTCATCTCGACCCGCGCCAGGCGATGGTAGCACTTCACGACAAGCTCGCGGCCATGGGCGTCGAATTCCGCTTCGGCGCCGACGCCCAGCCTGTTTCCGGTTTCGATCGTCAGATCGACTGCACTGGAATCGCAGCGGCCGATGACAGGCTGCGCGGCGTTCGCGGCGAAATGCTGATCCTGCGCACGCCTGATATCTCGCTGTCGCGCCCGGTCAGGCTGCTGCATCCGCGCTTTCCGCTGTATGCGGTGCCGCGTGCCGACACGCAGTTCATGATCGGCGCGACTATGGTTGAAAGCCAGTCCTCCGGACCGGTGACGGCGCGTTCGATGATGGAACTGCTCAGTGCCGCCTATGCCCTCCACCCGGCTTTTGGCGAGGCCGGGATCGTTGAAACAGGTGTCGGCATCCGTCCAGCCTTTCCCGACAATCTGCCGCGCGTGGAGGCACTTGGAACTGCCGTCGCGATCAATGGACTCTATCGCCATGGTTTTCTTCTCGCCCCTGCCACGGCGCGCCAGGCTGCCGACCTCGTTTTTCAATCAAAACGGACCAAGGAACTTGCTCATGAAACTGATGGTCAACGGCGAAGCGCATGAGGTTGCCGCCGCCACGCTGGCCGAACTGCTTGCCGCGCTCGACTATGAGGGCGATTGGCTGGCAACGGCGGTCAACAGCGACCTCGTGCACAAATCCAAGCGGGCGGAATTCCAGTTGAGTGACGGCGACCGGATCGAAATCCTCTCGCCCATGCAAGGCGGTTAGACCATGTTAGAGCTTTATGGAACCGAGCTTCCGTCGCGCCTGCTTCTCGGTACCGCTCAATATCCTTCGCCGGCCATCCTTGCCGAGGCCGTCAAGGCGTCGGGAACCTCGGTGGTGACCGTCTCGCTGCGCCGCGAGATGGCAGGCGGCAGGGCTGGCGAAAAATTCTGGTCACTGATCCGCTCGCTCGGCGTCAGAATCCTGCCCAACACTGCTGGCTGTCACTCCGTCAAGGAAGCGGTCACGACCGCGAAAATGGCGCGCGAGGTCTTCGGCACCAGCTGGATCAAGCTCGAAGTGATCGGCAATCACGACACGCTGCAGCCGGACGTGTTCGGCCTAGTCAAAGCCGCGCGCATCCTGTGCGAGGACGGTTTTGATGTATTCCCTTATACCACCGATGACCTTGTCGTCGCCGAGCGGCTGCTGGAGGCGGGCTGCAAGGTCTTGATGCCATGGTGCGCGCCGATCGGTTCGGCGCTGGGGCCGGTCAACATCACAGCGCTGCGCTCGATGCGCGGACATTTCCCTGGCGTCCCACTGATTGTGGATGCGGGGCTGGGACGACCTTCGCACGCGGCCACCGTCATGGAACTCGGCTTTGACGCCGTCCTCCTGAACACAGCGGTCGCCAGGGCGGCCGATCCGGTCGGCATGGCGCGTGCGTTCGGCAAGGCGGTCGACGCCGGCCGTGAGGCTTTCAGTTCGGGAATGCTCGAACCGCGCGACGTCGCCGTGCCATCGACACCGACGATCGGCAGAGCAGTTTTTTCATGAAGCTCGATCCCTTCTACCTGATCGTCGACAGCGCTGCCTGGATCGAACGGCTAGTGCCACTCGGCGTCAGGCTGGTGCAGCTGCGCATCAAGGATAGGGACGAGGTCACGCTGCGCTCGGAAATCCGCCGCGCGAACGACGTCTGCGCGGTCCATGGTTGCCAACTGATTGTCAACGACTATTGGCGACTCGCCATTGAGGAAGGCTGCGACTTCGTACATCTCGGCCAAGAGGATTTGGCTGCGGCTGACCTGCTGGCGATTAAGTACGCCGGATTGAAGCTCGGGTTTTCGACCCACGATCATACCGAACTGGAAACGGCGCTAGCGGCCGAGCCGGACTATGTGGCCCTGGGGCCTATTTATCCCACTAGCCTCAAGAAGATGAAATGGGCGCCGCAAGGGCTCGAGCGGATCAGCAAATGGAAGCATCGGGTAGCGCCGATCCCATTGGTCGCCATCGGCGGCCTCAACCCCGACCGGCTCGACAGTGTCTTTGAGGCTGGTGCGGACAGCGCGGCCGTGGTGACCGACATCACGCTCAACGCCAATCCCGAAACGCGCACGCGAGAATGGATCGAAAGGACAGAGAAATGGCGCTGAGGCGAGAACCGCATGTGCTCGTCGTTAGTGGTTCGGACTCCAGCGGGGGCGCCGGAATAGGACGCGATATCGAGACGATCTCCTCCCTTGGTGTGCGCACCTGCCTGGCTGTCACCGCGCTGACGGTGCAAACGCACGAAACCGTCATGGCAGTCCATCCTTCTCAGCCCGATCTCGTGGCCGATCAGATGCGCGCTGCGCTGCAGGCCAACAATGTGACGGCCATCAAGATCGGCATGCTCTCAACGGCTGAGATCGTCGTTGCCGTTGCCGGCGTGCTGCGCGAAAATCCGCGGATACCGGCAGTCCTCGATCCGGTGCTGGCTTCCACGTCAGGCCGAGCGCTTCTTGAAGCAAGCGCTATCCCCATGATGAAGCAGGATCTGATGCCACTTTGCCGAATCGTCACACCCAATCTCATCGAACTGGCGCTTCTTGCCAGCTCAGAGCTGGCGGTGGATGAGGTCGGCGCGCTTCAACAAGGACAACAACTGCTCGCCGCCGGGGTTCAGGCCCTGCTGATCAAAGGCGGCCATGCCTCAGGACCTCGCTCAACGGATGTTCTCGTTTGTCCCAACCAAGAACCCGTGCGCCTCGATAATCGTCGGCTGGCAAGAACGATGCGCGGCACCGGCTGTGCCCTGGCCAGCGCGATAGCCGCGTATCTGGCGATCGGGGGATCGATTGAGAAAGCTGTGCGCCAGGCCAAGCTTCTGGTGTTCGAAAAGATTTGGAAACACCCCATATGAGAATCGGGCTCGCGATAGGCGGCCCCATTTTATCGCCGACGATTTCAGCCAACGGAGGGTCATGTTCGCTGGCCGGTGCTTATGACAAAAGCATCTGATCCTGACCGCTTTTGTGGCTCTGGTTTCGTCGATGGGTGAATGATCTTCGGTTCAGCAGACGATTAGCAGCGGGAGCGAGGCACCGCCAATCGCGTGGAATCTAGGATCATATTGCGCGAGCAAGAATTCCGTTGGCGGCGATTATCACCAAGGGGATCTTGGCGTCGGCGACTGTGCACACCTGACTAAATCTAGTTTGCGCCGATCATAGCCACAAAACATCAAAAAATAAGAGCGAGTAAATTTTAGTAGACAGCTCACAACTCGAAGCAACGTTATCGTAGCCGCCGGCGCGCACACTGGTGCATAGTTGGTCGCCTCGCGCAAGCCACCTCATCTGCTGGACTCCTCCACCATTTGGGACCCAGATGGGTCATATCCAAACAACTAATTTTATCAATCTACCAGGATGCCCGCATAGCGGTGCCGGCAGAATGCTCACCGTTTGGATCGTACTTCGGTTAGCCTTGTCAACGCGAGCCCATTTGCTGGGCGAGACAAGGGCCGCGCGAAGGAAGGAGCAAACAAATGCAGATTCTCGACGTTAATCAGATGGTCCAGTACTACCTAACATCGCTTGAGCTGGTTGTGATCTTCGCTACCGTTTGCGCGGCGCTGGAGCTAACCTTTCCGGCTTTTCGATACAGTTTTGCCTCAAATGTTCGTGGCGTGCGGTATTGGATATTGGCTCGGATGGGGTACATTTATCTGGCATCTCTACGCTGCGAGCTTGGGCTGGTTAGGAATAAAGCCGCTCGTAACGATCAATTTCGGTGCGTTTCTTCACTCTGACAACGCAGTCATTAACACTGGATTCGCCGTCATTTCAGGGGTCTTAGTCGCGATTGCCGGCGACTTCTTTTACTACTGGATACACCGCGCTCAGCATGCTGTTCCATTCCTCTGGCGCATGCACGCTACTCACCACTCGATCCGCGAATTGACGGCATGGACAGCGCTTGTATCACCCACTCAAGCTGATCCATTTCGAATCTAGCGTAGTGCCCGCTGTTGCCATGACACTGATTACCTTTCAGGGACATCTTTCACACTCTAGCACCCGCATCAATCTTGGGCCGCTTCTGTACGCTGGCGGCGTTCCTCGGGGCCTGCGGGGGAGCTGGGTCTCGGCCCATCCGGGTAACGATCCTTCGCGCAGACGAGCTATGGAAACGATCAAAAGTGTGATTTCACTGGGTCCCGATTATCGCATAAAAAACTTGTTATCGCACAACTTAAAAAACTTGCAACCCCACAGCATCATTGACTTGTCGCCTATCAGCACTATATACTTGTAATCGCACAGCTCTAAAAACTTGCAAAGGCACGGCCATGGCCAAGCCCCATGAAAAACTCGCTGAATCACTGGCCGTCCTCAAAGAGCTGCAGGAGGGTGGGCGGCGCATATTCAAGTCAGATGAGCTGACCCGCCTCCACCGGGAGCGGCTGCTGCAGAACGGGTTCCTGCGCGATGTTATCAAAGGCTGGCTCATGTCGACCGGCCCGCAGGCACAGCAGCAAGACACCACCTCCTGGTACGCGAGCTTCTGGGAGTTCTGCTCCCTTTACTGCAATGACCGGTTCGGCAAGGACTGGTTCCTGTCACCGGAGCAGTCGCTGCTTCTGCACGCGGAAGCGCCCACTATTCCGCCTCAGGTGGTGGTGAATACCCCCAAAGGCACGAATAACAAAATCGACCTGCTGTTCGGCACTTCGCTCTATGACCTCAAGGTCAAGGAGATGCCGGCCGAACTGACAGAGAAAAACGGCCAGCGCGTGTTCACTGTCGAGGCCGCCCTTACCCGGGTGCCGGAAGCGTTCTTCCAGCGCGCCCCTATCGAGATGCAGATCGCCATGGCGTCGGTGCGCGACGTATCAACCGTTCTGGCCCTGCTGCTTGATGGCGGCCATTCCGCCGTGGCGGGACGGCTTGCGGGGGCCTTCCGTCGCGTAGGACGCGACTCCTTTGCCGATGAAATCGTGGCCGCCTTCAAAGCCGCCGGCTATGACGTGCGCGAATCCGATCCGTTCGCGGGACAAATTGGAGTGACAACCATTGCGGCGGGCGTACCGCCGTTGGTCGCCCGCCTGCGCGCGATCTGGCAATCGCAGCGCGAAGCCATCATCGAGATATTCCCGAAGGCACCCGGACTGCCGTCCGACAAAGACGCCTATATGAAGTTCGTCGAGGATATCTACGAAAGCGACGCCTACCATTCGCTGTCGATAGAAGGGTACAGCGTCACCCCGGAACTCATCGACCGGGTGCGCGAGAGGAGCTGGAATCCGGAGATTGATGAAGAGGACCGCAAGAACCGGGATGCGCTTGCCGCGCGTGGCTACTACCTCGCATTCCAGAAGGTCAAAGACTCTGTTGCCGCGATCATCAACGGCCAGCCAGCCGGCGCGTTGACGCGGGACACTCACCGGGAGTGGTACCGAGAGCTGTTCGCGCCGTCAGTGACCGCCGGCATCCTCAAAGCCAGCGCGCTTGCGGGATATCGCAATCACCCTGTGTACCTGCGCGGCTCGCAGCACGTGCCGCCGCGTACCGAAGCGGTGGCCGATGGTATGAATGAGCTGTTCGACCTGCTGGAGGCGGAGAAGGAGGCCTCCGTGCGTGCCGTGCTGGGGCATTGGCTTGTGGGCTATGTGCACCCCTATCCGGACGGCAACGGACGAATGGCGCGGTTCCTCATGAACGCGATGCTGGCTTCAGGCGGTTACCCCTGGACAGTCGTCAGAGTCGATGACCGGAAGGCCTACCTCGCAGGGCTGGAGGAGGCGAGCGGCAATATGAATGTGAAAACGTTCGCCGCCTTTCTCGCCGAACGGGTGAAGTGGTCTATGGAGAAGGCGGCGTGAGGTCGGTGGTGTGCCATGTTTAACTTGCTTGTCTCGGGCCACGGCGAGTGGTGGGAAACGCCGCCGTTCACGTCAACCATTGACCGGTTCAAGGAATATAGCGGCGCCGAGGCCGAGGCTATCGACCTCGCGCGCCCTGAAACATTGCGCCGGCTGGAGGAAATCCCGGCGCTGTTGATGTACGAAGTCGGGGCGGGAGGCCCGCACGCGCGCGTGGTCGGCACGGCCGCATACGCAATATCGTTCGGCGCGGACACGAACTGGCCTTCACCTTCGAGCCCGATCCGGAACATGCCTTTCTCGAACGGAAGCTTCCCATTCCCATTCTAGCAGCCAGAAGAGTGGGTGAGCTTTTGAAATATCTATCCGAGGAATCGATAAGCTCAGACTATTGCAAGTATACATAGTTTTTTCTGTTATAGGGTCTGCTCGGCTGCAGACAAAGAGCCCCGGATAAACTTCAGCACGAAAGCAGAATTGAATGAAGGTGGGCTACACGGAGTTCTCATTTGGGTATGCCTTCACCGAAAACCTTATCCGGTCATCGTCAGCCGCACCTGTAGGCGCGCCGGTCTTTCCAAACCTCTTACAGGAAGGGCATTCTGGCTTTGACATCCGCATCAATTTCCCAGGGGTTCCGCTGTTTTTCCAGTACAAGCTTCCGGAGCTGATGAAGCGAGGAACTGCCTTTGAGATTGCGAGCGGACATTGTCCCGGTTTGTCGATACCATTTTTTCGGATTGCGATGATGCGCAGGGATGTGTCGCGTCAGCATGAACTGCTTCTTCGGCTTGAGGCGCGCTATCCGTCAAACGTCTTCTATGCGGCTCCTTGTATTGCAAACATCAGCGATTTCGACCGCTCTTATAATGGAGCAACCGTAGCACGGCAGTCCATTTTCCTCTCACCAGGGGAAATTGGGCCCTTGCCAGACGACAAAGCGCACAGCCTTGCCTATAAACCTGGACTGGCAACTGGATATTTTTGCTCGAAACCCAAGCCCACCAAAGTTCAAACATTTGATGATCTCGCTGCGCTCTTTAAGGAGCAGTTCGCCGAGAAGCGTTTTGCGGAAGTCCGCGAAGCGGCGCGTGAGATGCGCGAAAACGTACTTGAGCTTGCTTCGCCATCAATGCGGCAAGCCGAACAGCTCATTGCTGAACGGGTCGGCGCAAGACGCATTCAGATTCTAGACGGCGCAGCCAGACCGCCCGAGGAAGAGCGCGCAGTCACTGACATTCTCGTAGCGCGGGAAATTGCGCGTGTCGATCTTGGCGTCGACCTGCTGGTGGCCCAACCACGCTAACGACATCATACCTAGCTGATTAGCCCAGCTTTTGTCTAGGCCACATTACGTAGCAATTGCAATGGTATAAAAAGTTCCCAGTTTCATCCTGTCGGGCGCGCCCGAGAGGACGAAACCAAAACTCGTATGTCTTTGTACCATGCAATTCATGGCAGCGTACGGAGGCCGATCAGAGAGGCGACGCTCACAATGTCGTTCGGTGGAGTAAGCAGGACAAGGTTGGAACCAGAGGAGTCAGTCCAGTCCTGGTCGCGGTCGAGTAGCTCAGCCATTCGGCTTTTGCCCTCACAGATCCGGGCGGGCGGATTTCCCGCACCCGGCTCTTCCCGAGGGTAACCCGCGTCATATCCGTGCCTGCGCCCAAGTTCGAGTGATGCGCGGAGTTGGCAGGGGGAAGCGCGCCGTCAGGGTCTCGAACTCCGACCAGGCCATGCGCCGGCTTTTCTGGCTGCGCCGTCTCAGACACCGTAGCCATATCCGGCGCATTTGCCGATGGAATCCGTTGAGCGCTGGATAGTTGTGCGGCCTGCCGTAGTAGCCGTAGTGTCCACGCAGAACGGCGGCGAACCACCTGTGCTGCGCAGCCATTGGCGCGTGCATGAGCCGCCAGGCATCCTGGCGCAGCGCCGTCAGCTTGCGCGTCAGGCGTTTCCCTTCCGTCTTGTGCTTCACGATGAACCGGCCATCCCGGGTCCGCCCGCAGTAGTGGGTGAAGCCCAGAAAGGCGAAGGTCTCGGGTCGCCGCTCGCCACGCCGCTGTCGTGAGAGGGCCGCGAACCGCCCAAACTCGATCAACCGCGTCTTGTCCTCGTGGAGTGTCAGGCCAAAGCCGGCCAGCCGCGCCTTGAGGGCCAACAGCATCTCCTCTGCATCGGCCTTCTTCTCAAAGCCCATGACGAAGTCGTCAGCGTAACGCACGATCACAACGCGACCGTGTGCATGGCGACGACGCCATTGGTGGACCCAGAGATCGAGGATGTAGTGCAGGAAGATATTGGCGAGGAGCGGACTGATGCCCGCCCCTTGCGGGGTACCCCTGTCCGTCTCTTGCTTCTCGCCGCTCTCAAGGACGCCAGCCCGCAACCACAGCCCAATGAGCCGTAGGATACGAGGATCAGCGATCCTGTGCGCCACCATTCGCAGCAGCCACTCGTGGTCGACCGAGTCGAAGAAGCTGCGAATGTCGGCATCGAGCACCCAGTTCACACGCTGGCTCATGATCGCTGTATGCAGGGCATCAAGCGCCATGTGGGGGCTCCGCCCCGGCCGGAAGCCATAGGAGAATCCCAGGAAGTCGACCTCGTAGACAGCACTCAGCACCTCGGCCACCGCGCTTTGGACGATCTTGTCTTCCAGCGCCGGCACCCCGAGAGGCCGTTTACCGCCATCGGCTTTGGGAATGTAGACCCGCCGCACCGGCTGTGGCCGGTAGCGATCGGTGTGGACCCGTTCGCAGAGATCCTCTGTGTCCGGACCTTGGCCTCCTCGCGCAGGCTCCCCTCAGGCTGGTCCCTTCCCTCCACTCGCCTCGTTTCCTTCGACGGCTTCACCGGTACTATGAACCAGTCCGACTCCCGACCTCAGCTCGAACGGCAGCTCTGGCAGTACCTTGCTGCTGTCCCCCGCTGGAGACCAATCCAGCGGACCCGGTCGGGCCTCTCATGTTCCGATGATTACCTTCCATGCGTGATCCGGCCATCGACCCCGACGGAGCGGCATCGCCTCGCGTAACGACGATGCTCATATTGCCTTCGTGACTAGGGAACACACTCGGCCTCCGCGAACATCCACCTTTCGAGGCTCATTCCCGCACCCCGCATGGCTCCTGTCTACACTTCAGACCCCGCGTTGCCGCGACGCCCGCAAGACTCGGTCCCGGCTTGCCCGCTACGGCTTTGGCCGGATGGGACTTGCACCCACAAGCAATCATCAGCTTGGCATGACGTACTCCCTACAGGTGGTGTAGCTCGGCGGTAGCGAAGCCGCTCGCGAGCGCGCCCTCGATAGCGCTGTAGCGAGCGAGCGGCTTTGCGGTGGTCATCGACAGTTCGCCGGTAAGGTCGGGTTGCTGACACCAACCTGATTCGAAGGAACCATCGATGACCGACGACATGATGAACCTGCGCGCGCTCGTGGAGAAGACCCGGAAGCCGATATCTTGCGCGAGATGATTGGCTTTGCCGCCGAGCGGCTGATGGAGCTGGAGGTTGGCGCCGCCACCGGCGCCGCCTATGGCGAGAAGAACCCGTTGCGCACGGCCCAGCGCAACGGCTATCGCGAGCGCGACTGGGAGACGCGGGCCGGCACCGTCGAGCTGCGCATCCCCAAGCTCAGGAAGGGCTCCTATTTCCCCGGTTTCCTAGAACCGCGCCGCATGGCCGAGAAGGCGCTGACCGCCGTCATCCAGGAAGCCTATGTGCAAGGCATCTCGACCCGCTCGGTCGACGACCTGGTCAAGACCATGGGCATGAGCGGCATCTCCAAAAGCCAGGTCAGCCGGCTGTGCGAAGAGATCGACGGCAAGGTCAAAGCGTTCCTTGAAAGACCCATCGAGGGCGACTGGCCATATCTGTGGATCGACGCCACCTACCTGAAGGTGCGCCGCGGCGGCCGCATCGTCTCGGTCGCCGTCATCATCGCTGTCGGCGTCACCGCGGACGGCCGGCGCGAGGTGCTGGGCATGGAGGTCGGCACGTCTGAGGCCGAGCCGATCTGGACGGAGTTCTTGCGCAAGCTGACCCGCCGCGGCCTGCGCGGCGTCAAGCTCGTCGTCTCCGATGCCCATGAAGGCATCAAGGCGGCCGTCACCAAGGTGCTGTGCGCGACATGGCAGAGGTGCCGCGTCCACTTTATGAGGAACGTGCTGGCCCATGCCGGCAAGAGCGGGCGCCGCGTCGTCTCCGCTTCATCGCCACCGCCTTCGCCCAGGAAACGCCCGAGGCCGCAAGCACGCAATGGCGCGCCGTCGCCGACCAGATCCGGCCGAAGGTGCCGAAGCTGGCGACAAGCATGACGCTGGAAACCATCAGCCAAATGAGCGATGATCCGCTGATCAGCCTGCCAGCCGTGGCACGCTGATCAGCCCGGTCCCATGCCGGAGAGCGCGGCGACCAAGCCGTCAGCTACACCACTCCCTTTGACACGATCTTATCGACTCGAACTGCCGCCGAACTCCGTGCCGAAAAGGCATCGCGAAGCCGACGGTGAACCATGGTTGCTCCGCGTCGCGCAGCAACTTGGAACCGCGAGCGCAACTGTCGGGAAGGCTGCGCGTTCAGCGCGTGATTATCGACCATCGCGTTCGCCAAAATGACGGCGTCGCACCGAGCGGTGCCGCCGCATGATGTCTCAACGTCGGGGCTCACAGCAAACAAAGCTGTCGCCATTGAACGAAACTGTCGCGAAGCGAACAGACGAACCATAGCCGAAACGTTTGCCGTTCGTGCTTGGGTTGATCCGCAAGCAAAAAAGCAAGGAAGCGCGAACCAAGGTCCGCCGGCACACTTGAGCTTCGAGCCGCAGCTGGGTCGTCAGAATGGCACGTCATATGCAATAGAAGCCTTTGTGACGGCCCCGCCCACAACTAGCGGAGATGACGGCGATGATTTGTACAGAAATGTTGAATGCCGTCATTTCTGAGATAATTATATTTGTAACTACAATTGCATACTTGTAAAAATAATACCCAATCATACGCAATTTCTCTTGAATATCTGGCACGACGAGCGCATCAAAACCGCTCAAATTCAATTCAATGCGCATCGTTATCGACTGTTTCCTTAGCAAAAATTCATTCACTGACGTCCATTCCTTTTACTCTTTGAACGGAGATCAACAATGAACATTAGGAGCCTCCTCCTCGGCTCAACTGCGGCACTGATTGCCGTTCAACCAGACGCCGGTTCCGTACGGCGCTTTCGATACCAATGTGGTTCAGTACTACTTCGACGCCGGGAACGGCTTTTCGGCCGTGGTTTCGCTCGAAGAAGGCTCGGGCGTGGTCGGCACAATCGAGAGCTACGCTCCGACGTAGTCGGCGGCTGGAAATACACACATGGGTGGGGCGCGATCACCGGCGTTGCCGCTTACGACAGCAACTACGAATCGGTGGCCGCCAAGGTCCGTGTCGACATCAATGTCACCAACGAACTGTTGCTGTTCGGAATGTTCAGGCGATATTCATCGCTCGATTATGTGTTTTTGATCTGTAGCTCTTTCATTTCCCTCATGGCCTCCGCAGCTTGACGGACCCTGCCATCCAGAAGCACCCGGCCAGGTTCAGGTCCGTACTTGAAGTCCCAGTCGGGTCAGGACGTGTTCAACTTGTTGAGCGTTTGTGGGGGTGCGGGCCCGACGAACTTGAAAATCCGCAAATGGATCGCCTCCGTTCAGCCATCCCCGCGGAAATTCGGGCGCGAGAGAACAAGCTCCAGAGCATAAGCGAGGCTCAAAGGGCCAGACGCGCATCCGCACGCAAATGTCGGCCGCTCATTCCAGCGCCGATATCGACCGTGCGGTCGAGGCGTTCGGCGCCATCGGGCGCGAACTCGGTGTGATCTTCCTGAACGGCCGGAACAGAAAAGCGATTTCGGATCATTCGGATCAAGAGATTCAAGGGACAAAAGAATGTCGAACATGATGAAGGCGCTGGTCAAGGCCAAGGCCGAGCCGGGCATCTGGATGGAAGAGGTGCCGGTGCCGGAAATCGGCCCCAACGACGTGCTGATCAAGGTCCGGAAGACGGCGATCTGCGGCACCGACGTCCACATCTACAATTGGGACCAGTGGGCGCAAAAGACCGTGCCGGTGCCGATGGTGACCGGGCATGAATTCGTTGGTACGGTCGCCGATTTCGGCGCGGCGGTGACCGAATACAAGGTTGGCCAGCGTGTCTCCGGCGAAGGCCATATCGTCTGCGGCCATTGCCGCAACTGCCGCGCGGGCAGGGGGCATCTTTGCCGTAACACGCTCGGCGTCGGCGTCAATCGCCCCGGCGCCTTCGGCGAATATCTGGCTATCCCGCAGCACAATGTCGTGCCGATCCCCGACGACGTGCCGGACGAGATCGCCGCGATCTTCGATCCCCTGGGCAATGCGGTTCACACCGCACTATCTTTCGACCTCGTCGGCGAGGACGTTCTGGTCACCGGCGCCGGGCCGATCGGCATCATGGGCGCATTGGTGGCGCAATGCGTCGGCGCGCGAAAAGTGGTCATCACCGACATCAACCCGGTGCGCCTGGCACTGGCAAAAAAGCTCGGCGTCCAGCATGTCGTTGACGCCTCGAAAGAAAAGCTGCGCGATATCATGCCGGCGCTCGGCATGACCGAGGGTTTTGACGTCGGCCTCGAAATGTCCGGTGCCGCACCGGCATTCCGCGACATGATCGATACCATGAACAATGGCGGCAAGATCGCCATTCTCGGCATCGCGCCGACCGGCTTCGAGATCGACTGGAACAAGGTCATCTTCAAGATGCTGCATCTGAAGGGCATCTACGGCCGCGAGATGTTCGAGACCTGGTACAAGATGATTGCGCTGGTGCAGGGTCCTCTCGATGTCAGCGGCTTGATCACCCACCGCATCGGCATCGACGACTTCCAGACCGGGTTCGACGCGATGCGCAGCGGCAATTCGAGCAAGGTGGTGATGGACTGGTAAGCGCCTAATCCTGCCCAGGGCCTCCTTGAGCGCACTCAATCCATTTGTGATCGCGGTGCGCTCACCAGCGCTGAGTTTTGCCAGCAATTCCCGCTCGAACGCCTTTGGCAGCGGCACCATCTCGCGATAGGCGGCAAGGCCCGCTCCAGTCAGCGTCAGGTGCTCGATGCGGGGTCTCTTTCATCGGGTTTTCGCGTGAGTCAGCCGAGACGGAGAAGCATGCGACCTTCTCGGAAATTCGACTGCTCCGGAAACGCGAATGCGCCATCGTCTTTATCATGTTCGCAGGCGGAGCATGACCGCGCGACGCGCTGCTGCGGCGACTGCACGAGCGATTGATCGTCGAGGCGGATACTGGAAAATATTACCACTCTGCGGACGAATGTTTCTGTGCCCCGCACGGCGGGATCGCACCGCCAGCGCTGGTTTACGGTCGTCGGTCCTGATACTGAACTGATGGCTAGCGCGCAAACTTTCGCTATCGATGCCGCGTATTCGGTTGCGGCTGGACAGCCGGGCATAAGCGTTTCGGAGAATATCAAAGGGGATTTTGTATCGAACTGGCTGCCTTTGGCATCGGCCGTGATCCAGGCTATTTTCCAAAATGCACGTTGCACTACTCTTTTTTCGTCATTTGTTTGCTCGCCACCAAGCCAATCGCAGACGTGCTTCCTTTGCGCATGAAGTCAGTTGTAAGGGTCGAAATTGTAGCCAGGCGAGTTCAGCTTTGCATCAGATCCCCAGCTGCACGGCGTTCGATCTCATAAAGGGAACAATGTGCTACGCGCATTCGACTGCCGAACCCGTTCGCTCCAACTGGCAACCGTTGAATAGCCAGCTCATCGCGGTCGCCGCTTTTTGGCCGGAGCTGTTGATGCCGTGGAGAGAGTGTCGGTGATGGAGGAACGGCTACGCTTCGTGGCCCGTCTTTTGGACGGCGAAGGCATGAGCGATGTGTGCCGGGAGCAAGAGCGGGTTGGGCAAACGTTGCAACAGATCCTTCAAGCAAATTCATAGACTCTTAGCAACTCCAGTTCGCTGTGAATGGTAGGCTTATTGCAACGTCTGAGATCAGTGGGGTCAAAAACGTGGCGCCGCTTTTCTCCGACCCGCCGAACTGCGAGCAATTTCGGCTAAGGCAATGGCAAGAAGAGCGCCCATCTTGGTTGTTCGAACACAGCATTTTCGGCTCAACAGTATCTTCACGGCCACCGTGATTGTCATGTCGGTGGGCAACCAGCCATATAATTTGGTTCGAAAGCTGCAACATCTGTGGAGAACGCGAAATGACAAATTCAGTAGGACGAGTGCCCAGGTTTTCCATGTGGCTTGATCCTGACCAATGATGACACTGGTCAGTCGCCTACGCACGGTGGCGCATATTGATCGCCTTCGAATCCTGGGCCATTGCGCGCATGCGGACCTAACTGTCTGCGAGCTAGCGGAGATTCTGGGCGTGCGTCGCGAGCGGGTGGTGCGACACGTCGGGCTGCTCGCCAGAGCCGACTTTCTTTGCTGCAATGAACAACCCCCGTGGCGCTCGTACCATCTCAAAGCAGGAGGCAACGACGGTGGGCTGGCTCAATTATTGGTCGATCTCCTGCCCCAAGGCGAGGGCTATCATAAACGGGACCTGCAGCGGCTCGAAGCGGTACGAGACACGCGGCCCAAGGGGACCGCATGCTTGACCGTGAAATAGATCAATCCAATTGGAGCGCGAAGCTACCATGGACAATTCCGCCGACGGCGCCATCGCGCAGCCCGACACCTACGGGCGGTCTTCCTTGGCCGCAGTTGATTGCCGCGTTCACGAGCTGCTTCTGAGACAGGAGCGGCAGGAGCGGACGACCCTCAAACTCATCGCATCTGAGAACTTTGCGTCCTCGGCCGTGCTGGAAGCGAACGGCTCGATTTTCACGAACAAGTACGCCGAGGGGTACCCCGGTGCGCGCTACTATGCCGGAAACGAGATCGTTGATGAGCTTGAGAACCTAGCCATTGAGCGCTTGAAGACACTATTTGGCAGCGAGCATGCCAACGTCCAGCCTTATTCCGGCTCGCCGGCCAACCAGGCTGTCTATCGTGCGCTTTTGAGCCCCGGTGACAAAGTCATGGGCTTGCCCCTTCCGGAAGGTGGCCATCTGACTCATGGTTGGGCCATCAACTTTTCCGGAACTGACTATCAACGCGTCCCCTATGGACTAGATGAAAAGACACAGCAGATTGACTATGACCGCTTGCGCGAGACAGCCAAGCGCGAACGGCCGCGGCTCATTTGGGTCGGCGGAACTGCTTACCCGCGTGTCTTTGACTACGCGGCAATGGCAGAAATCGCCCTGGAAGCGAACTCCTATCTCGTAGCCGACATCGCGCACATCGTTGGCCTGATTGCCGCGGGAGCGCACCCGAATCCCGTGCGCTATTGCGACGTGGTCAGCAGCACGTCACACAAGTCGATCCGCGGTCCCCGCGGTGGTTTCATTTTGTCCAGGAACGAAGATCGCTATCAGGCCCTGTATCATCCAAAGAGCAAATACAATCTCGCCAGACGAATAGATCGGGCGGTCTTCCCTCACCTGCAGGGTGGGCCCCACATGAATGTCATCGCTGCGCTAGCTGTTGCCTTGCACGAAGCCGCGAACCCGTCCTTCCGAAGCTACGGCCAACAGACCGTCAAGAATGCCAAGGCTCTGGCCCAGGCACTGCTCGAGCGAGGTTATGACCTGGTTACCGGGGGGACGGACAATCACATGCTGATCCTTGATCTGCGCGATCGACCGCTATCGGGCAAGGCCTATGCCGAGCGACTAGCAAAGGCAGGCATCATCACAAACTTTAATATGGTGCCTGGCGACCCGCGGGATCCGGCGGTCACAAGCGGAATTCGCCTGGGGGCGCCAGCAGTGACGTCAATGGGCATGCGCGATGTGGAAATGGTGCAAATTGCTGGCTTCATTGACTCCGTCCTTCGGCGGCCAGACGACGAGGATCTCCATGCCTGCGTGCGAAGAGACGTTGCCGACTTGTGCGCTGCGTTCGAGGTCCCGGGCATCACCGACAGGTAAGGTGGGCTAAGCAAAATGTCCCATACAACTCCAACACCCGAAGCGAGGCATTTCATGGCTAGGCAGTTCGTGTTCTCTTCCGAATCGGTTGGCGCGGGACACCCGGATAAGTTGGCCGACAACATCTCGGATGCCATCCTCGATGCCATCCTCCGCACCGATCCCAAGGCGCGTGTCGCCTGTGAAGCGTTGGTAAAATCAGGGATGGTCGTTCTGGCTGGCGAGATTACCAGCGATGCGCAGGTGGATTATAGCCAAGTTGCGCGCGATACGATTCTCGATATTGGATACGACGATGAGGCCGTCGGCTTTGACGGCCGGCGTTGCTCCGTCGTTCATGCTCTCACCGAGCAGTCGCCCGACATCAGCCAAGGCGTTGACGAGGGACGAGGGCAGGACCTCCAACAGGGAGCGGGAGATCAGGGCCTCATGTTCGGCTACGCCTGCCGCGAAACCGATACTCTGATGCCTTTGCCGATCCAGCTCGCTCATCGCTTGACGAAACGACAGGCAGATGTCCGGAAAGCACGACAGCTTGGCTGGTTGCGTCCTGACATGAAATCCCAAGTCTCAGTGCGCTATGAGGGGTTGCGCCCGGTCGCCCTGGATACCATCGTCGTATCGACCCAACATGACGAGCAGGTCTCGCAAGAGACGGTCCGCGAGGGCGTCATTGAGGAAATCATAAAGCCTGTCCTGCCGACCCACTTGGAGACGGAAGGCATCAGAATTCTGGTCAATCCAACGGGGCGGTTCGTGGTCGGTGGGCCGCGTGGCGACTGCGGCCTCACTGGACGCAAGATCATCGTCGATTCCTACGGCGGGATGGGGCGTCACGGCGGCGGCGCCTTTTCGGGCAAGGACCCGTCCAAGGTTGACCGCTCGGCTGCCTACGCGGCCCGGTATGTCGCGAAGAATATCGTCGCTAGCGGACTTGCGGACGTCTGCGAGCTGCAGCTTGCTTACGCAATCGGCGTGGCCAGTCCGGTTTCTGTCATGGTCAACACGTTCGGGACAGCGAGGGTTGAGGAAAGAAGGATCGAGCGCCTCATTCTTGAGTTATTCGATCTCAGACCGAAGGGCATTATCAAGATGCTTGATCTCTTACGCCCTATATACCGCAACACCGCGACCTATGGCCATTTCGGCCGTGAAGAGCCTGATTTCACCTGGGAGAAGACAGACAGGGCCGAGGAATTGCGGCGCGAGGCAGGACTCGCCGCCCCGTGAGGGCCGGCGCCGAACGGATTGGCAAGCGGAAAGCCCATTCCCACTGGCCAGACCCGCGCCCGGCCGGCATCGCAGAAAGCCGGTGGCTCGTTGGCGGAGACATGAATTGATGCCGGACTATGACGTGCTTTGTATCGGAAATGCCATCGTCGACATCATCGCCCAGTGCGACGAGGCGTTCCTGGAGACCAACGGCATCATCAAGGGCGCGATGAATTTGATCGACACGCGGCGCGCCGAACTGCTCTACAGCCGCATGGGCCCGGCCATTGAAGCCTCGGGCGGCAGCGCCGGCAACACGGCGGCGGGCGTTGCCTCCTTCGGCGGTCGCGCCGCCTTCTTCGGCAAGGTCTCCAACGACGCGCTCGGCGAAATCTACGCGCATGACATCCATGCCCAGGGCGTCGCCTTCGACACCAGGCCGCTCAACGGCGAACCGCCGACGGCGCGCTCGATGATCTTCGTCACGCCCGACGGCGAGCGCTCGATGAACACCTATCTCGGTGCCTGCATCGAGCTCGGCCCGGAGGACGTCGAGGCCGACAAGGCGTCGGGCGCCGCGGTCACCTATTTCGAGGGCTATCTGTGGGACCCGCCGCGCGCCAAGGAAGCGATCCGGCAGACCGCGAAGCTCGCCCACGCCGCCGGGCGCGAAGTGTCGATGACCTTGTCGGACTCGTTCTGCGTCGACCGCTACCGCGACGAGTTCCTCGATCTGATGCGCTCCGGCACCGTCGATATCGTCTTTGCCAACAGCCACGAGATCAAGTCGCTCTACCAGACCGCGTCCTTCGACGCGGCGCTGGCGCAGATCCGCAAGGATTGCAAGATCGCCGCCGTCACCCGCTCGGAAAAGGGCTCGGTGATCGTGCGCGGCGACGAGACAGTCACCATCGAGGCGACCAGGATCGGCGAGCTGGTCGACACGACAGGCGCCGGCGACCTCTACGCCGCCGGCTTCCTCTACGGCTACACGCAAGGCCGCGGCCTGAAGCAGTGCGGCGACCTCGGCTCGCTGGCCGCCGGGCTGGTCATCCAGCAGATCGGCCCAAGGCCAAGGCAGAATTTGCGCCACGAGGCCGAGCAGGCGGGGTTGCTGTAGCGCGGCGAGCCAAGAACCAGCTGCCCACCCTCCTTAATCCAGCCCAAGCCTTTTCTTCAGTTCCGCATTCTCCTTGCGGAGACGATCGGCAAGCAGGCTCTTTAGCCGCTTGTTTTCTTCCTCGAGCGCGACGAGATCCTTCAGCCCGTCACTGTCCGCCGCAGGCGCCGCCGCCTTCTTCCAAAGATAATATGTCTGTTCCGAGATGCCGGCTTGCTTCACCGCGCTCTTGAGAGTAGCGCCGCCGCCGATCGAGGTCTCGATCTGCGCCAGCTTTTGGGCACGATCCTTCGCGGAGTAGCTCTTTCGGCCTGTTCGCGCTGACGGCGGTGCTTCAGTGGTCGCGGATATCGGCTTGGCGCCGGCGCTCGCCTCAGCTCCTGGCTTCCTCGACCGCCGCGCTCTCGTCTTCGGTTTTGGCGTTCCCGCTTTGTCTGCCGGTTCGCTATGAACTACTGCTGACTCGGTTTCCAGGGGATTGGCCATGAAATGTTCCACTCGCGGTTTGTCCAAAGGTTCAGCATCAGGGGCCACGACAGTAGAGTCAACAAGCTGACGATTTAACGGCTCGACTTCCTTTGCTGTCTCGGCCATCGCCGCGGCGATGTCGAAATTGCCCCAGATGGAACGTGCGGCTTTTTGATAATTGCGCTTTTGTTTGACTTCCACGGTGAATGGTCGCGTCTGCCGCCTCATAGTTCCTTCCTGAATAGAAGAATGAAGTCGCCGCTCGAATTTTTGGCGCTTCCTGCTTAGCGCGGAGCACTATCGTATAGCCGCTCAACGGGCAAGTGATGCCGGTCTTCGATGGCTGACCCATCTGGGGGGATTTGAGCGGCTTCGCGCGTCCTGCGCATGCCTGTAAGGCCGCCAAGTTTTCTGGGTTAGCAGGCGCGCCACTGTGGCAGCTTGGCTTGTACGGCGAGGCCATGGTTGAGTGAGGCGAAACAAATCCAGCCCCGCGGTCGATCCCGAAGCTTCCCACAATGGCGAAGAGAACATCTTCACTCGTTCCTTTTGAGCACAAGACCTTCCGTTCGCTATGGTCGTCTGCACTCATTTCGAACCTTGGCACCCTAGTGGAAGGTGCGGCGGCAGCTTGGCTGATGACGAGCATCGCAGCAGTAATTTTTGATCGCCCCATTCGTGCTGTGTACCAGCCCTGTGTCTTGCGCAAGTGGTCACGAACGGCTGCCGGAGCCTCGAAGACGCCCTAAAAACACATGCTGCGATTTTTGAACACGCTTGACGTGTTAGATTAATTCATCCACAATGCGTGTGTTGAACACGCGAGGTGAGTTATGAACATGAAAGAGCTTAGGGTTCGACTGGGCATGACTCAAAAAGATTTGGCAGAGCAGATGGCAACGACGCAACAGACTGTGGCCCGTTGGGAAACAGGCAAAACGCAGTTGAACGTCGAGCAGATCAAGGACCTTTGTCTCACGTTGAAATGCACGGTCGAGGAGCTGCTGGGCTGGAAGATTGATGTCGAGGAGTGGCGCACGAGCCCGTTTGCAATTGCCGATGCCGAAACGCGATACGGCACGCTCAGAATCAAGACGACTGTTGGCAGCCGCCAATATCCTATCGATGAAAAGGCGCGTGAATCGATTTTACGTCAGTTGAAGGAACTTCATAATCTGCGTAGAAATAACACAAGCAGGCCATGGCTGTATTGTTGGAGCCTTGACAACAAAATACTCTTGATAAATCCGCAATATGTCCGCACCATTGAGCTTATCGGTGACGATGTAGAGGAGATGCCAGAGTATTATCATCCAGAAATCTATCGGGCTTTGGATGACTGGGATAAGGGTGAGGTTTCAGGAAAGCTGAAGAAAGAATGCGATGCCATCATCGCAGAGATGGGTGATCAGGAAGCCGCGCGCATGGCCTCCTATGTTCGCGTCACATATGACGACGGAGAAGATGAGTGGAACTTCTTGGATGAAGAAACCGCTACGACTTTCTTCGGATTGGAAGCTGCGACCTTTGACGTTCCCCAGTGTAGTTTCGCCGAAGTGGAGGAAGAAGGTTACTACCGAGCGCGATATGCCAACCTTGATCGCGTCGCGGTGATGGAGGTTCCAAGCGACCGTTATCACAGATTGACCGCGCCCGAGGAAGCTTAGAACCATCCACGAAGGGCGCATGTTACATCTCGACCTTGCGTGGTGCGTTTTCAGTACGAGATGACGTTAAGCGTAGGTAATGGCAGGTAAGAGTGCTCGACCAGAAGCTCAACTGCCTCCTCAATATCGCTGCCGATGTGCCGCAGGACACGTCCACGGGAGCGTGGATAGGCGTGAAGTTCCTGCACTCCACGGTCCGCTCTCCCATCGCCGGTGTGTGCCCGACGCCATCTTGTGGACGAGCTTGGCCGCCTGCACCCGGTTGTATTCCGGCTTGCGGTCCGCCTGGGCGGTCGGCCGCGATGGCTATCTCCATGTCAATCGGCGCCGAACTTTGACTGCCCGCTGCTTTTGATGAATTTGGCGAGGTCCCGCGCATAATCACTCTTGGTCTTCTCCTTGAGGCCCTGTGTCGCGAACTTGTGGTCCAGCAGGGCAAACAGGTCCAAGTCCCCTTCCGCCTGTGGCGCTGGCTTGCCCTCACCGCCCTCGGCTTCCCAATTGGGGACCGCTTCTGCGCGCTGCACCGTGGCGATTGTCCGCCCAAGACGCATCACAAGATCGAACGCCAAACCGTGCGCGTGCACGACGATTTGCCGCTCAGGCCTCATTTGGACAGGACTTGAGCTGGCCCGGTGGTTTGAGCCGGGTTACCTTGAGCCGGTGGGCTGCGAACAAGCAGTTCGAGACATTGGCCTCGATCACTTCGCAACACGCCGCTGCGCCTGGCCTCGGTGTGCTCCCCCCGAAATCGTTGTGTCATATCACCGAGGGCATCACGGCCAACAGCTTCCACATGGGCAACAGCCTCGCCATTGAGCCGAATACGGTCGCGAGCAGATCACCAACGAAGCGGTCGGAACCTCGGAGCCGAAGTTCGACGCCGAGGTGGTTCGCATGATGCGCTAAGCAGCACCACGGCGCTTGCCGGTATGTTTGCTGCCGGCAGCCGACGAACTCCTATCCTCCTGGACAAGGGCGCCGTGCGTCATTGCTTTGATTTACCGGCCGCTCAAGGCTTCCACAGTTTTCGCTTTCGAGGCGACCTTTGGAACATGCCAACGGAAATTTAACATAACGACATAAACATTTCTTTATGCGGCGTTTGACAAAGAAGCGAACTGCTGTAATTGTCTCCCGCGTCGTGGTTCTCCGTACGGCGCTGCCGCAGCGGAGCTAAGAGGGAAGCCGGTGCGATGCCGGCGCTGCCCCCGCAACTGTTAGCGGCGAGCCAACCCCACTCATGTCACTGAGGCGAATAGCCTTGGGAAGACGGGTAGAGGCTATGACCCCGCGAGCCAGGAGACCTGCCACGGCGAATTACGTCCACGGGCGGGGTGTCTCGGTGGCCGCTGCAGCCTGGCGTTCGTGCCGGCCTGCTAGCGCCTTCCTTGCACCGACGCCCCAACCATCGGGGTCTGGCATGACTGTCTCTCAGCAAATTCCTGTAGCAACGCTCGGCGTGCCCCGCTTCGGTCGTCGGCGAGAACTGAAATTCGCGCTTGAAAGCTACTGGTCCGGAAAATCGTCCGCTGCCGACCTTCTCACGACCGCGAAGGCGCTCCGTGCCGCTAGCTGGGAGGAGCAGCACGATCGCGGCGTGTCGAAAATCCCGTCGAACGACTTCTCGCTCTACGACCATGTGCTCGACACCGCAGCCATGGTCGGCGCCGTTCCATCCCGTTACGGCTGGAATAGCGGCGAGGTTCCACTTGACATCTACTTCGCAATGGGGCGGGGCAACCAGGGTCAGACGGAGGATTGTCGACACGCTGGTCACCAGCAGGCGGCTCATCGGTCTGATGTAACCGCGATGGAAATGACCAAGTGGTTTGACACCAACTATCACTACATTGTGCCGGAACTCAACGATGATCAGACGTTCGCCCTCTCGTCGACGAAACCGGTCGATTACTTCATCGAGGCTAAAGCTCTCGGCGTTCACACACGCCCAGTCATCCTTGGACCGATCACCTTCCTCAAGCTGGCGAAATCGCCTGCCGAAGGATTCGATCCCATCGCGCTCCTGCCGCGGCTGCTGCCCGTCTACGAGCAACTCCTGCAGAGGCTGAAGCTGTCTGGAGCCGACTGGGTGCAGATCGATGAGCCAGCGCTTGTCCTCGATCTGAACCCGAACGAACGAGCTGCGTTCGAATTCGCCTATGGCCAGCTGTCGAAAGCCGCGCCCGAGTTGAAGATCATGCTGGCTACCTATTTCGGGCCGCTGGGAGACAATCTCGAAACCGCGGTTTCTCTGCCCCTGGCCGGGCTGCATATTGATCTCGTGCGCGCTCCCGAGCAGCTGGAAACGGTGGGTCGGCTCGCACCGAAGGATCTGGTGCTCTCGCTTGGCTTGATCGATGGCCGCAACGTCTGGCGTGCGAACCTGCCCGCCATTCTCGACCGCATCAAACCGATCGTCGCCGGCTGGCCCTTGGACCGCGTCGAGATCGCGCCTTCTTGCTCGATGCTGCATGTGCCGATCGACCTCCGCATGGAGACGGAACTCGACGCGGACATCAGGTCGTGGCTCGCCTTCGCGGCCCAGAAGACCGACGAGTTGGTGTTGCTTGCCCGGGCCCTGTCCCAAGGCAGGGATGCGGTGGCAGGCGCGTTGAAAGCGTCTGCCGAGGCTGCCGCCACTCGCGTGACATCCACGAAGATCCATGACCCGCTTGTTGAGGGACGGATCGCCAGCATTGACGACAGCATGAAGCGACGAGAGAGCGCTTTTGCCGAGCGCTCCAGAGTCCAGGCCGGCACGCTCGGGCTGCCGCCGTTCCCGACGACGACCATCGGGTCCTTCCCGCAGACGCCGCAGGTACGCAGGGCGCGGGCCGCTCATGCGAAGGGCCAGCTGAGCTATGTCGACTACGAGACCTTCCTGAAGAAGGAGATCGAGGCTGCAATTCGCTGGCAGGAAGAGATCGGGCTGGACGTGCTGGTGCACGGTGAGTTCGAACGAAACGACATGGTACAGTATTTCGGCGAGCAGCTGTCCGGCTTCGCCTTCACCCAGCATGCCTGGGTGCAGAGCTATGGGTCGCGTTACGTGCGCCCCCCCATCATCTTCGGCGACGTATCGAGGCGCAATCCGATGACGCTGCGCTGGTGGCAATTCGCCCAGTCGCTTACGGAAAACCCTGTGAAGGGAATGCTCACAGGCCCAGTGACCATTCTCAACTGGTCTTTTGTTCGCGACGACGTACCGCGCTCCGAAGCATGCCGCCAGATCGCGCTCGCCATCCGCGACGAAGTGACGGATCTCGAATGGTCCGGCGCAAGGATGATCCAGATCGATGAGGCCGCGTTTCGCGAAGGATTGCCACTGCGCCAGTCTGATTGGAACGACTATCTCGACTGGGCTGTCGAATGCTTCCGGATCGCTTCAACGGGTGTAAAGGACGCGACTCAAATCCATACCCACATGTGCTATTCGGAGTTCAACGAGATCATCGACGCGATCGCTGAAATGGATGCGGATGTCATTTCGATTGAGACGTCGCGCTCGAAAATGGAACTGCTGGACGCCTTCACGAGCTCCAAATATCCGAACGAAATCGGGCCCGGAGTCTACGACATTCACTCACCACGTGTCCCGGAAGTCGGGGAGATTTCGGATCTCGTCATGCTTGCCCGCGAGCGACTGTCGGATTCCCAACTGTGGGTAAACCCGGACTGTGGCCTCAAAACACGCAAATGGGAGGAGGTCCGCCCTGCCCTCATGAACATGGTCGATGCAGCACGTGCGCTCCGGTAGAAAGTGTAGGCCGGAGGGTTTCCCGGTTGTTGGTGAGTGACCGGCTGCCGCATGTCGGCCGTGAATGTGCCAAAACGCGATCACATCCTTTGAAATAAGTCACTCGAGCGAGAATGTGCACTTTCCTTCGGCACGTCTATTAATCGCTCAGGAGTAAAGGGTACCGTTTTCTCCCTGTGACGTGTCGAGTTCGAAGGGGATGTGATTGGCGTCGAGACCGCTCCGGCCATGGGTTATCAGCATGCCAAGTGCACTGTTCTCGATCAGTTCGTAGAGGACTTCTCGGCTCGGTTCATCGAAATGCGCGGGTACATACATGACAGGTTCCTTCACTGGCCGCCGGGTTCGCTGTTCACCGGTTGACATCCGATGGCAAGCGTTCCAACGCGGCGGCGATCTGGCGCTTCGCTGCTGAGGGCAGAGGCAGGATGGGACGCGGGGGGTCGGCACGGCAAATGTCGAGCAAATCGGCAAGTGCATAGACGACGCGAAGGCTCGAGAACTCCTTGAAGAGGCTCCAGAGCGGCGCAAGCGTGGCATCGATCCGTCGCGCTTCGGCCGGATCGCCCTGTTGCGCCGCCGTGACGATCTTCACGCAGACCTCGGGCAGGATGCCGGCGAGGACGCTGTACCATGTGTTGGCGCCGGCGATCATGGCCTCTGCGGCGTTCCAGTCGCCGCTGTAGCCGATCGAGAACCCTTCCGGCATAGTGCGCCTCTGGTCGGCCAGATGGCTCTTGATCGCATCGCCCTTGTCTGTCGGATTCTTGATAGCGACGATCCCCCGCACCTTTGCCAGGCGGCTGACGAGTGCTGGGGTGAAACGGAAATGCGTCGTTCCTGGATTGTCGTAGATGACGATCGGAAGGCCACTTTCGCGCGCCACCGTGGAGAAATGTTCGAACACCTCGTCATCAGTGAGCGGGGTGTAGGAGGCGGCGGCAAGCAAACCCGCAGCAGCTCCAAGGGCCTGGGCGTCTTGCGCGAGCCCCACGGCTTCATCGGTGCGCAGCGCGCCCACACCCACCACGACCGGCATTCGCCCGGCGATTTCGTCCAAGGTCTCGGCGAGCGCCCGCCGCCGTTCCTCGCGCGTCAGATACATGTATGTGCCGGTGCTGCCGAGAAGACCGATGGAATCGACCTGAGCGGCGCCAAGCCGAGCAATCAGCCTGCGCAGAGCAACGGTATCGACGCGGCCGTCACGATCGGCGGGCGTGATGGGAAACGCGGAAAGACCGCTCAGGAATGCCATGGCAAGGCTCCAGGTTTGTGCGTCAGCGCAGGACTGGCCGGACGACAGGTCATCACAAGGCGTCCAGAGCCCGCCGCAGGTCCGCGACTAGGTCGTCGGCGTCTTCAAGACCCACCGAGAGACGCATGAGGTCCTCGCCCACTCCATCGGCCAGATGCGCATCCTTGCGGATCGGCTGCCGGGCACGGGTCAGGCTTGCTGGGTGATAGATGAGACTGTCGGCATCGCCGAGGCTGACGGCGCGAGTGATCAGGTTGAGCCGGTCCATCATCCGGCGCGCTCCTTCGTATCCAGCGTGGAGGCCAAAGGCCAACATGCCCGATCCGTTGGACATCTGTTTTCGCGCCGTCACCTGATCAGGGTGCGAGTCGAGGAAGGGATAACTCACCCATGCCACCGCCGGGTGCGCTTCGAGCGCCCGAGCCACCGCAAGGGCAGTGGCGCTGTGGCGTTCCATGCGCAGCGTCAGCGTCTTCAGACCGCGCAGGATCAGGAAAGCTGACATGGGCGAGAGCGCTGCGCCGGTGATGTAGCGCAGGCCCGTTTCGTGCAGCGTGCGGAGCGTTTGCGCGTCGCCGAGAATCGCCCCGCCAAGGGCATCGCCGTGCCCATTGATGTATTTGGTCAGCGAGTGGAGCACGAGGTCGGCCCCATGTTCGAGCGGCCGCTGGAGCGCGGGGGAGGCGAAGGTGCTGTCGACTGCAACCTTTACACCGCGCGCGTGGGCGCGCTCGGCAATGGCAGCGATGTCTAGGATGCGGCTCAGCGGATTCACCGGCGTCTCGAAGAAAACAAGCCGGGTCCGCTCGGTGATCGCGGCATCGAGATTGTGAGGATCGGACAGGTCGACCGCGACGACCTTGATGCCGAAGCGGGGGACCGCCTGTTCGACCATGGCAAGCGTGTTCGCATAAAGTGTCCTGTGGACGATGAGTTCATCGCCTTGGGACAGGAGCGACAAGATCAGTGTGCCGAAAGCCGCCATCCCCGAGGCAACGACCAGACCTGCCTCGGCTCCTTCCAGATTGGCGAGCCGTTGTTCGAGGATCTCCGTCGTCGGATTGTATTCGCGCGCATAGAGCCTTCCGCCAAGCGCGGCGGCGGCCTCGTTCGCTGCCACGCTTTCGAATCCATAGGTCGAGGTCAAGAAGACTGGCGGCTGAACGGCATTGGAAAAGCCGGCGGGATCGTAGCCATGATGGATCGCCCGAGTGGCGAATCCGGGACCGGTGTCGTTGAGCGACCGCGTGAGAGCATCGGTTTCCGATTGATAGGAGCGGGTCATTCGGCCTCTAAGATCTTGCTTGGGTTTCCGAAAGATTGACGGCAAACTGGCCAATGTGAAATATCCAGTTGGCGATGAATGAAATGGTCCAGTCTTCAAGTGCCGGTTCTGCAGGTCGCACGCACGCGATGGGTGCACGCCAGATCTACGAGGCTCTTCGCGAGCAGATCCTCGGCGGCGTCTATGAAACCGGTAGTCAGCTGCCGTCCTCCCGCGGCCTGGCAAATGACCTTGGGATTTCGCGAACGACGGTGACGGTCGCCTATGACCAACTGACCGCGGAAGGCTTTATCGAAGTCCGTCAAGGCGCACGACCTCGCGTTGCATCCTCGCTGATCGGTCCTGAGACGAGCCGCACTGTCGCGAAACGAGTCGGCCCGGTTCATCTGTCCGCCTATGGCGAACGACTGCGCGTTACGCCGCCCTGGCCGGATTATCTGCCGACTGGGCTGAAGGTCGATTTCCGCTATGGCGACCTGGCGACGTCAGACTTCCCCGCATTGGTCTGGAAACGTGCGATGAACGAGGCGATGGGGCAGCGCCCGTTGCGTCTTGCCTATGACGACCCTCGCGGCTCGCGCCGGCTGCGCCAGGCGCTCCAGGGCTATCTCTGGCGCGCCCGAACCCTGAGCTGCGACCTCGAGCAGATCATCATCATCAACGGTTCGCAGCAGGGCCTCGATCTGTGCGCTCGCCTGCTTCTCGATCGTGCCGACCGCTTCGTCATCGAGGACCCGTGCTACAGGATGGCGCGTCAGGTCTTTGCCAGTACGGGTGCCTTGCCCATCCCCGTCACCGTCGACGAGGACGGGATGAAGACGGAGTTGCTGGCGGGGATCGGGGCGCGACTGGCCTATGTCACGCCATCGCATCAGTTTCCGCTGGGCGGCGTCATGCCGATCGCGCGCCGCCATCAGCTTCTGGAATGGGCGCGGCACAACAACGCCTATGTGATCGAGGACGACTACGACAGCGAATATCGCTACGACATCAATCCGGTCCCTCCGCTGCACAGTCTTGAGGACCACGGGGCTGTCATCTACCTCGGCACGATCTCCAAAACGCTCTCGCCGATGCTGCGTATCGGCTACCTCGTCGTCCCGGCGGAATTGCAGGAGGTCTTCGCTACCGCCAAACAATTCGCGGACCGGCATTCGCCGGTGGCTGAACAGGAGGCTCTGGCCTGTTTGATCGAGAGTGGCGGCTACGAAAGCCATGTGCGGCGTGTGCGCAGGCTGAACGGCGAGCGTCGGGGGACGTTGTTGGGCGCCTTGCGGCGCAGCTTCGGAGATCGCATCGCTGTCCAGGGAGCAGAGGCCGGTCTGCACGTCGTCGTTTGGTTCGACGAACTCCCGCGATCGCGGGAAACGACCCTGGTCGAAGCCGCCCGAGGCGCGGGCCTGGGGCTACACCTGATCTCGCCCCTTTACGAGCGGCAGTCGGACGAAGGCCACATCGATCGCATGGGGCTTGTAATGGGCTATGCCGCCTTGAGCATTCGGCAGATCGAGAAGGGCGTTGAGGTCCTGCGAGCGGTTGTCAGGCAGGTACAAGACGCGTTGCCGGGACACGGTGGCTAAAACGGCGGGGACGCGGCGTGCTGGCGAGGAAACCGACCCTTGGGCTGAACCGCGTTTCGTTGCAAAGCCAACTGGACTGGGAAAACGCCATACCATGCTGTTGATCAGGCCAGTTTGGCGGCAGATTTTCGTGCGAGACGAATTTCCGAAAGCGATGCATGACCCGGCAAGGAAAGCTGCTTCACATCCATATCGCGCCCGCTGCCTCCTATGAAATGGAGGATCTGGAGGAGGCGTAGCTTGTTGCCGGCCGAGGTGGGCTCGAGCACCCGCAAGACATAATCGACGATCTCTATCAGGCCTTGTCCACCGCCGAATGATGGAATTATCCAGTGCATGGTGCGGCATGCACCATGGCGACGCCAGAAGATCTGGACGCTCGACAAGCACCTTTCTTGAAACATTTCCCGAACCACCCGCGCAGCGCAAACCTCCCCATGAGAAAAGAGCATCCCATGTCTTTCACGCCATTGATTGCCCCGAGATCTAGGCCCGCTACCGGGATTTTCATCTGATCAGCATTGTGGTGCGGAACGCTGGAATCGACGTGCCGGATGCACAGGCGTTGAACGACACGATTGCGGCGGCGGAACAGGCGGCGCTTCGCGATGACGCCCAAAGGGACGCGCGTCTTGCGGCGTGGGCCGTTGCCTACGAGGCTTTCGGCACAAAGGCCAATCGAACGCCGTGCTCGGCCGCCGCGCTTCTCAAGCGGGTGCGGAAAGATGGCTCTCTCCCGCGGATTTCCCCACTGGTTGATGCCGATTGGCGGGGAAGATCTCGATCTCTACCAGGGGTCCCGAGACTTTTAATTGCGAAGGGAGCGGAGCCATTCGACACGATCGAGCAAGGTGAAATGGTAACCGAGCATCCCGAACCGGGCGAAGTCATCTGGTGCGATGATGCCGGTGTCACGTGCCGCCGCTGGAACTGGCGGCAGGGGCGGCGCACCATGGGTCACGGTCGATACCCGCGCCATGTGGCTCGTGCTGGAAGCCCTCGGCCCAATGTCAGCTATACAGATGACGGGCACCGGAGAGCATTTGATGGGACTTATCCAAGCGTTGTGCCCGGGTGCGCGAATCGAAACCGCGCGGATCGACGAGTCCACTACATCTCGTGTCCCTTAGGGCATGGCCCACCTTTCGGAGAAACACACCACTCAGCCCTGTCCGGATCTGGCGCTCCTTGCTCGCTCCGCTGGCCTACACAGTTGATTGCGAACGACCCAGAACGGCTCTCGAAAACGAGCGTCGAACGAAATCAGATCACTGCTTGTTCTCCCTTAGCGTTGTTTGGCGTACTTTTATCGCGATGCTTCCAGTGGGGATGGTCCAAATTGCGCAAGCTCGGTCGAGTGATCGCGGAGAAGCTTAATGTCGACTAAATCGAAATTCATGGAGCGGTACGGACAACGGGTGCGAACCCGGGACGTCGTCCCGGTGTCGTCAGGCTCTCCCGTCCGACTGAGTCTCAGTTTTCTTCACGGCGCGAATACTCCTGAGGCCGCCCGGATTCTCGTTAAGAGACAGCTGCCGCTCAGGACGGCCCACGCGATACTCACGGAGATGGTCGATCACGGCAAGGCGTTCGTGACGGTTCCTTGCGTCGACGACCTATTGGCACTGAAGAATGAACTGTCGTCCGCAGGCGTGATCGCGAAGGTTCATGCGCCGCGGCCGATAAGTGTTCGCGAAGTCCGGGGTCGCACGAAGCTCTCTCAGGAGGCATTCTCCGTGAGGTATGGCCTCGATCTGGCAACGCTTCGAAATTGGGAGCAAGGTCGCTCGAAACCGGATGCAGCGGCGAATACTCTCCTTTGGACCATCGCCCGGAATCCGGAAGCAGTCGAAGAATCGCTGGACATGGAGGACGGAGTGGCTGCCCCTTCGCCCTAAGGGGGCCGATCACTTCGGCGCGCGGCAATTCGGCCGCCAGCGCGATGGCCGGCCGCCGCGCGGTATCGACAGCGCGCGAGCCTCATGCGTCAGACGCCTTCCTTGGCATGTCGCACGCCAGATCCCAAACATGATTCCACCGCAACGAGCTGGTGACGGAAGCAGTGTCTGCACTTTGGAAACGAGCCATTTGCGTTCTCATGGACGTCGCGACTCGTCTCGTCCAGTAAAAGTCGCAATCATTGTCAATTGCGATGTTCCGCAGTCAGCTGGCCGTTTATTTTCCTAAGATCTGCGTTATAGGCCGGGGTGTTGTCGCCGTTTCGGCGGGTAAGATGGGATAGGCGACCTCGGGTGCCTTTCCGGTTAGCGAGTTGAGGAAGGCAACAAGCAGGTCGACTTCTTCGTCCGCCAGTACCACGCCAAGCTGGGTGGTTCCCATGATGGCAACGGCCTGTTTCAGATCCCAAACCTTGCCCGAATGAAAGTATGGCGCGGTGAGTGCAACGTTGCGCAGCGGCGCCACGCGGAAAACATAGGAATCGTCGGCTGCATTGGTGACCGCAAATCGGCCCATGTCTTTTTCCGGCAGGACCTCGGCGCTGGGCTGTTCCACGAGGCCGAATGGGTAATAGGCTTCCCCACCAACGTTGATGCCGGCATGGCAGGACGAGCAGCCTTTGTCCATGAAAAGCGCCAGGCCCTGTTTCTGTTCGGAAGTCATGGCAAGCTCATCACCATTCAGGAAGCTGTCGAAGGGGGCCGGCGTGACCAGTGTCGCCTCGAAGGCTTCGATTGCCTTGGCGAAGTTGTCGAAGGTGACCCGATCGGCTTCAGCCGGAAAAGCTGCATCGAACCACTCGACATATTGCGGCATGGACTTGAGCGTGGCGATGACTTGGCCCGGTGTATTGGCCATTTCGATGCCGGCTTGGACCGGTCCCTTCGCCTGAGCCTTCAGGTCTGCGGCACGACCATCCCAGAACTGGGCGATGTTGAAGACAGCGTTCAGTACAGTCGGCGCGTTGCGCTGTCCCTTCTGCCAACCATGGCCGATCGAGGTTTCATGATTGTCGTCGCCGCCGGTGGCCAAGTTGTGGCACGAGTTGCACGACAAGACGCCTGACGCCGAGACGCGTGGATCGAAGAACAGTGCCTTGCCGAGGGCGATCTTCTCCGGTGTGATCGGGTTGTTAGCGACTACCGGCGTGGTGGGTGGCAAAGCCTTGAAAGTGGCCAGTGCCGTTTCTCTGAGGTCTGCGGGGATCGAATCCGCAGCAAAAGCGATGGCTGTCAGCAAGGGGACAGCCATCGTACTGAATAGGATTTTCATAAATGATCTCGCTGCGTCGTGCACGCAGCCACTCTGGGATATGCGGCTCATGAACGCCCTGCGCTAGATCAGTTGCGGGAGAGGACCGGGTGGTCTGACACCTGTTTTCGCGGCAGAGCTTGGACCGTCCCGGAATTGAACGCTCTTCTCGATTGGATTTCAGGGAGGCGGAGGATTGCTGCTCGGCAAGCGGCGGCGCCGGAGCCCGGAGCCGTGCTTCGGTTCTCTCTGCGCCTTCAACTATGAAGAAATCGGGGCCACCTGTCCGATTCGGTTTGGGGCCGGTTATCTGTTCCGCAGCAGGTCCTGCTCGACTTCCGCCTGCCTTCGCCAGATCGACGTGGCCCCAAATCGATCCGCGATAGTGTCTTGTAGCACCTTTGCGGGACGATCTTATTTCGACTGTAGAGGGCCGTTTCGGGTGAGCAAAATTACACGAATTTCAAAGGGCGCCCGAGTAGCTGTTTTGATTGGCTTGTGAGGCCTATAGCCTCCATCGAGCGAATATTGGCAGACGACGGAGCACAATTTTGGCTTCGTTTATCAGCTTCAATGGGCCAACTGCTTTGCTATAATTACAGGGCAATTTACCGTCATGAATTCGAGAGAACCAAGTCCCACGCAGTGATTTTCACACCAGAAGCGTTGCAGTCCTGTCGCGAGAAGCTGGTTTACAACAAGATGATTAACGTCGCCATAGCGCGCAAAATATTGTTTGTTCGCTATAGTACGCTCCAGATGCCGGCGAAATCTCGATACAATAACCTCGTCGGCGTTCCCGCTCCGGCTTCAGATACGACTGCGACGCCTATACTTGCGCTTTTCCACTGCCCGACATGCAGGCAGCGAGCCATTGCATCGCGGAGGTTGCATCTTCCAATATGGCGACCTGTTCCCCAAAGCGGAAAAAAGTCTTGCGCGCTGCGCTCGCAGGTATTCGTCCGTTGTATGCATCAAAGCACGCCGTGAGAGCGGCTTCGTAGATCCGGTCTCTGCCATCTTCTGGCCATTCGTTGAGAAAATCGATAGCATCCGCAGGACTGGCAATCTCTTGCACGATGTGCGCTGCCCGCCTTACGGAAAGTGGGCTGCTGAAAGTCCCTGAGCTCATTCGTTCCTCCCGACCTGCTGAACCGCTAGTTTGCGTGAACAGGCGCCTCCTCTACACCCGCCCACCATTGCGGAATGTGTTGTCACAGCGATAGCGGTTCAATAGCAAAGCAGCGGCGTGATGTCCTCGGTTTACCAGCGGGCCACCCTAATATCCTGCTGCGAGAGCGGCTCACCGGATGAATCTACATCGTTTCGACCATTGCGAATCAACGCTTGATAGTTCCTCCACGCGCCATCAGGAAGCGGCCACTGCTCTGCCACCGATTTCACAGCCAAAGAGAGGATGGCGAAACAGAAATAGCCCGCTTCGTTTCGAGATTACTGGTCATTTCGGCGCAAAGCTTACGGCCGAGACGCGCCTGAAAATGCGCAAGCACCGCGGCAGCTCGCCAACAACGGACCGATCAACGGTCACGACGGCGGGATACCGCGCCGTAGATCTCGCTGGACGAACATCGCAATAATCCTGTCGAGACCTTTGTTGCTTTCAGCGGCGACCGCCACTATGAAGCGACGCTTCGCCGACTGTGTTTCACGCCGCCTGGAGAGTTTCATGACAGAAGAAGCCGAAAAAAACATCGACACCCTCATCGAGCTCACGGCCGATGTCGTCTCAGCCTATGTCTCCAACAATCCGATCCCGGTGGGGGATCTCCCTGCCCTCATCGGCCAAGTGCACGCGGCTCTGAAAGGGACGGCGGAAGGTGTCTCTGCAAAAGAGCCGGTTGCCCTTACGCCTGCAGTCCCGATCAGGAAGTCGGTGACACCGGACTACATCATCTCCCTTGAAGACGGGAAGAAATTCAAATCGCTAAAGCGCCATCTGTCGACCCACTATGGGCTGACGCCGGATGGATATCGGGCCAAATGGGGCCTACCGGCGGATTATCCCATGGTCGCGCCGAACTACGCCGCGGCGCGCTCTTCATTGGCCAAGACGATGGGGCTCGGCCGCAAACCGAAAGCGCCGGAAGCACCGGAGCCGGCGCCGACGAAGCGAACCCGCAAGAAGGTCGCGGCTTGATTTCGGCAATCGAGATTCGGTCTGGAGCGTTGCAGCCATCGGCTTAATCTGCGCGTCATATAAAAAGGCGGGGCCTACCCCGCCTTCCTTTCAAACAACTGCGTTTCATAAGGAATTCGCGACGCCTGCAGCAATCTGCTGCCCTCAGTTTTTGCTCGCTCCTATCGAGCGGCCGTGAGGACCTCCGGACCTACGCGCCCACTCTTGCCAGGACGCAGGAGAAAATTTCAACCAGCTTTGCTGAGGCTGCCAGCGGAGGATTTGCCAGTGCGGCGGTCCTGCTCGATCTCATAGTTGATCTTCTGGCCGTCAGCGAGGGTCGAGAGGCCCGCGCGTTCGACAGCGGAAATGTGGACGAAAACATCCGGACCGCCATTGTCGGGCTGGATAAATCCAAACCCCTTGGTGCTGTTGAACCACTTTACCGTTCCAGTCGGCATATACGTATTCCTTTTTAACAATTGCAACGCGGGCAGGCCATTAGGGCCAGCCCGATTCATAGCCGAAACTTAGGCGCAGCAGAACGAAAAATTTCAAGGCCCGGCTTGATTGGTCGGCGGCAACTGGCGCACTCCATCGCGACCGCCTACAGCCAGCAGGCTCTGGCATGGCCCAAAGCACCCGATCTTCGAGCGCTCCCGCCACGTGCTACGGCTGGTCCTTGGAGACCGATCACGGGACGTACGACCTGCCGATGCTCGTAGAATGCGCTGACGTCGACCCAACTACATCGCGCACTAAGCGCCCTCGCCGCGTGACGCCTTATTCGTCGGGCCACCAGGTCAGCGGCTGGGTGGTTCACGGGCCCACCTTCGTGCATAACCCCTTGGCAAGCGCTTGAAGGAGTTTCGCATTGGATTGTTTCAAGACGATCGAGGGTCTAATCGATGCGGCCAGCGCGGATGCGATCGATAAGGCGCGCGTTTTGCTGGATCAGTTCAAGGGTAAGTCAGAAACAATCGCCCAAGCGATCGACGACTTCCTACTTGATTTGATGACCTTTCTGTTTGTGGTAGAAGCTACCCACGAGCGGTTCCACAATCCGGCGCGGCGGTTGGCGCGCATCAGAATGAGCAGGATCAGGCTATTGTTGACTGGATAGCCTTAAGCTCAGAGGCCGCCCCGATTAGAGAGGCCTTTGCAGCAGGCGCCAGGCCATCTTGCCGCATGAGGCCGGCGGAAGATGCGGACTGCTGAAAATAGACGGTAAGCTGCGATGCCTACCTGCCGCAAGGGCATCGCGGTTTAAACACGCGAACCCGCTATGCGGATCAGTCTGATCGGCCCTATGCCGCGCGCTACATAGGCCGATCCGCACAGCAAAGCGATGACGGCCCAAGACTATTTTGATGTCATCGGATTTCAAGATGGCCACAATCTCAAAAGCCCATTTGACGAACCTGCGATGTTGACGGACGTTACCTGTAATCAGCCTCCGACAACGGGTCTGTTTGAAATCAATGACGGTGGCTTGTAGGCGGCCGGCAAAACTTTTTCGTGACGTTGCTATATTTGCACGTCTCAGTTTGGGATCGCAGATGGCTCTGACAAAGTCCCGTTCTCTTGGAGTCCTGACGCTCGAACGAGTGCTGGCCTCCAGCGACACGCCGTCGCTAGGACCGCCCGGTTCGCTGGTGAATCCGTCAACATTTGACTTTCGGATCATCTGGGAAACTGTGTCCGGCGCTTGGGCGGAATCTGTTTTCTCCTCAAGTTCGACCAAGGCCCCACGCAAACGATCCCTGTTCCGCAGCAACTCATCACGCGCAACGACTTCGGGCAAGCTCATCCGCCAAAAGCGCTCAACGCATCCTTCTTTCTCGCCTGATGTCCTACGATCTTCGTTTCCAGCGCCTCGCGAACATTCCCTAACTGTTGCAGATCCTTGATGAGATCCGTCTTCGCGCGCGAAAAGGCTCCACGCGCTCGAACCCGCCACGCTCCTGTCTCCTCTGCCGTTCAGCCTCGACCCTGGCGTGCCTGTCGAGGACAGCCTTCCGCTGGGGCGACCAACAGCTAAATTCTCACTCACTCAGTGCAGCGGCTATTCGAAGCGCATCCTATGCCGCTCCCCCGGCAGCGGGCCCAATCGTCTTCCGAACGAAGGAGATATCGTCCCAAGCCGCGCGCGCGTCGCGTTCGGCCCTGTCCAATGTCCGACGATGTCGAATACGCAACATAGCAGCGCCCGATTTATCGCATGCCTCGAACGGTTTTCTGATCTGGCGCAGTTCATGCCTAGTCATCCGCAAACGCGTCACGCACCAAGGAGAAGTCGCCCCCCATGATCAAATCACCAAGAAATACCGCCGCAGGTCTCCTGGGTTCATCCAAAGACGAGGCTCGAGTAAGGCCTAGCATTGCTCATCTGGCTCGGCGCTGCCCGCCGATCCTCCCACGGGGGGAGACGAGGACGCAGCGCCTTCATCAAAATGAGGAACAAATCACTTTGCCTCGAACCTTGCCTTTCGACCAGCCAGCACAACCGGAGCCATCGATCAAACTTCGGTCCCCCTGGCTGCGCAAGGCATTCATTGCCACCGCGCTGGCCCTGGTGACGACCGCTCCGGCTCCGGCCGCCACCGACGACTGCAAAGTGACGGATTTCCTGCTCGACAACGGCATGGAAGTGGTCGTCATCCCCGATCACCGCGCGCCGATCGTCACTCATATGGTCTGGTACAAGATCGGCAGCGCCGACGAGCCACCGGGCAAATCCGGCATTGCCCATTTCCTCGAGCGTCTGATGTTCAAGGCGACGACCAACCACGCCGCCGGCGAGTTCGACCGAGCCGTCTCAGCCATCGGCGGCTACAATAACGCCTTCACGGCCTATGACTACACCACCTTCCTCGAGACGGTGGCGCCCTCGGCGTTGGGTGAGATGATGGGCTTCGAGGCCGATCGCATGTTCAACCTCATCCTCAACGACGATGATATCAAGACCGAGCGCGACGTGATCCTGGAGGAGCGCCGTTGGCGCAGAGAGACGAACCCGCAGGCTCTGCTGGACGAGGAGGTCAACGCGACGTTGCGGCAGAACCAGCCCTACCGCATTCCGGTCATCGGCTGGATGCAGGAGATGGAGAAGCTGAACGGCACCGACGCATTCACCATCTACAACAAATACTACCGACCGAACAATGCCGTGCTGGTGGTGGCCGGCGACGTAGAGCCTGAGACGGTGAAGGCGCTGGCCGAGAAGACCTATGGCAAGGTTGTGCGCGGGCCGGACCTGCCCCCGCGCAACCGCCCGGTCGAGCCGGAGCAGAACACCAGGCGCACAGTGACGCTGACCGATGCGCGCGTTTCGGTGCCGAGCTTTTCCACTCAATGGGTGGTGCCGTCCTATCATACGGCAGAGCCCGGCGAGGCCGAGGCGCTCGACCTGCTGGCCGAGATCCTCGGCGGCGGCAACCGCAGCCGGCTCTATCAGGAGCTTGTCGTCAAGCAAGGCATAGCCTCGGCGGCCGGCGCCTTCTTCCAGGGCACCATGCTAGACGACACCAATTTCACCATCTCCGGCTCGCCGCGCGGCGATGCAAAGCTCGTCGATCTCGAAGCGGCGGCCGTTGCCGAAGTCGCCCGGATCGCCAAGGATGGCGTCACCAGCGACGAGCTGGACAAGGCCAAAGACCGCTATATCCGCTCGGTGATTTGTGCGCACGACGAGCTGGACCAAATCGCCAACATTTATGGCAAAACGCTCACCACCGGTGGCAATGTGAAGGACGTGCTCGAGAGGCCGGACCGCGTCCGCAAGGTCACCACCGAAGAGGTCAAGGCGGTCGCCGCGCGTTATCTGGTGCTCGACCATTCGACCACAGGCTATCTTTTGCCGTAGCAACAGGCGGGAAATTGATCATGAGCTCCATCCCCATGCGCATGCGCCGCCCGGTCTTCCCTTCACCCCTTGTGGAGAAGGGAAGACCTGGCGCGCCTTCGCCACCCTGTCTCTCTCCATCCTCTTTTTCATCTTGCGGGCGCTCGCCCGGTAAACGGGATCTGTTTAAAGCCGCGAGGAGCGGTTTTCGCGGGCCTTGTCAGGCATTTGCCGGTGCAGGTGTCATTATTGGGGTGCGCTCCTCCTCAGGCCAGCCTCTCTTCGAGTCGATAGAGTCGCCGATTCGTGGTCCGCAGATTGTAGGCGCAGGCCACCAGCATCCACTCCGCGCGGCTGGCGAAGCCGATGTCCGTTGTTCAATCGTTCGACTAGTAGAACCGCGAGGCATCTTCTAGCGTATTCAGGTATTCTCCCTTTCCAGTTGGGTACCGTGGTCTACCAGCTGTCTGGCCGAGGCCCTATAAGAAACCCGGACGTCGCGGAGTACACACCGCACCTGCTATATATACCTGCTGCGTTGAGGAGGAATCCGGTATTGCCCCTGTGCCTGCCGATGATCCGTCACCTGAGATCCCCTGACCTGTTTGGACCCATTGATCGCCTGCCGGCACTTGGCACGCGGACTAGCGAGCGGACATTCGAGGTCCTCAACCCGTCGACTGGCGAAGTGCTGGCAGAACTACCCGACATGGGTGTCGAGGAGACATGCGCTGCGATCGACAAGGCCTATGTCGCTCAGCCTGGATGGGCAGGGTTGACCGCACGTGAGCGCAGCGACGTTCTATGGCGATGGCATCAGTTGATCATCGACCACGCCGACGATCTCGCCGCGATTCTCACCGCGGAGATGGGCAAGCCGCTTTCAGAAGCCAAGTCGGAGATATCGCATGCTGCGGCGTATTTGCAATGGTACGCCGAGGAGGCCAATCGCGTCTATGGCGAGACGATCTCCGCACCATCGATGGACCGCCGAATGCTGGTAATCAAGCAGCCCATCGGAGTTGTTGGCACGATAACGCCATGGAATTTCCCGGCCTCGATGGTGGCGCGCAAAATCTCGCCAGCCTTGGCGGCGGGCTGCACGATCGTCCTCAAGCCCGCTGAACAGACGCCGCTCGTGGCGGGAGCAATGTTCGCCCTCGCCCATCAGGCTGGCTTTCCCGAAGGCGTCGTCAACCTGATCTATGCGTCCGAAGGTGACGCGGTCGGCCGCGAACTTTGTACCAATCCCAAGGTCCGCAAGATTAGCTTCACCGGGTCGACTGAGATCGGGCGCCTTCTCATGCGCCAGTGCTCGGACCAGATCAAAAAAGTCAGCCTTGAGCTCGGCGGCAATGCACCTTTCATCGTCTTCGATGATGCCGATATCGATGCCGCGGTTGACGGTGCGATCCAGGCGAAGTTCCGCAATGCCGGCCAGACCTGCGTTTCGGCGAACCGCCTTTACGTCCAGTCGGGCGTTCACGACGAGTTCGTCGAGAAATTCGTGCAACGGGCTCGCCAACTTCAAGTTGGTGACGGTTTCGCTCCCGGAGTGGACATCGGACCGCTCATCGACAAGCACGCTTTGGCCAAGATCGAATCCCATATTGCCGATGCCGTCGCCAAAGGCGGCGCAATTCGATGCGGGGGCAAACGCATCGGCACGAATGGCACGTTTTTCCAACCGACAGTCCTGACCGGTGTCTCCAGCGAGATGACCGTCGCGCAAGAAGAGACATTCGGGCCGCTGGCACCGATTATTCGCTTCAAAGATGCGGATCAGGTCGTGCGTGAGGCCAACGACACGATCTATGGCCTCGCGGCCTACTTTTATGCCTCCAACCTGAAGCGTGTCTGGCGTGTGGCCGAGGCCTTGGAATATGGAATGGTCGGGGTAAATACCGGCCGGATGTCTTCAGAAGCGGCGCCGTTCGGTGGGATAAAACAGTCCGGCATCGGGCGGGAGGGATCCCGCCATGGCCTCGAGGACTACCTCGAAATGAAATATCTCTGCATGGGCGGCATCTGAATTTTCGGCTTGCAGGGTTCACAGCCGGTAACCTAGCGAGCGATCTCCAAATATGTGAATTGTAGGATCGCTCCTCGATTGGGAACTGAGGGGCGGCTTCGTACCCGACCAAACCCGCAATCCTGAAGGAACACCCTGGCTGGACTTATCTCTCGACGAGACAAGCGTCTGCATTGTCGGCGAAGACGGCGTGCATGTGACGGAGGATACGCTTGCGAGGGATTTGGCGGCCCTCGCCGAGTATCTTCAGGCGACGGGCTGTCGTTGCGCGGGTATGGTTGGAAGCTTGTGCACCATCGCGATCGTGAACGCTGGTTGTGCGCAATATCCGGTTTCTGGGGCAGAATTTTGAACCTGCTACCTTCCGATTGTCAGTAGCTCAGTTGTTCTTCGGCCGACTGCCGCACCAGTACAGGCTCGGACAGAATCGAAGATACCATCAGGCAGGCATTCGCATTCGACATTTCCGGTGATCGGCGCACGATCCAGGGCGCGCCAGGTTGACCAAGCGCCTCGAACCGCATGACAGTCTTGACCGGCTGGAGGACGGAAATCCCGCGATGCCGAAGAGGTTGGTCGGCAGTCGAGCCCACACGGCATTTGCGGCACGAAACAGCAAGGGCTGGGAAGCGATCGGCCGAGCGGTCCTCGAAGGCGCGGGCCAGGGTGTCGACGATGCGTTGGTTCAGGTCCGCCAATCTGGTCTCTACCGTCTGATAGCGGCTTCGGTCGCCAGTGACAGCGAGTAAAGATATTTGGCATCATCGGCTTTGATTGCCGCGCAGATCTGGTCGAGATTGGGATAGCTCACTGGTGCACCTTTGGGCTCATAGTGCTTCGTCCTCATCGAGATGAGGATTGCCGGATTTGGCGTAGAACACCAACACGGGTCCGAGATCAAAGCGCGTCCCGGGCGCAAGGCGCTGGACGGACCGGGGCCATGTTTCGTCTGAGACGCCATCGATGCCTCGCGCCAGAGTTCTGGCGAATCGGGGCATCAGCGGAGCGAGTGTCGGTGCCAGGATCGCAGCGGCCGTCGTCTGAAGGGCTAGCGAAGTCCGATTGCGGGCGGGATAGAAACGTCGCGCCGCCGCATAGTCTTGCGCCCGACGGTAGATCACGCAATCGCGCACGAAATCGCAGACCTGAGCGGCCGCGCGCCTGACCGAGAAGCCTTCGTCCGAATAGGCGCGCTCCATCGCCGCGCGATAGATCTCTATCCGAGCAAAGAAGGCGCGGTCGACCGGGCTCCAGTCGCCTGCATCGGGTACACGGCCGGCAAAATCCTGCTTGGTTTCCTGGTTCAACGCATCAAGCCAGTTCAGCCAAACCCCTTGGAACACCTCGTTCTCGGTGCGGCGCAGCGCGTCCAGCGTGAAATCCGTCCGCTCACCTTCCGGGCGTGTCAGGCCCAAATGGAGGCGCACGACGTCGACTGTCTTTGGGCTCAGAACCTCCTTGCCCCAGACCGCATGGCGGCAGCTGGTTGAGAACTTTTTGCCGTCGAGCAGGTAGAACTCGTTGACGTGATAGTGGATGCGTGGCGTCCAGTGGGAGAAGACCTCGGCGTAAAGAGCGGGGTAGAGTAGCGCGTGGTAGAACGAATTGTCGAAGCCGAAGAAATGGACAATCTGCCAGTCGTTGCCGGGCATCTCCGCCTTCCAGTCGCGACCCAGCAAGCGGCCGAGCGCCTGGATGTTGTAAAGAAAACCGAAGGCCATTTCGGGCCAGACCCAGATCACTTGCCCCGGGAACCCTTCGGCCGGCAGGCCCCAGTCCGAGGGGTGGGTAATGGGCACTGAAAAGTTGCCGCGTCGGCGTAGGCGCGCAAAGAGATCCAAGATCCGTAGCGGGACGCCCGACGCCCTTAGATGCCGGTCGATATTGTCGTAGCATCGGTCCAAGGCAAGTTCCGGGCGGCGGACGGAGCCGACCAGCGGCGCCTCGGCAGACTGCCGTGACCGGGCTGCACCGTGGCAAAGGTTTGGGGCGCCGCATTCCTCGCAGATATTGCCACCGGCGGAGCCGCCGCAATCGGGGCAGAGGCCGCTAACATTCGGCTCGTAAAGATAGTGGCCTGTCACAGCATCGAAAAGCGCAGGGCTCTGGCGCAGATCTACCGCCGTGCTGCTCAGAAGACTGCGGAAACACGCGGCTTGAAACGCGCCGTAACCGTCATCGCCCATTGTGGGTTGGAAGCTGTGGACGTCACAATCGAGAAGTGCAAGCGTGGCGCGAATCTCGTCGGCGTAGTAGCGCGCCACGTTTGCAGGCGTCGATTGATCGGCATCGGCGCGTATCGTGACGTAGCTCTGGTTATCATCGCTTCCAGTGAGGTGATATGCTTCGACTCCTTTCATGCGCAGGAAACGAGTATAGACGTCGGCGCCGAAATAGGGGCCAGAAAGATGCCCCAGATGCAGATCGCCATTTGGCGTTGGCGGCGTGGAGAAGACGAAGATCGGCCCGCGTGGAGCCGTGGTCTTTGCAGCGGCATCAAGGGCGGCCTCGCCGTCTCGCCAGTAGACATCGACGAAATCTAGGTCTTCGTTTCCGTCGTTGCGCAGCACATGCGCTTCAAAAGGGTGGAACAGAACGACATCGCCCGCCTCGACCGGGATTTCCCCAAGGTCGGTCCTGACCTTGCCCGATCCTGACAGGATCACGAAGGCCTCGAGTTCGTCGTGCCGATGGGGCTCGGATGTAACGCCCGGTGCCACCCTACCGAACGAAAACCCCGTGCCGGCGCTTCCCGTTCCAAGCGTGGCCATGTTGATACCGAACGCCCGCGACAGCGTCGTTCGAGAAAGCGTAGATTTCCGCATGACAAACCTAATCAGTTGAAACAGTGGCATCTCCCGATGCCAACGCAATAGCCTCTTGTGCAAGTTGCGCAGAGAAGCGGCAGCCCAACCCGTTGGCGGCCCCGGCCAGAATAATGCGGCTCTGGGCCGCCAGGCGGGCGACGAGGGGGGCGCCAGTCGGGCTGTAGGCGTCATAGAAGACCGCCCTGCGACCACCTCCACAATCCACGTGCCAAAGCGTCGTAACGGGCTGCGGTCGATGCTCCGCGAGCGCGCAAATCAGAACGCCATACTCTCCGCGCATTTTTGAGCGGTCGATCAGTTTCCTGTGCATGCCTCCGCCTGGCTGCGTGAGCTCAATCGCGATAGAAAATGCCATTTGGGGGCTTGAGTTTGTCGAGATCGGCCACTTTGCCCTCGGGCGGGTTAAGGGCGCGCTTAAGCACGTTATATTCAGCGCGGGTCGGTCCACCGGTTGAAGCACGCTGGAACACCAAGTAGAGTGTCCGCCGCGAACGATTGCTTTTGTTCGGTCGTGAGTAGTGCGGTGCGTAATCGTCGAATATGAAGATGTCGCCAGCCTTCCATACTACGGGTTCCCAGGAGAACATTTCGGCGACTTGAGGATCGATCACCCCACCGGCATCCATGGGAAACACCCCCTTCTTGTGGTTGCCGGGGCTGAAGAAAAGCCCGCCGTTTTCCGGGTCGGAGTCGTCGATGCCTATGGCAACCACCGCATGGACCATCCGGTCGGGGAGATTGTGTGGAATGTGATAAATGTCCTGATGCGGGAGATAGCCGCCACTGTCGGGGTAGTGGAAAATCAGCAACTCCTTGAGCCTGCGCGAATCTTCGCCAAGCAAATCATCGACCGCTGACTTTATGCGCTGATCTTCTAAGAGCAAACGACGCAATGGATCATGGAAGTCGAGAAAATTCTCGATCTTGGAGATGATCTTTCGATTGTCCGTCGTCTTCTCGAACCACATGAGCCATTTATCATCGCTGACATCCCAGCGTGACATATCTTCGACAAAAGTAGAGATATCGTTCTGAGCCGCTGGAGCGAAGAACCTTTCGAGCCTGACGTATCCGTCTTTCTGCCACTTTTCTCTTTGTGCATCAGTCAACATGCGAAAAGCCTCCTGTTGGAAAGACTGGTTGGTCGGACATCCCAATTAGGGCAGTCGGGCGTGGTCAAGTTGCGGGTCCACGGAGACGGACTCACGTCATGTGAGACGGCGATGCTAAGTGCGTTCCGCTCCGGCGGATATTGTCCGCAGAAGCTCGGCGCGAGACTGCCTATGTCAGGCTCAGCCGGGTCCAGGGGTTCTGTAAACTGGGCCGGATCAATCGCTTCACCCGGTCCAGCCACGACACGCATCGCTAAAGGCCGGCACCATCCGCTGACCGCCGACCCAGCCATGGCCGCCAAGACCACGGCGCTCTTTCGAGTGAGCGACCTGGTACGGTCTTGACAACCGTAGGGGAAATGCACGCCCCCAGAATAATGCGATGCGCCGCTTGGTCCAAGGGCTTGTTCAGTCACGATGATTTCGGAGAAGCCTCCGGCCTTCGCCGCAGCGGAGGCGGACATCATTCCTAGGATGCCACCGCCGATGATCAAAAGTCTACGAGTCATATCCCGCTGCCCATTTCTTCGGCTGCGGGGTCGGGCCAGCTCTCGATCGAGGTATGGCTGATGAAGCCAGGATGCTCGGGGTTCGCGCATGGCGCGCGCCCAAGAAGGCTATCGAGGATGCGGCGCGCGCGCCAGGCCAGCAGGCTTAGGTTCGGATCGGCCAGGCCGCGCTGCCCGAGGCTCGCGTTTTGTACGAAGATGCGTCTGTCATGCGGTCCATCCCAGCTCACCGAAAAATCCTCGCGAATAGCTAATTCATTGTCGATCTGCTCCAGCCGGTGCGCGATGGGTGCCAAGAAGTCTGGCACCGCGTTCTCGTAACCGGTGGCCAGGATGACGATGTCAGCCGTGACTTCTTCGACCTCGACCATGCCGTGCTGCAGGGTTAGCCTGTGACCCGCGCCGGCGTTGATGCAGTGCGAGACGGTGCAGCCCGGCCGCAGTGTGATGTCGGATCGGTTTGGCTCGAAAAATGCGTGGCGGTACAGCGCCTGATAGATCGCGCGCAACGTGCTTTCCGAAATGCCGTCCGAGGCAAGCACGAAACGCCGCAGGAGCAGCTTACGCTGCGACTCGCTCATCGCCGCGAAACGATCCGAAAAGCAGGGCATGAACAACTCGTTTGTGAACGGGCTGTCGTCGAGAGGCAGGTAGTTCTCACGCTGCGAGACCCAAGTGATCGAGGCAGGCCGCCGTTCTTTCGGCAGGCCGACAAGGTGCAACATCACCTCGGCTCCCGACTGGCCTCCGCCAACCACGCAGACATGCTTTCTCCGCACCTCAGGATGGACGTGCAATAAAACAGATGAGTGGAACAGGTTGCGTCCAGTCCAGCCCTGAAACTGAGGCGGGATTTGCGCCTGCTTACCAATGCCAACCACGACGTTTCTGGCGCCGAGAACCGCGTTATCGGTCCGCACCCGAAACGCGCCGTCAAAGCGGATTTCGCGCACCGTCTCGCCGCCACGGACAAGTGGGTTCCTGTGGAAGGCCCAGTTCAGGTACTGCTCAAACTCAGCTCTGAACACAGCCTCGAACTGTGCGTTCAGGAAGTGGTACAGACGCCCGTTCTCGTACAGGTAGTTTACGAAAGTGTAGGCTGATCGCGGATTCACCAGCGTGACCAAATCCTTGAAGTGGCTCACCTGGAGCTCTGAGGAATCGAAAGCGATGCCTGGATGCCAGCGGAAGTCGACCTGCCGATCCAGGAACAGTGCCCCTTGCCCAACTTGCTCGTGTATCTGACACGCAAGGCTCAAATTGGACGGGCCAGCACCGATCCCAACGCAAGATAAGTCCACTGCTTCCTCCTATAGAGTCTTCCCACTAGGCGGCTTGTTAGCGGCGAATATCGGCCATAGCCATTGGGGCCCCCTCGCGGACGTTTCGATCCCCGGTGCCGACCGGATTTGCGAGAATTGTCCTGCGGGTTGTCGAATGTAGACCCGAGCATTCCAGCGCGGTGACAATCGACGGGTCATGCCGGCGACGTGGGTTGGGGGCATCAATGTATATCCTTTCCGCCCGCCTCGATGACCGCGTCGCCGTTACGCGAGACGCTTTCCAGGCCCATCAGGTGTTTGAAGCGGGCCGAGTCGCCCGCCTCGACCATGACGCGCCGGCCTTTCGCCGGCTTGGTGGCAGGCAAGAGCGCGGGTTTCACGGCGGCGACGGCATTTTCGGTGCGCATGATCATGGACGACCTATCTTTGATGGCGTTCGCAGAATCCCGCGCATGAGCCGTGCCAGAGAAGGAAAATTTTATTAAACAACGGGTTGGCGGATTCGCGATCCTGTCGGAAATCCGACATTGAGGGGGACGCCTCATGGCGGCGCCAAATTTGCCCGGCGATGTCGCCTTTTTCCGAATAGCTAATCGGGCAGATTCTGAACCAGGATACTTCTCTTGCCCGACAGATCGCGATTTGCCTTCTCCCATCGAGGGCATGCAGACCGAAGCGTCGGGCAATAGCGGCTGCCGTTTGGGATGCTCGGTGAAGGTCGGAGCTGTAGATTTCGAGCTGTTTCTGACCAACCAACGCCGCCAGACGTTCGGCCGTGGCCTCCGCATCACGCGAAATCAGCTACGGCGTGGCAGGTGGACAACCGCAAGATTGGCTTGATGCTCGCTATAATCCCATCTCCGATGACAATCGGCTAGATCACCATTGTGGGATTGAAGGCGCAGAAACCCGCCGGGAGGTAGCGACCCGCGTATTTCCTCGGGTGAATGCGATTGTGGATCGACCGTGCGCAACTCAGATCATTGTGACCCATGGCTTCACGCTTAGTTTCGTCATCGGGGCATGGATGAAGATACCGATTGATGGGGTCGGCTTCTTAAGCTTCCCCGCGAAGTGAGGAAGCATCACGCATCTGCGTGAATCTCCGGATTCTGGTAAAGAGCCCGAGCCAACCCAAGGCGCTGCTTCTCGCCGCCGGAGAGGCGTACGCCGTTCTCGCCCAAAATGGGTCTGGAAGCCACCGGGCCAGCGCTCGATCATCCATGAAAGCATGAACGCAACAGGCACTTGAATCGACACCGACACACTGTCCGGGACTTATCAGTTATTCCCGGTCACCCCGAATATCTGGACGCCCTCGTCGCCGGAATAGGAGCTGAGGAATATGCCGGCAGTTAACCGCTCGTTAATCATGCGGGGCGTAGCCAAGAAGCGTCACTGCACCTTCCCAATCGAATGTGACCTTGAAGACCCGGCACCCAATCCCTCCAGATTGGGTGCCGGGTCTTTTTGTTAGCGAGAGCAAGGGCTGAGAGGTAGTTCTGCATGGCGATGCTATCGTGTTGCCATGCGACGCCATCTTGAACTTGCAGAACATGCACTCGGTCACATTCGTGCGAGAGATGCGTACTATTCAGGTCTGAACCTGACAACAGATGCACGGTGATTTACCGCTTCTATGCTTCCATCCGGAAGGAGCTGGAGCAAGAACTGTTTCTCCTCGATGCCAATATTCCGCAGAAGGTTCGTTTTTTGTGGCGGCGATAACCGGATAACTATAAGCCGTTCAAGCCTTTGCCCGAACCGACGGGCCTCATTTCGGGCTGCTCGACGTGCTGAAGGAGGCGGCGCATGTTCGCAGGCCGTTATCAGCCGAACTGCGAGGCAGGAGGACCGTCACAGCTTTCCAACGCGCCATTGCGCGGATGCGATGATGTGAGTGGCGAGAGCGGCGCGTCTGGGGTGACGAAGAGATTTCGGAGCGCCGAGAACATCGAACTGACGAAAAAGCATGCAGCTCTCGCCGCATGGCGCGCGGCAGCAAGCTGCTTCCCCTCGCGGATTCGCATCGGGCGTCACCATTTTTTTGCGGCGACATCCTTCAGAATCGCGTTGTCCAGGATCTGCTCGGCCAGGAGCTTCTTGAGCCGGGCGTTCTCGTCCTCCAGAGCCTTCAGGCGACGTACGTCGGATACCTCCATCCATCCCGCCGGCCGAAGCCGAGGCACGCTACTACGCCATGCTGGAAGAAACGGCTTTCGGCAAACCCGGTGCGGTTCAGTCTGAGCCTGTTAAGCTCTTCGATCAGTATTCATGCTCGCCATCTACTGGCAAGTACGCGCTCCGCCCTGCTCGTCCGGCTTGCTGGAGCAGCAGAGGACGTTTACGAAGTAATCAGGGTCAGAATCTGACATACCACACAAAATAATATTAATAGCAATAAGATGAAGCTAAAGGGCTTTGTCTTTGCAGCATGTCGGATGTTTGCGTCCGTAACGACTACAGGAACTGCATGTGCGATGAAGGCAATCATGTTCCCCATTAAGAAAACGCCCATGAGCGCGATGCCAAGAGCAAAGAGCACGGGGGTGTTGGGGGCACCCATATCCAGTAGACCTTTAATGATTGCGCCAGAGAACATCAAGGGCAGCACAAATTGCCAAAAGATAATCTTGCGAGATGATCGCTCCCGCAAGTCAGGCATGAAGCAATAAGCGATCAACGCGTAGCATCCAACAAAGACCCAAGGCATCCACGGTTCGGACGAAAAATTAGCTATCAAGAGCTGGGCCAGTGCCGGGAACAGACTGAAGTCACCGAAGATGTCCATGAAAGCCTGAGAAATTCATGAGGGGGGTGGCGGATGTAGCACAAGCCATTGAAATGCCCTGGGATTTGGTCGCTAAGGCCGATCCGAATCATTTCGGAGACTACACCCATGAATGATCTTACGCCGCCGCTGAGCGGTTTGTCATCTGTCTGCGGCAAGTCGAAAACGCGGTACCGCAGACGGTGCATTGCGTGCAGTTCGTCGGCAAAGTCGTCGTACCAATCGGGTACGTTCAGCTGCATCATGAAGGCCTCCGGGCAGAAATGACCCTGCCATTGGAGGCGAATGCGTCCGCGAAACAGCCTGTGCACATGCACAGGGGACCAAAGAATTCAGTTTCTCAGAAAGAGAACACCGTGAGGAGGCCAGCAGCGCAACGGCCTGATTTTGGTGCACACGCCGAGCTTCTGGCGCCCGAGCGCCCGCCCTTGCCTGCCTCCCCGCTGGCGGTACGCTTCTGTCCTGCCTGCTCGTTTTGTCCTCCGCTCGCCAATCGCGGCTTTCCCCGGAAGATCCCATGGGCGTTGAGGCAGCGCTCGATTCCAATCTCGCGTGCCTGCCCCCGTGAGTGGGGTGGGCGGCAGAAAGCGACTGGCCAGGCCCGCTGAACGAGGCAAGCCGCACCCGATGGGCCGGAACGAAGGGGAGGATGCGAGGGAGCGAGCATTGCGACATGCCGCAGCGGGCCTAGAAAGGAGCGTCGCCCACCCCCGCGAGCGGGGGTAGGCAATAATCAAACCGCATCGCGAAGCGATGGCCGCAGCCGCGATCAAATCGCCTCGACAGGCATATTGCTCAAGAAAAACTTGCAGGGGTCATATTCATGAATAATGAAACACCCAATGTGCAGCCGAGGCGATCCACACGACGCTGGGCGCCATCTTCCTGTCTCTGGAGCTCAGCCGCTCGACTTGGTTGGTGACGAGCTTGCTTCCCTGCAACGGAGAGAAGTTATCAAAGCACACCGTCAAGGCAGGCGATGCGGCCGGGTTGTTGGACCTTGTCGGGCAGTTGAAGGCAACGGTTCGGCGCAGAACGGGCCGTGAAGTGCCTGTGATCACAATCCAGGAAGCTGGTTTGGACGGCTTCTGGATCCACCGCGTTCTTGAGGGTGGAGGCATCGAAAGCCATGTTGTCGATGCCGCATCCATCGCCACGTCACGCAGGTGCAGCTGCCGATGCGCAGCGACCGTATGTGAGTTTGGACCGGTGTTATCACCGCGCCATGACGACAGGCTCGGACCCTGGATCACAACGCGCATTGAGGTGATATGCGAAGACGGCCTTGACGAAAAAACCCCATGTGAGCGGGGTGGGCGGCGAGTCGCCACCCGGAAAGGCCCGCCGTGGTAGGCGGACCGCATCCGAAGGACCGGAACGAAGAGGAGGACCCTGAGCGGCACGCGAAGGGTTGCGGGCTGCCGCGGCGGGCCTAGAAGGAGAGCCGCCCACCCGCGCCGCCGGGAAAGGCGCTACAGAGAAGAATTGCGCGCGTCTGACGAGCCGCGCCAGGGGCGAAGCCGAATGGCCGAAACCGCCTGAGCCTGTCGAAGAAAAAGCGGGCTTGGTTCACGAGCACCCGGCGCGCGCCGTCAGGCGCGCGGGCGCCCGCTACGACCGCAGGCTGGACAGAATCTCGCAGGGATGGGCGTCAAGCGCCGCAGTTACGTCGAGAAACTCAATGACATCGAGACGCCGCTCTCCACCGTCGTATTTGGCCACAAGGATTGCGGACGACCAAGCTTCTTCAGACGAGGAAGTGCCGGTATCCGCCATTCATCAGTGCACGGCCGCGAGAGACGGCGCGGCGGATACGGTCGCGCAGGTGATCGCGCGGATCCCTCCAGTCGGCGTGGACGCGCCGTTGGCCGATCAGAGCTTCAGCGAGAACACTTTGCAAGATCTTTCCCGGGCAAGGTTCACGACGACCCGAGTCGCAATAGCCTTGCCCGGCCCTCCGGTCAGCAACCAATCAATGTGCTGAATGCGCGCTAAGGATATGAGCCGCCCTTGACGAGGCAATGCATTTGCATTACCTATCGGAGCGATGGTCCAATGACTCAGGAGGCTGACATGGTTGCGCTCGCTCAGGATGTCTCGAAGCTCACCGATCGCTATCAGACGACGGTGCCAAGCGGTGTGCGAAAGCAACTTCAGCTTGGGAAGGGCGACCAAATCCGGTATTATACCGAACCCAGTGGTCGGGTCTATATTGAGGCGGTGCACGAGGCTGCCGATCCGGCGCTCGGGGCATTTCTCGATCTTCTCGAAGCGGATATTCAAGCTCACCCCGAGCGGCTGAAGGCGTTCGACGGGGCGCTATATGATCGGCTAAAAGCGCTGGTCGGGGATGTCGAGGTTGATCTCGACGCAACACTGTCTGCCGATGACGAATGACGAGGCAAGACGGGCCACTTAAGGCTCCCCTCGTCATCAACGGGTGGTCGATCTACGCGCAGCCGCTCTTCCTCGATCAGCTTGAATGTCTGATCGAGGAGGTTGAGGCCCGCAAGGCGCGCGACCCCGTCAACTACCGGAAGAAGAACTGCACGAAGCAGCTGGCCCAGACTCGTGACCAAGGATATCCCGGCTGACCCGGCGGGGGCGCAATTTCGGCAGGGTGATACGCTCGGCAGCGACCGCAAGCACTGGTTCCGTGCGAAGTTTTTTCAGCAGTATCGTCTGTTTTTCCGGTTCGATAGCACCAGCAAGATCATCGTGCTCGCGTGGGTAAACGACAATGACAGCTTGCGTGCCTACGGGAGCAAGACAGATGCTTACGCGACCTTCAAAAGCATGCTGGATAGCGGCAATCCTCCCGACGATTTCAGAGTGCTGTTAAAAACGGCAAAGGCAGCGGCAGAACGGTTCGAGGCGGCAGTCAAAGCGGCAACTGAGGGCTAGGCAGGGCTTCAGACCAACCGAAGCCTACTGCACGAATCCGCCAGTTCTGGAATTCCCCGCCATTGGAGACGAACCTTCACGCTATAGATAGCAGCCTGTGCAGTTGCAGGTGACTCATCAGTGAACCGAAAAACGAACCGGCCAGACGCGCAATGGCTTGTCTAGTGATGCTCACGCCGAGCTTTCTCTGCGGCCAGTATGGAGATGGAGCGCGGCTGTGCGCCGCTTGAACCTGGGATGCAGCCGATTTCCGAGGCCAGATTTGCCCCGCACTGCCCCATTCCAGCACGCACACCAATTCACCACAGCGTCAGCGCTGGCAGGAGAGTTTTGCGGCAATCGGAAATAGCAAAACAGGTTGCGAGGACCTGAAGACCTTGTTCGTAGCGTTCCGCGCCCGGAAAACGCTGGAGGGCCGCTCAACGGCAAAGGTCATAGCGGCAACACTGATGATCGGGCTCGGGATCCTCACGCACAGCAGGTGCCAAACTGCGTGTCGTTCTTGGAAAACCCTCTGCTGACGCGCGAAACCTCAAACACCCTTACCGCTCCTGGATGCCTTCCGTTGGATTGAGCCCTGCCCGCCCCCGACGTCGCGTGAAGACTTAGGAGGCAGAACTCGCACCACTTACCAGTACGCAAAACACTGCCCGCGCTTGCTCGCTGGCCTCAGTGGCCTCCAGACACTGGCCCATGTGGATCCCGAGGATGGGGTCAGGCAATCATGCGCAAACATAATGCCCGAGAGATGCGAGTCTGCCGACCTCAGCGTTGACGGCGCGAGTTCAGCCTGCAGGAGGGCGTTGAAGAAGCCGGGTTTTCACGCGAGTTTCGCGATAGCGCCTGCATTGCCGGCGTCGGTTTGGATTCTCAGGCCCGCCGCGGCGGATCAAAGGTAACAGGCTGAGCCGATACCGCCGAAATCGAACAGGAGAGTGGGCGCCCAACCGCCTGAGGTTCATGACCGCTGCGGTGAGGAAGACCGGCATATCCAAACCAACTTCGGTGTGAGCTTCACTGCTTGAGTTATGCAAGTTTGCTGCGAGCTCGCACACGAGATCGATCAGGCGCTTACGGTTGCAGTCATTGTCGGATCTAAGACGATGCCGGACATAAGACACAGCGCCATCAGAGTGGTCGCATTGTTCTGAAACGATTTTCCTGGTTGGCACGACACATGCAGTCCTATGCGCAAACGCACTGCCGCGTCGCACCAACTGAGAAGAACTCATCCTATGATCACGCTCGCCGAGCATGCGCTCGCCGCCGCAAACAATGAGCTTTCCCGAGCGGACGGAAGCCTTTGCGCTTTCATTCTTCAGGTTGCACGGACATGACCGCATTCGATTTCCGCCCAACGCTGAATGCTCCCGACGATGATCCTTATCTTTGGCTTGAAGATATAGAAGGCGAACGGGCACTTGACTGGACCGCCAGCCAGTCGGCCAGGACACTGGAGCACTTCGGTGGAACGCAATTCGAGCGGGACCGCGCGGCCCTGACAGCGATCTTCGACCGTCCTGACAAGATTCCCTTGATCACCCGCCACGGTCACTACCTCTACAATTTCTGGCAAGATGCCCGCAACCCGCGCGGACTGTGGCGCCGAACCACCTTTGCCGCCTACATGAAGGCGGATCCCCAGTGGGAGCTCCTGCTCGATGTGGACGCCCTCGCCGCTAGCGACGGAGAGGACTGGGTCTGGGGGGGCGCGTCGATCGAGCCAGAGAGACGGGAAAGAGCCGTTCTACGCTTCTCGCGCGGCGGCAGCGAGGCGGTCGTGCATCGCGAATTCGATCTGGAGTGTGTTAGCTTCGTCGCCGACGGTTTCAACCTCGCGGAGACCAAGGGCGGGGTAAATTGGCTCGATCCTGACACGCTTCTGCTTTCCAGTGCGCTTGGTGATGGCATGGCCACCCGCTGCGGCTACGCGCGCACCGTGCGGCTGTGGAAACGTGGCGCGGATCCGCTCACCGCGCCGGTAATCTTCGAGACCGGTCCCGAATCCCTCGGCGTGTCCTGCCATCTGGACCGCACCGCCGAGAGCGAGCGCCTTTGGTTCATTGAGCAGGCGACCTTCTTTGAGAAGATCGGCCGAATTGGCGACAGGAGCGGGCCGAAGATGCGGATCGACCTTCCTCGGGACGCCTCGTGGAGCGGCTTCGGCAACTGGCTGGCGGTAAAGCCGGGCAAGCCGTGGACAGTGGGAGGGACGACCCATGCCGCGGACGCGCTGATCGGTATCTCGCTTTCCTCCTTCATCGCCGGCGAGCGCAGTTTTGCCACCCTCTTTGAACCAGGCGACAGGCGCTCCCTGCAGTCATTCTTCTGGAATAACGGGAAGCTCATTATCTCCTACCTCGTCTACCTCGTTCCGCGTTTCGACATGTTCACCCCCGACCGCGAGGAATGGACGCGCCGAGTGCTGGACACCGTGCCCGCCGAAGGGACTGTTCACCTTCGGTCGCTCGATGCGGAACATCTCGAGACCAACGGAGAGGTCCTCGTTTCGGCTCAGAACCCGATCAAGCCGCGGAAGCTTCTCCTATTAGACCTCAATGCCGCGGCGCCTCTCGGCGCTCCAGTAATCCTGAAGCGCAACCCGGAGAATTTCGACGCATCCGGGCTGGTGGTCACGCGCCACGAGGCAGTCTCGACCGGTGGGGAGATGATCCCCTACACGCAGGTCGGTCCGGCGAACGGGAACGGGGATGCCCCGGTTCACCTCACCGCCTACGGCGGGTACGGCATATCGCTCCTGCCCCACTACAACTCCTCGCTCGGCAAGCTGTGGCTCGAACGCGGCGGCACGTGCGTGGTGGCGAACATCCGGGGCGGCGGAGAGTTCGGCACCCGTTGGCACGAGGCCGGGCGCAGGGAGGGCAAGCGTCTCGCCCATGACGATTTCGCCGCCGTTGCCGCCGACCTCGTGCGAAGGGGCATTACGCTGCCGAGGCGGATTGCCGCCGAGGGCGGCTCAAATGGCGGCCTTCTGATCGCCAACATGCTTACCCGCTATCCTGAGCGTTTCGGCGCGCTGTTCTGCAAAATGCCGCTTGTCGACATGCGCCGCTACACCAAGCTTTTGGCGGGCGCGAGCTGGATTGACGAATATGGCGATCCCGACAAGCCGGAGGAATGGATTTTCCTAAAGGAAATCTCCGCTTATCACGTCGCGACGCCGGGACAGCCCTATCCGCCGATCCTGCTTGCCACCACGAAGCGGGACGACCGCCTCCACCCGGGCCACGCGCGTAAGATGGCCGCAAAGCTGCAGGCTCTTGGCTATCCCGCTTACTTCTATGAGCCCGGCGCGGGCGGGCACGGCTACGGCAAGAACAATCGGGAGCGGGCCGCATTCATTGCCTTGGGCACCAATTTCCTTCGCAGTGCGATCGGCTGGCAAGCCGATGGCGTTCGATAGGTCAGCGGGACCCAGACAAAGAGCAACGTTTCAATCAGTGGGTACAGGTCAATGGTCGCGAGCACGGCGCGAATAATGTGTGCGCGTTCCCACGCAAATTGCGCATGAGCGCTCCGCCAATCAAGATTTTTCGTAGTTCGGTCCACATTTTCTGAAGAGCAAGGAGAGAATATCATGGCGAGAAACCAAATGCGCGCGGCGCGGGGAGTAACAGCGGCCGTTGTCCTCATCGTGATGGGACAGCAGGCCGTCGCGGCGGACCTTGCGCAAGCCGCGAGCGTCCCGCAGGCAGGAGCCTCGGTCACGCAAGAGCCAAGTCCTTGGCAACTCCGCCTGCGTGGGTTGGGGGTCATCACCGAGGATTCGGGCTACGTCAATGCAGTGTCAGGCTCCGGTCTTTCCTACTCGAACACTGTGATCCCGGAACTCGATATCTCCTATTTCTTCACGGACAACATCGCCGCCGAGCTCATACTCGGCACCACCTATGCCAACATCGAGGGCCAAGGAGCGATCGGCGCGCTGGGCAATATCGGCAAGGTTTGGCTGCTGCCGCCCACGCTCACATTGCAGTATCATTTTACCGATTTCGGCGCGTTCAAGCCCTATGTAGGCGCCGGCGTGAACTACACGATCTTCTATAACCAAGGTGCCGGCAGTGCCGATGCTCTCAAGGTTAAGAATACGTTCGGCACCGCGCTGCAGGTGGGATTCGACTACATGGTGGATCAGCACTGGGGCGTCAACTTCGACGTGAAGAAGCTTTTCCTCAAGCCAGACTTCGACGTCACGGTCGACGGCGCGAAGCTGACGGGAAAGGCGGAGCTCGATCCCTGGTTAATAGGCGCAGGTGTGACCTACCGCTTCTAACAACGAAAGCTGAAGGCGGCTGCTGATAGCCGATCGGAAATGAAGGGCGCCTCGCACGCCCTTTTTTACGGTCGTCCCTGCACGGGCGACACTTGAAGAAGCCGTTGTCGACAGGCGGCCGCCCTCCTCCAGCGGACCAAGAAGGGTACCCCTGGTCAATGCGGCCTCGACTAACGCCTGAAATGGACGTGCTTAGATGCCCTTCGGATCAGGATGGCTGTTGGGTATTGTTGATGGAATGCCCGGCATCAGTCTCCCGGACGTCATGTCAGAGCTATGCGCCTGCGTAAGGCGAGCACGGAGCTCCTCGACGCCGACAAGATGCCTTGTTCAGCCATGCTGCGACAGCTGCTGTCCTTTTGCTGCAGGAGCGGTGGCTGGCGCCCCGGAAGCATTCCTCGGCAGGCAAAGGCCTGCCTTTGCCCTGCCCCATGGCTTGACCCATGGCACGGTGCCGCGCTCCAGTTCGGCAATGAAGCGGTCGGTGATCTCCTGATAAAAGGCTGGCGCCGGGCGCCCGCCCTTGCCTGCGCCAGCCTCTGTGCTGGCACAACGCTTGCTGTTTGCACGCATGTCTTATCCTCCGCTCACCAATCGCCGCGCCTTTCCCCGGCAGTGGGGTGGGCGGCGAGTCGCGACCGGAAAGGCCCGCCGTGGGAGGCGGACCGCATCCGAAGGACCGGAACGAAGAGGAGGACCCTGAGCGCAAGCGAAGGGTTGCGGGAAGCCGCGGCGGGCCTAGAAGGGGGTGCCGCCCACCCCGCGCCACCGGGAAAGGCCAACAGACAAACCGCGCCGCCCGCAAGGGCGGCGGCCGTCACAGCCCGAAGGAGTGCCCACGCCAAGGAATGGCCGAGACCGCCTGAACTTGCCGAAGAAAAGCGGGCTCGGTTCACGAGCACCTGGTGCGCGCCAAAGGCGCGCGGGCGTTCCTGTCAGCAGCATGAAATGCCTGGAAAACCTTCTGGTCGAGTCTCATCAACCGCGATTTCGTCGCTGCTTCCAGATTTATCGAGTAAATCGGCCGGCTCGATTCCGAGCACTCTGGCGAGTTTTGCCACCGTATCAATGCTGGCGCCATAGACCGACCGCTCAAGTGCGCTGACATATGCTCGGTCGACGCCAGCCTCATGGGCCAGCGCTTCTTACGACAATTTCTTTTTTGGCCATGCCTACGCAGATTGCGGGCAAAGACCTCTCGGATTTCCATGCACGAGAAGCCACCCTATTGTCGAGGATTTCACCACGGAGGATTCTCTACAAAAATCAGAGATAACAAAGGGGAGCGGCTGCACGGCATCACTTTAGCGAGGCAAATCCCGCTGAGCCGTAAACTCAAGGAGGTAAATCGTGAAGTTTGGCACCCAAACCAAGCGCAACGCGATCTACAGGTCACGAGAGCGACGCATTTGTGCCAGAAGCTCGCAAGGATCGATATCGAGAGCCTCGGTAAGGTCGAGAAACTCAATTACGTCCAGCCGACGTTCACCACCCTCGTACTTGGCCACGAAGGATTGTGGGCGGCCCAGCATATCAGCAAGCTGGGTCTGGGTGACCCCTTTGGTTTTGCGCGCCGCAATCAGCCGTTTTAGCAGCCGGCGCTGGCGAGCTGATCGAAGGGATTTCGGCATCAGACGAACCGGCCAAGAAGGAACCGGCTCACCGACTAATCCCAGTTTCGGATTATCCCATTTTATGATATTGTACCGTGCGCGGGCGCGGAATAGGTCTTAGGCGAGACATGAAATGGTAGACAGATTGTTCCAACCTGCTGTTGCCGACGAGGTCCCATGGGCGGAAAGCCTGACCGCTTACGACGATGAACACTTCACGACATATTTGAAGCTCATAGACGCATGCGCCGACAATGCGAGCGAAGAAGAGATGGCGCAGGCGATATTGGGCATCGATCCAGTGCAAGAGCCAGCGCGCGCCCAAAGGGCGGTTCGCAGCCATCTCGCGCGCGCCCACTGGCTGGTGGTGGCGGGGTACAAAGAGCTGTTCTCTGGCCAAAAGGCCTGATGGTGACAGTCGTTATAGAAGAAAACGCTTATAACCACCGTTCATAAGCGAGCGCCCGCGTCTGACTGCACGGCGGACGCTGTCGCGAAGATGGTCACCGGGGTGGGCCCAGTCCTGCTCGACGCGGGCTCTGCCGAAGAGAGCAAGGCCGATTTCGCGGTGTGATGCGCCAGCGATGGAGCCGTCGAGCGCACGCAAGACTCGGCGCAACCGCGAGCAACGGGGCTCGGTCGGAAAGAATCCTGGTTGCAGCCTGCCGGTCCAACAGAGGCTGTTCAGACATTCCAGCGCGTTTAGGCGTTGCTTCAGTTCCTCTGGCGACCAGAGGACGGAGGATGTCAATCGCACAGGTTCGAGGATGCTGACGCCGGAGGCAGCCAGCTGCAAGCTCCTGCCACTGTCCTCTACAAGTACGTGCTGATGCCCGTCCCGCGTGACGAGTATGGAGATGCGGCAGGAGCGCGGGGCGAGATCAAGCAAGTCGACCCCGCGCGGCCGCGCCGCCATTTCGGCAGCAACCGGCAAAACATGCGGACATTGGCAGGGGCACCAAAAGACGCTCGCATCAGTTCCTTTTGAGCTTGCAAAACAGAAGGCCCCACCGCGAGAGATCAACAGTGTTCGAAGGCAGGCTGATAATGTCCACGGATCGGGCGTTCGTGCGTTCGGCACCGCGTAACGCGTTCGCCAGATCCTTCTGGAAGTCCGGATTGCGCCTGAGGAATTCCCAGGCCCAGCCTCGACTGGTGAGCTGCTCGACATAGCCATAGGCACCATCATCTTGCCTGTCCGGCCAAGCAGGGCCAGGTCTTGTTTCGTCCATTGCATCATTTCCAGGAAGGGTTGGATTCAAGGCTCAGGCGATCTTCATGACCGGTGTCCACAGCACCGGGCCCTTGAGCCCGCCATTGCGACGGAGGGCTTCCAAACTCTCTGTTGAGACGTCGAGATATCCGGCAACGGCGCGCGTGTTGCCTATTGTTTGCGGATCGGACAGCCGTTCGAGTGGCCAGCCGGCGCGACGCAAGATCCGCTCTATGCGCAGATCCGTTACGGTAACGATACTGCACAGACCACGTGACAACCCAAACTCGACCATCCCGGAAAACAGCTCGTAGGTGCCAATAGCGATGCCCGCCTGTTTCGGCGCGGAAGGCGGCAGATCAAGCGCAAAACGGCTGCTTTCCCAAACCCGCGGATCTTCCGGCGCCGAACGGTCTGCAAGGAGAGCGCAGAAGCTGTCGCGCAGCATCGTCGGTCCGGTGGTCGGCAACAGGCGCACGCAACCGTCGATGCGCCCGGTGGGCGAACGCAGCAAGAGGTAGTGGGGACGAAGCGCGTCGAACGGATCGACCTCATAGCCGCCGCTGAACGAAACGTCCCAATCAAGTCGATCCCTGAAGACGCGATACCGCAAGCGGTGCATCTGCTCGAGCTCGTCGCTGAACTCAGCGTAACAATCCGGCGTGATCAACTGCATCATGATGGCCTTTCTCCCTCGCATGGATAACACCTGCGATTGAAGGCAAGGGCCGGAGTTGATACAACCTGTGTATGTGCCCAGGTTTCGGAGATCAGGTGAAGAGAGATGGCCTGGATAGTGCAAGCCGAACGGCTGCCTGAATAACCGTCTTCACGCCAAGCTTCATCCTGGCGTTATCCCGATGATAGGCTGCGGTGTGCCGACTGATTCCCAAGATGCGGCCGATCTCCCACGCCGTCTTTCCGCGAGCCGCCCACTTCAGACACTCCATTTCCCTTCGCGATAGGGCAACGCCATCCACGATCCTGCCGTCGGCCAACTTGCGACAGGCATGAAGATGGAAGAAGACCGCGATGAGCTGCAGCACGCGGTCATATCGGTCAATCAGGCGGAAGAACAGTGGTCGCCTTTCATCCGAGGCGAAGGTCAGTGCTGCAAACGTACCGGTGCTGCCATGGATCGGGATCGTGAAGCCGCAGTGAATGCCAAATTGCGTCGCCTCATCCATCAATTGTCGCTGCTGCGTCGACAGTTCGAGATCAGCACCGTGCGCATCCCAGTTGAATGGTTCCTGACCACCACGCGCCTGATGGATAACCGGGTCAATCTTTTCATACCGACTGTGAAGGTAGTGAGATGTCCAGGATTGAGGATAGGTGGATATCAGGCGCACCTTGCGGCCCTTGCCAAGCGAAGGGAAAAGATAAGCAAAAGACGGCAAATCGAGCGAAGAGGCAATCTCGCCCAGAGCGTTGCGCAGGTCCGTCGCGTCAGCGCTGTCTGCGATTTGCTCTACAAATCTGTGAAAAACGTCTTGCATAGCTAAACTGCAGTGAGTTTGCCCATGGCTTCTGGCCCTACATATCGGAGCCAAGACGGGTTGACCAAAGCGCAGCCATTCAGGGAAGAAGGCCCGGCAGGAGACTGAGCTCCGTGCCGGGCCGGTGCGCCTTGGGAGGGCGATATGTGCTTCGACTTTGCTCTTATCGACACCGAGACCTCATTCCAACGCCATCTCTTAGCAGGCGATAGTTGTCATCCTTGGGTTGGCACTTCCTTACGGTCGGGGTGTCTGTTTGCGGGCGGTTGAAGACTCTCTCCATGGAGTAGCTCAACCTCACGGAAGCTTGCACATCGGCGGTCGTCTCTGAAAGCGTCACCTCTACAATTCTGCAACAGCCTACGTTGCGGTCTCGGACGCGAAGGCGGTATTGTGTTTCGAGATTTGCGTCGCGCGCGCCAGCTCATGACGCCACAGGGGCTCCCGGAGGTGATATCCTGGTCGATCCGAGTGGGAGGCGTCATCCGTCACGTCAGATCATATCGCGCCCTCCGCCTTCAGCGCGCGATAGGTCGTATCGACTGATTTCGCAGTTGCGTCGACGATGATGTCGATCTCTTTTCGGGTAATGATCAGAGGTGGGGCAAAGCCGAGGATATCGCCATGCGGCATAGCGCGGCCTATGACGCCATTTTCAAACAGAGCAGCGGCAGCGCGCACGCCGACTTGAAGTCCGGGTTCAAATGGCACCCGGCCCTTCGGATCCCGCATCAGCTCCACGGCGGATAGAATGCCGACGCCGCGAACCTCGCCGACAATGGGATGTCCCTCCAGCTCGGCCTTCATCCGGGTATGCCAGTACGGTCCGACATCCCGAACATGTTCCAGGATATTTCTTTCCTTTAGCAATTTAATGTTGGCAAGCGCGGCCGCCGCGCAAAGCGTGTGACCCGAATATGTCCAGCCATGGCCGAGTGGCCCGTGCTTTTCCGTCCCTTGTTCCAAGACCGACCAGACCCGGTCACCGATAATCGAACCGGAGATAGGCAGATAGGCGGAACTCAAGCCCTTGGCGATGGTTACGAAATCCGGGCGCATGCCATAGAGGTGGGAACCGAATTTCTCACCGGTTCGCGCGAAGCCGCAGACCACCTCATCGGCAATAAGAAGGATGTCGTACTTGTCAAGCACCCCCTGAATCGCAGCCCAGTATCCCTTCGGAGGCGGAACGATGCCACCGGTCCCAAGTACCGGCTCTCCAATGAAGGCCGCAACGGTCTGTGGGCCTTCAGCGAGGATAAGGGCTTCAAGTTCGTTGGCACAGCGCCTGGAGAACGCCTCCTCATTTTCGCCGTCGCGCGCCTGGCGATAGTAGTGTGGCGTCGTCGTATGGCGCACCAAATTAAAAGGCAGATCGAAGAAATCGTGAAAAAAGGGAAGCCCTGTCATGCTTCCGGTGACCAGCCCGGACCCGTGATATCCGCGATGCCGCGAGATGATCTTCTTCCTTTCGGGGCGGCCGAGAATGTTGTTGTAGTACCAGACCAGCTTGATGTTGGTTTCGTTGGCGTCTGAGCCGGAAAGGCCGAAGTAGACCCGTCGCATGTCCTGTCCGAAATATTCGACCACGGCCTCCGCCAAAAGCGCGACCGGCTCCGTGCCCTGGCTGGCATAGACATGCGCGAACGGCAGCTCGTGCGCTTGCCGGGCGATAGCCTCGGCAATCTCCGTGCATCCATATCCCATATTGACGCAGTAGAGCCCGCCGAAACCGTCAAGGCTCTTTCGGCCTTCCGTATCCCAGATGTACACGCCTTCTGCACCGACCATGATCCGGTTTGGCGTCTCGCCGCGGCTGTGCTTGGCTAAGTGCGTAGACGGATGAAAGACGAAGCTTCGGTCCTTCTCCCGCAGTTGCTCGGTTCCCAGATTGCTCAAACGCATCGTCCCTCTCCTCGCGATCCCTCGGCTGGGAACACTCGGCCAGCCGCCCGTTGCAAACCAGCATACTGACAAACCTGCCTCGGGTTTCGCGGAAATGCATGTCCTTAGCCGACGAATTCACGGAATCGGCACCAATAGCCGTGAAAACCAAGGCTTCGGGAGTTTACCGTTGCCTCTGGGTGGACAGAGGAATCGGTGAGTTGGATTTCACTGGTTTCGTCACGACAAGGCTGTAGTATTGCTCGATACCCAAGCCTGCCTGCAGCAATTCCTCCATGAAATCCTGATACGCAGCCATGGAAGGTGATGAAACGCGCATCAGATAGTCGATCCGCCCCCCGATAGCCCAGCAGTCAAGGATTTCCGGAATCTGTTGGATCGCAGTCTCGAAGTGCCGTTGGTCCTCCAGACGATGGCGATCCAGAACCACCTCAACCATTATAGAGATGATGCCCCCCATGAGGGCTGGACTTAGTCGCGCGTAGAACCCCTCAATGATCCCCGCGGCTTGGAGCACGCGGAGCCGCTCCGAACAGGCCGACGCCGAAAGGTTAACACGCTTTGCGAGCTCGCTTTTCGAAATCCGACCGTCTGACTGGATCTCTGAGAGAATCCGGACATCCAAAGCGTCCAGTCGCACAGGATCGGGTTTCGATTTCATGACCTTTTGCTCTCAAGCGGTAGTCGACAGCGCAATTAGTGCCAACCAATTCCATCATTAATCGAAGCGAACGAACACAGTGGCCGTCATTCGTCCTCGGACTGCAAGCTTCACTGCGAGGGTTGTAGATCAGGGAATTGAGAACGATCCAAGCAGAACGCTGTAGAACAGTTGAGCTATTGTCCCTCCCCTAACCGGGCGATGGCGTATTTGGAGAGGGTGATCGCCTGTCGGCGGCGACCTCGTCGTAAATAGATAGCGCATTTTTTTGGTATCTCCGGTGCTTGACCTCATTGGCACCCTCGACCGCACCCGGGCGTCGATCGTATAGACGGCAGTCGATGCAGTGTTTACATCCGAGCATTTGGCATCGAGAGCGACTTGAAGGCCTTTCTTATCTGGCTCGCCGAGGAGCTGAACCACAAAATGCCACTTGTGGTACCGTTGCAGCCCAAAATCTGGCGCGGGAGTCTGGCCGGTTTGCGCAGCCGGCGGACTCAAACGCCGATGTTGCGCGCGATGGTCGGCCGCCATGCGCTTGCGCCACTCAAGAGGCCCGGAATTGTGAATGGAGTTTCCCTCAACATCGACAGCCATGATCACCGGCATGTCCTGCACCTCGAATTCATAAATGGCTTCCATGCCCAGGTCTTCAAAGGCAACGATCCGCGCCGCCTTGATCGATTTTGAATCAGGTACGCAGCGCCACCCACTGCGATGAGATAGGGCGTTTTGTGTCTCACAATCGACTCGATGGCGGCCGGGCCCCTCTCCGCTTTGCCAACCATTGCATATAGCCCGGCCTCGGCGAGCATCTTTTCAGTAAAACTGTCCATGCGGCTGGAGGTTGTCGGGCCAGCCGGCCCGACGACCTCATCCCTCACTGCGCGGACGCGTCCGACGTAGTAGATCACGCGTCCCCGCAGATCGACCGGGAGCGGCTTGCCGGCATCGATCAAATCGACCATTCGCTGGTGGGCGGCGTCACGGCCCGTCAGCATCTTCCCGGACAAAAGAAGCGTTTCCCCGCAGCGCCACGATGCCGTCTCTTCCTTTGTGACCGCATTCAGATTGACCCGTCGGACGTCGGCAGTGTGCAAGTCCTCATTTCCGATCTGTGGCCATTCGGAAAGGTTTGGTGGTTGGAGCTGGATCGGCCCTGTGCCGTCCAATGTGAACGTCAGGTGCCGGTTGGCGGCGCATTGCGGAATGAGCGCCACAGGCTTGGACGCCGCGTGGGTAGGATATGTTGCAACCTTGACATCAACGACTGTCGTCAGGCCGCCTAGGCCCTGAGCGCCGATGCCAAGCGCATTAATTCGTTCATAAAGCTCAACCCGCAGTGCCTCCTCCGCGCTTGACGGCCCCCTGGCGGTCAGTTCCGACATGTCAATCGGTTCGTTCATGGCCTCCTTGGCCAGCAGCATTGCCTTTTCGGCACTGCCACCGATGCCGACCGAGATCAGGCCGGGTGGGCACCATCCGCTGCCCAGCGTCGAAACGGTATCGACCACCCAGTCGGCAACGGACGCGCTGGGGTTAAGGGTGGTGAAACGCGCCTTGTTTTCGGACCCGCCCCCTTTTGCTGCGATGGTGATCTCAATCTGGTTGCTGGGCACGAGGTCGACGTGGACGACTGCCGGCGTGTTGTCACGCGTGTTCACCCGCCCGGCAAGCGGATCCGAGACAATCGATGGTCGGAGGGGATTGTAGGGGTCGAGATATGCTTGGCGGACGCCCCTATTCACGAGGTCAGCGAAACTCGCCGTTGACTTGATGCGGGCGTCCATGCCGACCTTGGCAAAGACAACTACGAGACCGGTATCCTGGCAGATCGGACGCCGTCCGAAGCCCGCCATGCGCGAGTTCAGCAGTATCTGCCCGATGGCATTCTTCGCCGACGGGCTCTGTTCGCGCGCATATGCCTGCGAAAGAGACCGGATATAATCTGGAGGATGATAGTACGAGATATACTGAAGGGCGCGGCCAACCGGTGCCCCCATCTCTTTCCGCTGGCGTTGGATGTAGATCCGCACGCGCAGACGGTCTTCGTCATTCAGATCGTCCTCACAATGGCCATTTGAGGGGGTACGTGAAGCGTCTTTGGAGCGACAATGTTGCCCCGAGTTCGCTGTGAGCTTTACGGCTTGAGTTTGCAGGGTGTTCCTGCGAGTTCGAACATGAGAATGGATCAGGCGCTTACGGCTGCACTCGTTGTCGGATCTCCGACCATGTCGGACATGAGACACAGTCCGATCAAAGTGAACTCATTGTTCTGAAGCAATTTTCTCAGTTGGCACGACACCTGCTGTCCTATCTGCCGACGCACTGCCGAGCCGCACAGACTCATCCCATGATCACGCTCGCCGAACATGCGATCGCCCCCGCGAACACTGAGCTTTGCCGAGCCGACGCAAGACTGTGCGCTTGCTTGCCAATCGGCATCGAGTAACGCCGCCACCTTCACCATCCCGAGCTTGGTTATGGCTAGACAGAACAGGCAAGTTCGTGAGCACTGAACGCAAATTCCACGGCATTCCCTTCTACTCCTTCGCCGAAGAAAGTCTCACTTGGATCGGAAAGAATGTAGTTGCGATGGCGCTCGCACCCGACTAAGCGCGCGCCGTCATCATCGACAACGACGCGGGGGGAAGTTGGCCTTCATCCTCGATCACCACTGGCTCGGAGCAGGACACAGGCGAGTCGGCCCGCCGGCGCTATCATTCACGTCCACAGGCAGTGGCGGTCGCCTTTCCGCGCCGACATCCGATACAGGCCGACCAAGAGTATCTTGGTCCTGGCGCCGAACGTACAAGGGTCAGACTGGCGCCAAACTTGCTACAAAGAAGGATGGACAGCGTCGCCCGCCGGCCCGCCAGTCGGCTCTGGCCGGGCGCTCTTCCGAGGCTACGAGGCGCGGATCGCGGTCTGCGGTGGCTACGTGGCCTTGCCACGCTCGCGGATTATCCGGAACTCTGGAGGGCGCGCTCGGCGGGCTCTGCCGAAAGGATGCCGAAAAAGACACTGAACAGGAGCTTACCATGAGAGTCGCGCCAGAATTTAACGAGGTTATTGAGGTATCCGAAATGAAGTCACTGCCCTCCAAAGCGCGAGCTGTCATAATCGGAGGCGGGGTGTCGGGGTGCTCTGTCGCATATCACTTGGTGAAGCTCGGATGGACGGACGTGATCCTGCTCGAGCGTAAGCAACTTACGTGCGGCACGACCTGGCACGCCGCTGGATTACTCAGCGAGCTTCGCGGGTCTAGCGATATGACAAAACTGACCAAGTACTCAATGCAACTCTACTCGAACCTGGAAGGCGAGACGGGTATTGCAACCGGACTTCGCCGCGTCGGCTCATTGTCTATCGCACTTACCCAGGAGCGCAAGCACGAGCTATACAGGCAACTCTCTCTCGCAGCCGCCCACGACGTGGAGGCGCGAAAGGTCTCTGTGCGAGAGCTCGAGGAAATGTACCCTCATGTCGATGTGTCTGATGTCACTGCTGCGCTTCATTTCCCTAATGATGGACAATGTGATCCAGCCAACGTCGCGATGGCGCTGGCCAAAGGCGCACGTCAGCGCGGCGCCTCAATCTTTGAAGGAGTGAAGGTAGCCGGTGTTCAGGCAAAGAACGGTCGGGTATCGAGCGTAACATGGGAGAAGGAGGGCCAGCGAGGGGTGATTGAGACGGAATGCGTCGTAAACTGTGCTGGCATGTGGGCACGGGAATTCGGAGCTAGAAGCGACGTCGCGGTTCCATTGCATGCGTGCGAACATTTCTACATGGTTACAGAACCAATAGACGGACTAACTCGGCTGCCGGTCCTACGGGTCCTTGATGAACATACGTACTACAAGGAAGATGCAGGAAAAATTCTTTTCGGGGCGGTGGAACCGAAGGCGAAACCGTGGGGCATGGACGGCATCCCGGAAGATTTCTGCTTCGATCAGTTGCCCGAGGACTTTGCGCATTTCGAGCCTATTATGGAGAAGGCTCTAAAGCGAATTCCGATGCTGGCCACAGCCGGTATTCGTACCTTCTTCAACGGGCCAGAAAGCTTCACTCCGGATGACCAATATCACTTGGGTGAAGCTCCTGATGTTAGGGGCTATTGGGTAGCATGTGGTTACAACAGTACAGGCATAGCTGCCTCAGGAGGTGCGGGCTTAGCGCTGGCGCAGTGGATAAACGACGACGAGCCGCCCTTCGATTTGTCAGGCGTGGACATCCGTCGGATGGAGCCGTTTCAGAAGAACTGTTCGCGCTTGAAGGAGCGGGTTTCGGAGGTAGTGGGACTTTCCTTTGCCGACCACTTCCCCGCTCGTCAGATGACAACAGCGCGCGGCATTCGACGCTCGCCAATTCATGAACATCTCAAAGCACGCCGGGCGGTCTTCGGTGAGATGGTGGGCTGGGAGCGGGCCAACTGGTTTGCTAGGGAGGGCCAGGAGCGCGAATATCGATACTCCTGGCACCGCCAAAACTGGTTTGATAATCAGCGCGACGAGCATGTTGCGGTTCGTGAACGCGTAGCTGTTTTTGACTTGACTTCATTCGGAAAAATCCGAGTGGAAGGCCGAGACGCTACCAGCTTTCTCCAGCGGCTTTGCTCCAACGATGTCGACGTGCCGGTTGGCCGGATCGTTTATACGCAAATGCTGAACGAGCGGGGCGGGATCGAGAGCGATCTCACCGTGAGTCGTCTCACGGAGACTGCTTTCCTGCTGGTCGTGTCGGCCTTCACGGTGCGACCCAACCTTTCTTGGCTGAGGCGGCATCTAGGCGACGAGTTCGTCGTTATCACCGATATGTCGGCGTCGGAAAGCGTCCTGGCAGTGATGGGACCGAATTCGCGCGAACTGCTCAGCAGAGTAAGTCCGAATGACTTCTCCAACGAAAACAATCCTTACGGCACCTGCCAGGAGATTGAAATCGGCATGGGTCTGGCGCGAGCCCACAGAGTTACCTATGTCGGCGAGCTGGGCTGGGAGATCTACATTTCGACTGACCAAACCGCTCATGTCTTCGAAGTAATCGAGGCGGCGGGCGCAGATGTGGGACTCAAGCTGTGCGGCCTTCATGCCATCAGCTCGTGCCGCATCGAGAAGGCATATCGCCACCTCCCCGATGATGTTGGCAGCGGGGACCATGTGCTCGAAGCGGGACTGGGCCTCGCTGTCAGGACGGCAAAGCCTGGATTTATTGGCCGCGATGCGGTGCTGAGAAAACTTGAGGCGGGACTCGACCGTCGGCTGGTTCAGTTCCGCCTTAAAGACCCCGCCCCTCTGCTTCATAAGAACGAAGTCGTTTTCCGAGACGGTCGGATCGCCGGAACAATCACTTCCGGGGACTACGGGCACACGCTCGGCGGAGCCGTTGGCCTTGGCTATGTACCGTGCAAGTACGAATGCGAGGCAGCACTGCTCTCCTCCTCTTATGAGATTGAGATCGCCGGCGAGCGCTTTGCCGCAGAAGTCTCGCTCAAACCGATGTACGACGCCAAGGGCGAGCGGGTGCGGGCTTGAATTACCAGTTGGAGCGGTTGGGCATCCACCAACGTATCCTGCGTATCTAAGCTCGCAGGCCGCATCTAACCGATCCCCACGATGCTGCAGGGCTCGCGCAACTGGCGAGAACGGGCTTGTACAAAGAGGTTCATGGCAAATCGCCGGGCGCGCACCGTGTACGCAGCATAATCACCACTCGCGGCCATCTGGAGGAGGCCCGCGTCCGGCTCGACATCATGATCGGTGGGTTGTGCGCCACCTTCGGCTATAAGGCCGGGCGTGTGGCAGGGAAAGGCCTTCATCGCACGCATCAAAGAAGCGTCCCACATCCCTGGTCTTGGCGAAGCGATCACCTCGTTGCTGCCGGTGCCCGTCCAGTTGGTCGAGCGGATTAAGGAGCTGGATCTCAAGCTGCGTAGTGCCGAGGGCAGTGTCCCGCGAGGGAACCACGACATCCAGCCGAGCATGAGCCGCATCGGCAATCCTTATGACAATGCCAAGACCGAAAGATTCATGAGGACCCTGAAGGAAGAGGAGGTGGATGGCCAAGCCTATCGCGACATAGACGATGCATGACAAGGATCGGCGAGTTCATCGAGGTGGTCTACAACAGGCAGCGCCTGCACTCTGCCCTCGACTATCTCTCGCCGGACGCATACGAGACCAGTCTCATGCAACTACGGCAAAAGACACCAAACGCAATTCACAACAAGGAGAACTGTTACTGATTACTGTCTCACCCAGGGGGTGCAGTCCATGATGACCTATGACACGTGTTTACGACGTCGTTTGCGACGTGTCTGGGGCGAGGTTTGCGATGCGTATCGAGATTATTGGTGAGGAACGGCGTCGGCGGTGGGGTGATGAGAAGAAGCTCGACATCGTCATGTCGGTCGGTGTCGACGGGGCGACGGTAACTGAGGTTGCGCAGTGGCACGATGTGACGCGGCAGCAGATTTATACCTGGCGGGCTGAACTGAGGAGGAAGGGTCTCCTGTTGCCGTCGGCGGTGTTCCTTCCCGTCGACATGTGCGTCGCGCGAAGTATGCCGAGCATGCGCAAGGATGCCGAGGGCGGGCGGTTACGATCAGGGCGGTCTTGCTCGCGCGACGGCAAGTAGCGGCCCAACATCGACCTATACCTCTTCATGCAGCGTTCGGCCAACCGGCGGCCCAAGGTCACCGACTACAAGCTGGTTCGGCGGTAAACTGAGATATGACCTTTGGACTCATTGGTGAACGCACCCCCCGCCCAATCTCCGAAACGCTCCGCTAGTCCCAGCCCAACGCACTCGGCCATGGTGTCGAGCTCCTGGTGATAAACGTACCGAACGCGTTGTGGTAAACGTCTGACCGATGCGCCAGAAAACCAGAGGATTGTTGAAATCAAGTGCTGGTTTATCGGGTCGTGGAGCACCGCATTGACCAATGTATTCTCATGATCGACGAACGTTGTAGTAGTTTTCTGGCCGCTGACAAAACCATCCAAGGATGGAACACGCACCTCGATTATTACAACCCCATTCTCTTTTAGTGCCTCCGCAGCCGATCGAAGGCATGCTATTTGCTCTTCGCGCCTGGAGAGCAGGGTGAATGTGCCATAAACACAGTAGACCAGATCGTAGCGTTGCTCCGAGCTGAAATCGGCAATGTCCCCCTTCCAGGCTTTGATCAGATCGGTACGCTTGGCGAGAAGTTTTAACATGCTGTCCGAATTGTCGATCCCTTCGACCTTGACCCCGCGCTCGCTCAACGGCACCGCCACGCGCCCATTGCCAATACCGAGCTCAAGAGCATCCCCTCCTCTGGAAAATCGCTCAAGAAAGGCAGCAGTTTCGTCTGCCTCCGAGACTTTACCTAATAGTTGGTAAATTGTTCATATGTGGAAGCCACACTCTCGTCATAGGCAAAAACGTCATTCATGTTCGTAATCCTGCATTTTTGTTTAAACGTCTTGTTTCGTAACGAATGCTTGCATCTCACTCTTTTTTTGCCAAGAGGGAAATTTACGCGCTTTCACTTATTTCATTTACCGGAGTAATACGGTTGTTGCAATGAGATGATAAAATTCGCGGAACGGGTCACTTAAATATCGCCACATTCCCGTTAATAATATTCAATATCATTCAACGAAATTGATCGTCTCAGGATAATCTTGGATGTTATTATATCTTTGCGTTATCTCTTCGCCAACTTTTATGTCCTTAATTGCCACAATGCTGGCCCACGCGCCGGATTCTTCATCAGTCCAAACCGTTTGTGCATTAGGTCTCAAAGAGTGGTTCACCAACGATGCAAGACCAAAAACAACATACCGAGCTATAGGGTCGATTTTGATACGCTTGTCGAAACGAACAAAGTAATACTCAAGTATTCCAGTACGATCTATATGCCACGCTTCCTGCTCATTGAATACCCATGTTGGAGCGCGTTCGATTAGATCTCCAGCCTTGAATGGGATATTGGCAAATAAACCACGACCTTTTCCGGGAACTTTCTTGACATACAGAGCATTGCTGCGATCATACACCCTATCGACCATCGTCTACCTTCTTAATGTTGAGCTTGGAGCATTTCCATGAGGGGGTGATCGTTAAGCTTCCGGCCGTGGTTCACCAGCAATGCTGGCTTTAAAGAAGCCGACGCCGGCTGTTCGCCTACGGGGCTCGCTCTTCTCGCCGCAAACCTCCTCCTCCGCGGAGCTACTATTGAGGCCTCGGCCAAATCCAAGTACACTTTTAGCCACTACGCGTCCCATTGCCCGGGAGAACGGACACCTCCTTGCGCTAAGGAACACATCGCAGGGAATCGGCAAGGCGCGTCTTCTAAGGACAACATTCTAGAGGTCCATTTCACAAGTTGTTCTCCGAAAGCGAACATAGCTCGTTCTCAAGATCGTCATACCTACCAATACGCGTGGGTAACGTTAGCTGCCAACCCCTGCCCTTACCGTTCCGTCTGCAACCAACGCTGACCGAAGTACGGGAGTACATGACTGGCCTGCTGCCAGTTTGTCGCCCGACGACGGTCCAAGCGTGCTTGATCGCTGGATCGAGACCCTGCTTGCCGAAGCTGGCCGGCCAAATCTGCATCGCAGCCGGAAATGCGGGTCAGGGGGTACGCATCCGGTGAAAACAGCAGACTTGCGTATCCGGTGGCCATGAGCACCCCAGCACCGCGGTGCTGGCGTCAAGCTTTCGATGGGGAGACGCGATGATATTCTTCGAGGAGGAGTTTGACCTACGCGATGCCTTCATCGGTGAAGGCCAAGATCCCGTCGTCATCATTGGCGCCGTACACCCAGATGGCGCCGTCCTCGGGCTCGAGACCGAGGGTCAGTTTCTGGATGAGCGCTTCGCTGACGCCGAGGTCCCTGGCGACACGTTCGACCGTGTAGACGTGATGCACCTTATTGCGCTGCATGATCAGGCCGCAGCTGGTTGGGTCCGCAGTTTTGCGGATCTCCAATTCCACGGCAGCAAATCATCGATCCGATGGGCCGGATAGGCGGGCAGTCGGGCGAGGACGTCGGCGAGCCAGGCCTGCGGGTCGATATCGTTCATCTTGGTGCTGACGATCAGGCTGTAGAGAATGGCGCCGCGCTGTCCGCCGCGATCGGAACCGCAGAACAGCCAGGACTTTCTTCCGAGAGCGATGCCGCGCAGGGCTCGCTCGGCGATCTTCTTCTTTTCGGGGCGACCGAGAACGTTGTTGTAGTACCAAATATTGGTCTCATTGGCGTCGGAACCGGACAGGCCAAATTAACCCTTTGCATGTTCCGTCCGAAATCCCACGGTCTCCGCCAAACGGGCAACGGCCGTGCCTGTGCTAGCATAGACATGCAAACGGCAGCTCATGCGCTGGCTCGCCAATGGCGTCAGCGATCTCCGTGCATCCACATCCCATGTTGACGCAGTAAAGTCCGAAACCACCAAGGCTCTTTCGGCCTTCAATATCCCATATGTAGACGCCTTCCGCCTCCGGCGTCTCGCCGCGGCTGTGTTTGCCAAATGCGTGACGGATGGAAGACGAAGCTCCGATCCCTTTCCTGGACTTGCTTGGTTCCCTGATTGGTCAGGCTCATTGCCGCTCTCCCGTCTACGCCCGGCGGAGAACACTAGATCAGGTGATTGTACGCCGGACACACCTGGCGTTCCACGGCAGTGCGCGAGCGCGGCCGACGAATTCACCGAACTTGATCCAATCTCAGCTGGAAAACACGGGCTCCGGAACTCATTGCTCTCTTACTGCGGACAAAGGTATCGGCGAATTGGATTTTACGGATTTCGTCACGACAAGGCTATAATATTGATCGATCCCGAGGCCTGCCTGCAGCAATCCCTCCATGAATACCTGATAAGCCGCCATAGAGGGAGCTGCAACGCGCATCAGGTAATCGACCCGGCCTCCGATAGCCCAGCAGTCCAAAACTTCGGGGATGCCCTGAATCGCGGTCTCAAAGTGTCGTTGGTCTTCGAGGCGGTGACGATCCAGCACCACCTCCACCATCACGAAAATAACGCCCCCGGTGAGGGATGGACTCAGCCGAGCGTAATAGCCTTCAATAATCCCTATTGTTTCGAGTATGCGGAGCCGCTCGGAGCAAGCCGACGCCGACAGATGAACGCGTTTGGCAAGCTCGCTTTTGGATATCCGACCGTCTGCCTGAAGCTCCGAGAGGATCCGAAGGTCCCAAGCGTCCAGGCGAACTGTGTTGAGTTTCGACTTCATGGCCTTGCCGGGCTGAATATGCTTTACGTGCACAGCTTGCCCCAAAAAAAGCACAGCTCTCACTGCCCTTCCGAGTCTATGGGTAAGCGAGGCCGGAGGGATTGCCTAACGGGAAGACTCAAACGCCGATGCTGCGGGCGATGCTGTCGGCCGCCATGCGCTTACGCCACTCAAGAGGCCCGGAATTGTGAATGGAGTTTCCCTCAACATCGACAGCCATGATCACCGGCATGTCCTGCACCTCGAATTCATAAATGGCTTCCATGCCCAGGTCTTCAAAGGCAACGATCCGCGCCGCCTTGATCGATTTTGAAATCAGGTACGCAGCACCACCCACTGCGATGAGATAGGGCGTTCTGTGTCTCACAATCGACTCGATTGTGGCCGGGCCCCTCTCCGCTTTGCCAACCATTGCATATAGCCCGGTCTCGGCCAGCATCTTTTCAGTAAAACTGTCCATGCGGCTGGAGGTTGTTGGGCCAGCCGGCCCGACGACCTCATCCCTCACTGCGCGGACGGGTCCGACGTAGTAGATCACGCGTCCCCGCAAATCGACCGGGAGCGGCTTGCCGGCATCGATCAAATCGACCATTCGCTGGTGGGCGGCGTCACGGGCCGTCAGCATCTTCCCGGACAAAAGAAGCGTTTCCCCGCAGCGCCACGATGCCGTCTCTTCCTTTGTGACCGCATTCAGATTGACCCGGCGGACGCCGTTTGTGTGCAAATCCTCTCGATCGATCTGCGGCCATTCGGAAAGGTCAGGCGGCTCAAGCCTGATGGGTCCAGAGCCGTCCAAGGTAAACTTCAGGTGCCGGTTGGCGGCGCATTGCGGAATGAGCGCTACAGGCTTGGACGCCGCGTGGGTAGGATATGTTGCAACCTTGACATCAACGACTGTCGTCAGGCCGCCTAGGCCCTGAGCACCGATACCAAGCGCATTAATTCGTTCGTAAAGCTCAACCCGCAGTGCCTCCTCCGCATTTGATGGCCCCCTGGCGATCAGTTCCGACATGTCAATCGGCTCGTTCATGACCTCCTTGGCCAGCAGCATTGCCTTTTCGGCACTGCCACCGATGCCGACCGAGATCAGGCCGGGCGGACACCATCCGCTGCCCAGCGTCGAAACGGTGTCGACTACCCAGTCGGCAACGGACGCGCTGGGATTCAGGGTGGTGAAACGCGCCTTGTTTTCGGACCCGCCCCCTTTTGCTGCGATGGTGATCTCAATCTGGTTGCCGGGCACGAGGTCGACGTGGACGACTGCCGGCGTGTTGTCACGCGTGTTCACCCGCCCGGCAAGCGGATCCGAGACAATCGATGGTCGGAGGGGATTGTAGGGGTCGAGATATGCTTGGCGGACGCCCCTATTCACGAGGTCAGCGAAACTCGCCGTTGACTTGATGCGGGCGTCCATGCCGACCTTGGCAAAGACAACTACGAGACCGGTATCCTGGCAGATCGGACGCCGTCCGAAGCCCGCCATGCGCGAGTTCAGCAGTATCTGCCCGATGGCATTCTTCGCCGACGGGCTCTGTTCGCGCGCATATGCCTGCGAAAGAGACCGGATATAATCTGGAGGATGGTAGTACGAGATATACTGAAGGGCGTCGGCCACGCTCCTTGTGATGTCGTCGCCGACGATATTCCGCGATCTATTTCCCACCGGATCTCATCCAAATGAGCCGAGGCCGTTGACCATTTTCAAGTTCTGGAAGCTCCGCACCCCCTGCTCGCCCCCTTCGTAGCCATAGCCGCTCTGTTTGATGCCTCCATACGGGGCATCTGCCGAAACCCCTTTCAGGTAGTTCACACTGACAGCGCCCGCCGAAAGACCACCGATCAGCGCCCGTTTAGCATTGGCGGCCCCGGTGAAGAAGTAGGCGGCCAAGCCATACTCAGTGGCGTTGGCTTCTTCGATCGCCTCCTCGATCGTGTCGAACGGCGCCACCGTGAGGATCGGTCCGAACGGCTCCTCATGAAGCACTTTCGCATCCTTTGGCACCCCTGTCAGGATGGTTGGCGGCCAGTAAAAACCGGGCTGGTCGAGGCGGGTGCCACCGGTATCGATACGGGCACCGCGATCGACCGCATCTTGGATCAGACGCTGCATGGCCTCGATCCGCCGCGCGTTTGCCATCGGTCCCATCTCCGTCGCCGGGTCGTCCGGAGGGCCGATCTTGACCTTGCGAGCGGCTTCCGTCATCCCGGACAGAAATTCCTCGTAGAGGTTGCGCGCGACGAGGATCCTGCTAGGCGCATTGCAGCTTTGACCCGCGCACTCGAACTTGTATTCCGAAATTGCCGGTATGGCCGTTGCCAAGTCGGCATCCTCGCATACAACGACCGGGGAGTGCCCACCGAGTTCGAGGATGCACCGTTGCAAGTTATTGGCGGCGAGCTTGGCGAGCTGTTTTCCAACCTCGGTAGAGCCCGTGAAGGTTAAGACCTTGACGATCGGCGAGTTGAGGAGATGCCGGGATATTTGCACCGGCACGCCAAAGACGAGATTGACCACGCCGTCCGGGATACCCGCTTGTCGCAAGGCTTCGACGAAGTGGACAGCCGCGCTTGGTGTCTCTTCAGCCGCTTTGAGGATCACAGGACAGCCTGCCGCCAGCGCTGGGGCAAGCTTGCGGGCGATAAGCACTGCGGGATAGTTCCACGGCGTGAAGGCAGCGACCACGCCGAGGGGCTCAGGGACGATCATTCGGTTTGGGCCATGTGGAATTGGGGCCGACAATTCTTCGGCGTGTTTGCCGTTCCACTCCAGCGTTTCGACTGCCCGTGCGTACTCACCTGTTGCTTCGGCAATCGTCTTGCCCTGTTCCCTCGACAAATCCTTGGCTGCGTCTTCAACCTTCGCTGCCAGAATCCTGGCGGCTGCTACGAGAATCTCGCCACGATCTTTTGCAGGCCGTGAGGACCAGGCCTTGCGGCTGCGCTCTGCCGAAGCGAGGGCCTCATCCAGATCCGGTGTCGTCGCCGAGGCCACCGAGGCAAATACCATCTCCGTCGCCGGATTGATTACCGGCAGAGTGGCTCCGCTACCACCGGCTCGCCATCTGCCGTTGATGAACAGCTGATAGCTCGTGGTGTTGGACATCGCATGCTCCGCCTTCGTGAATTTGCCAAGTACCGGAACGGCCGATATCCGAACCGTGTCTTGCTCCATTGCAATTTCATCGCGATAGTTGCATGCGGTCAAATATCGAATGTCGCCCAAAACCATCTCGAATCCAGATTGACACCACTCAAGCAACCGCGAAGAGCATGGCGCTAGGAGAATTTGGCTTGGGGATTCCCTAAGTCCGGTCTGGAATCGTGGCTGACCAGTGCCTGCCCTCGATCAATGTCCTGACGACCTTGGGGATCAGCTTGCGGACCGCAGAAACGGCTGGAGAACGCTCATCTTTCGAGTTGACGGCAAGCACAACGGAACGGGTGATCACTGGATCAATGATTTTAACCGTCCGGACTTGGCCTCGAGACGCCTCTTTCTGAATGGCTGACGGGGTAAGAATAGAATACGCTTTTCCTTCCATGACCATATTGATGATCGTAGAAAGGGAGTCGACTTCGAATCTTACGTCGAGCACACAACCGTGTTGCGCAACGACATCAGCCACCGAACGCCTGACATTGTTATTGCGCATCGGAACCGCCAGCGGAAACGCATGCAGGTCGGCGAGCGGTATCGAATCTTCGAAAGGCGGTTCACCCGGAGGCACCACCAGGCAAAACTCTTCGCGGGCCAGCACCGTCATTTGCCCTACGCTCTCCGCAGTGCGGTACAGGACTGCCAGATTGAAGCGGCCAGCAGCCATCCACTCCTCCAGCGGTCCAGTCATGCCCTCGATCATCTTAAGTGAGATCCTCGGCAATTCGCTTCTCATCGATTCAAGTAGGGGACCGCTAAGGACGCGAGCGGCTCCGGATGGAATGCCAATGGTCACCTCTCCGGAAGGAGCAGCCACCGAGTTTGTCAGTTCCGCCTCAGTGAGCTGAATTTCCTTCAGGATGTTCCGCGCGCGCTCAAGCAGCTTGTCTCCGGACGCCGTGACGCTGACACCGGTCCTGTCGCGAACGAGCAGCTGGGTGCCGAATCCTTCCTCCAGTTGACGCACATGCAGGCTTAGAGCGCTTTGAGCAACGTTGAGGCTGGCAGCTGCCTTCGTGAAACTGCCGGCTTCGACGACGCCGACAAAGTATCTTAACTGCCTGATGTCCACGATGACCAAATCCAACCAGGGCATGATCCCCAGTGCCTTCTTATCTATCTCGAAACGAGATGGCAGGCAAGACTAACCGTCGGGCCATATCTCGAAACCCGGCGCCTGTCCGGCCACTGATTAAACGCAGGTCAGTTACTGCTGGCGAGAGCCAGGATCTCGTGGGCGCGCCGAACTACTGGCGGATCAATCATCTTACCGCTCAACGAGAATGCAGACAGTCCACGCGTGGCGGCATCGTTTTCCGCAGCGACGACGCGACGGGCCCACTCGAGTTCCTCTGCGCTTGGCGAGAAGGCCTCATTGAATATGGCCACTTGTATCGGATGGATCGCCAAAGCTCCGGCAAAGCCAAGCCGCCGCGCATGCGCCGCGGCTTCACGAAGTTTATCAGTGTCCGAGAACTCGCCGATACTTCCTATGAAGCCCAGCGGGAGCAACCCGGCCGCGCGGGCGGCAAAAAGAACGGAAAGGTTCGGCGTCAAAAGAAGGTCGAATTCCGGGGCGCCGCCAACAGCGGCACTGAAGTCCTCAGGCCCAAGCGCCATTGCGATCATCCTTGGATGCGCCGACGCAATGGCCGCGAGCCTTTGCAAGGCGCCCGGGGTCTCGATCTGGGCAAGGAACCGGATGCGTCCCAGCGGAAGATTTCTTTCTTGTTCAAGTTCCGATACCGCATTCGCGATCTCTGATACCAACTCTGCCGAATCCGTCTTCGGAAGAACAAGTGCGTCAACACCAGCTATGACGGCTGCATCGAGATCGGTCGCCAAGGCGCGCAAACCACGATTAACGCGGACCAAAACCGATTTGCCCTTCCGGCCCACCTTTGCCACGGATTCAGGAAGCCGCCGCCGTGCCTCATCCTTCTGATCTTGTGGAACGGAGTCCTCGAGGTCGAGTATGACGCCGTCTGCCCCGCGCTCATGGGCCGCCTCCACAAAGCGCGGAACGTGAGCGGGAACGAAGAGCAGGGATCTCCAGCGGGGTACAGGCATCGGCCTTTCGACCGCCGGAACGGTGTTCTTGATCATGGAGTCGCCTCTGCGGTCGACGGCGTAGGCATTGAGCTTATTGGGCGGCCGATGTGCTGAGATGACCCGACGTGTGCACGCTTTCTATAAATCGCGAGCGCTCCCGCCTTATCGACAAGATGCGCGCTCACGCTGACGCGGCTCTTTCGCGCAAACGCCCTAAAACCTCTTCGCGGACAGCCTCAGTGTGGGTGCCAAGCGCCGGAACTGGGCGAAGTGAAGGGCGCTCGGAGTTAAAGATCGCCGCCGGCGCTATCGTCTCTACAGTTCCTTGAGGTGTGCCAACCTCAACCCTGCGAACGTGTGGATGTTTTGAAATATCCGCCACTTGGTTCAGTCGGCCGTATGCCAATCCGGCTGCCTCAAGCTCCCGCATCGCTTCATGGCAGGACAGTTCGGAAAAACGCAGTTCGATAATCTCATCAAGTTGCGCCCGATGACTAAGGCGCTCCATGTTGTCGGCAAAACCAGGTGCGCGTGTGAGCTCCGGCTTCTTCAGAAATTTCTCGCAGAAATATACCCATTCGCGGTCATTCTGAACCGAAAAAACGATGTCTTTCCCGTCGGAGCACCGATACGCGCCATATGGCGCTAGCGACGGGTGTTTCACGCCCGCGCGTACTGTGTGGTAGCCGCTATAGTCGTATTGCAGAACCGGCACGTTCATCCAGTCGGCGAGGGCATCGAACAGTGACACCTGAATACTTGCCCCTTCGCCGGCGACCTCTCGGTGATAGAGCGCCTGAAGAATGGCACTATGCGCCGTCATGCCCGCTGAGATGTCGCAAACCGAGACCCCTACACGCGCGGGCCCTTGTTGGTTGCCGGTGATCGCGCATAGACCTGTTTCAGCCTGGACGATGAGATCGTAAGCCTTCAAATGGGAATACGGCCCTGTCTCCCCGAAACCAGAGATGTCGCAGGTGATCAGCCGCGGAAAACGCCGACGGAGATCTGCAGACCCGAAGCCCAGTTTTTCTATGCTGCCCGGCTTTAAATTTTGGATGAAGACGTCAGCATTGGCAATGAGCGTGTCCAGGACGGCGCGGTCGGCTTCCGATCTCAGATCCAGACAGACAGACTCCTTACCCCGGTTGAGCCAGACGAAGTAAGCGCTTTGTCCTCGCACCAACTTATCGTAGTTACGGGCAAAATCCCCTTCGGGCCGCTCTATCTTGATCACGCGGGCGCCGGCGTCCGCAAGGCGCGACGATGCGTAAGGCGCAGCCACCGCCTGCTCCACGGCTACGACAGTGATACCCTCAAGAGAGTTCTGCATGCGACACCGTGCTTTTCATCCCAATTTTTTCGTCTTGAGCCGGACGACGGTTCAGCATCGCCAGCAACCGGTTTTGTTCATTCCCAACGATTGAGAATGCCTCGTCGACACCCATTCCAGGCTTTGCAAGCATCATGTCGGCCTGGGTTGCCACAGAAACGTGGACAGAAACTTGGGCGGAGAGATCTGTCTCGGTACAGCTTCCCCCGACATACGCTCCGACTTTGTTGGCTTTGCAAATGAGGACGGCACGAGCCGTGTCGGCTATTGAGCCGACATCGGGGGTCTTGATTTGAACGAGATGCGTGGCCTTCGCTTCGGCAAAGAGCCGGATATCCTCGAGCGTATTGCATCTCTCATCCACGACAATGCGCGCGTTAGAACCCCGGTTGTCCAATATCGATACGATCTTGGCGTAGTTCTCAATTTGAGCTTGCGTGGAACCAAAGTCCGCCGGGGATTCGATGTTGAGCGTAAAATCCGGGACGGTGCCGGCAACCTTGCATATAAAGTCGGCGATGGTTTTCGGTTCCAGGCCGATTTCCTGGCCGATCCAGCCATACACATCGAAATGCAGCACCGGCTGATATCCTGGACGGCCGATTTCGCGCGTGCGCGCAGCAACCCACTTCACAAACTCCAGAAAGGTCTGCCCGTCTAAGCCGAATTTCTGCCGCGAGTTGATCAGACCGTGGGGGAGCACATCCACCGCTTTCAGGATCATCTTGTCGACGTTGATTTCCCGAGTATCACCGCTCTGGCAGTAGATTGGGACCCTACGCTTTGGCAGCGGTAAGTTAAATTCACTGCATACGATCTCCGCCATCGTCTTGCGCTGAAGATGGGCGGCTGCGCGAAGAAGCGCTTGGCTGACACCATACTCAACAGCCAGAGGTAAACGCTGATGTCCAAGTGCTTCCAAAACCTTCGTGCAAGAATCACGAAACCGAGAGGCATCGATATCAAGAAGCCGCGGTGCGACAACGCGTGACGTTAAATCTGAGATTTGATTGGTGTCGAATAGAGGATCGCGTCCACCGGCACCAGAGTACTGGACGTTCATCATGTCGCCCCAAACAACGATGTCGTCGGTGAGGGCGAGCCCGACGCTGAGCGAAGATGCTGGAATGCGAATCGACTTGAATCCAGGCGTTACTGGCGCACCAACATAGGTGAAGCCGTCCTGGGTTGCGCCATCCCTGATTGCCGCCTGGTCGTCATAGAAAAATGCGCCGTTGCCAGGCGCGAGCAGGACATCTTTGATCTGCACTTCACTTCGCTCGATTTTTTGCGGACTGCGTTGACGGGGCGCTTGCAGTTCGTTCACTGCCTGCCAAGTATGCGCCACTTGGTGTTGAGTTCACCAATATAATGTTCCGGACGGTGTCATCGTGTTTTGAGATGGCCCGTACCTGCCCAAGGAAACTCCGTCGCCCGAGTTGGGTGCGTCAAGTTCTTGTGTGGATGCCAGCCGTTTTGCAAGGAAGAACCTGAAGCATTGGACGTGTGATCGAGTGCGGTCATGTGTCAGGCCTTGTTTGCGGCCATTCCATATGCCGCGGGCCGGTATGGTGATGCGCGGATCAGGTCCAAATCAGCAAAGCGAGCTTGCGTGGGCTCTCAACTTGACTCTGGTTTTCCTGACCCCGATCTGATCGATCATTTGCCTATGCAGTTCATGCCTTCCTCACATCCCCGACGTCCCGGTCTCAGGTGCGTTGTTGCAAATCACGCAGGCACCGTCGCCGGATCTCGGTAGTCCTCCTGTTTCGTCAGCATGGCCCAGATGCCACGCGCCATCTTGTTGGCCAGCGCGATTGCGACCAGCATGCGCGGTTTCTTCAACATCAAGCGGGCAAGCCAGGAACCGTCGGGCGCGCGCCTCCGAGATGCCCATCGAACCACGGCCATTGCGCCGATGATGAGCAACCGCCGAATATCGCGCTGGCCCATCTTCGATACCTTCCCTAATCGTTGCTTTCCGCCGCTCGACTTCTGCCGAGGGACCAGCCCGAGCCAGGCGGCGAAATCGCGACCGCACTTGAAGGCTTCCATCGGTGGCGCAAAGGTTTCAATGGCAAGGGCAGCGATAGGGCCGACACCGGGCATGGTTTGCAAGCGCCGAGATGTTGCAGCTTGCTTGGACAGCGTAAGCGATATTTCAAACCACACGGTTTATTTCAGGACGCGTTTCAAAGCCCGATGCATTTTGGCACAAACCCGCCTCTTCGATGCGGCAGACATCCTAAATATGACAAATCTCGTCGAGACCAATTTAGAAGATCGCCTGGACAGAACGAGGTAGCTGAATTCAGACTGTATCCGATTAAGTTTGGTCGCTTGAGGAGGTTTGCCTGCCGGCGAGTGCGGTGTCTCGCTCCCGCACTGTGGAGGCACACGCCATTCTGGAGTATCTACAGAAGCTTCGAAGCTACTTGGCACACGAATTGCTGTTGAGAACGTGGTTGGACTGATCCGACTGCAGCCCAACTTGGCTTAAAGCGGGGTGTGGACCATCCGCATTGACCCTAACCTCTGAAGAGAGGCGCCAACTCGGAGTCGTCGGGGACGCGATCGAAGCTGCCCCCTGTACCCAAGGAGAGCACCACCATGCCCGCCGTCCAATTCAACCGGTCGACGACAACAAGCTTTAGATACGTCCCTATAACGTCCGTACCGACCCATTCTGCCAGAAAACCTGAGCTACGCACGCACATTGGCAACACGTTAAAGGAGAAAATGTCGATGGCATGCTCGAATTCATGGACACCGCTACCTGGCCGCGCGTCCGATCCGAATGAAGTCGGCTGGATGCGCAGTGGCGTCGCCGCCCGCGAACACGCATCACTTTCGAGAGCGACCACTTTCTCAATTTCCGCGGACGCGCGAACGTTTGCCGACTGTCAACGTGTGGCGCGGGCGGGGCGGGCCCATGCGATGCGCGGCGAATGGAATAGCAATCAGCCGATCCCTGCATCCGTTACAGCGGATGTGCAAAATTGGCGGCGGCTCCTCCAAGTTCAGGGGCTAGGAGACGCAGGGCTACGGACATCGCAGCCACTAGTGGGTGACGCACGATGAACAGGGCGCATTTTTTTGGGCCGAGGCATGCACGCCAGCTTCTCTATGGGGCGTCGACGGCGGAGATGGTCGTGGCGCATGTCTCACCGATAGCGGGCAATTTTGGAAATAGTCAATGGCGGTTGCAAACCAGAAAGAAAATCAAGTGCGCCACAAGAATCTCATAGGTATTCTCGGGGGTATGGGCCCAGCCGCAACATTAGATTTCATGTCAAAGATCATAGCTGCAACGCCTGCCACAATAGATCAGGATCATATTCCACTTATTGTTCACGACGTTCCGCAGATACCAGATCGGTCATCGGCCATTCAGAATGGTCGAGACGATCCTTTCCTGCCGATGCTTTCAGGCGTTCGCTTCCTTGACGCGGCTGGTGTCGAATTCATCGCGATTCCATGCAATACGGCCCACTATTGGCACGATCGATTGGACCGGGGGTGTCGGGCGACGATACTTCATATCTCCCAGGCGGTGCTTCACGAGCTCCTAGCGATGCCGACCAGGCCACGCTCGATCGCAATCATGGCGACGCGCAGGACAATCTCCGCAGACATCTACGCTACAGAATTGCTTAAGGCGGTCGATCGCGTAGTCGTTCCAGACGAGAAGACGCAACGTCTCATCGACCATTCAATCACATCTGTCAAAGGGGGCACGATGGCTCCCGCCCGCGAGGCAGCGGGCGCCGCGGCGAGGCTGCTGGTCCAGCAGGGAGCGGAGTGCTTGCTTTTGGCATGTACCGAACTTCCTGTCGCTCTTCAGGGCTTGAGGTCCGGACAACGACGCTCGATGCGACCGATGCGCTGGCCCGAGCTTGCGTTGAGGCGTCCATGGGCGAGTACCAAATCGCGATGGCGGGGTAAAAATGGATATTCAAGACGATGGCCTTGACTCAAGCGGTCCGACCGATGCGGCTTGGGAGCCGATGATGCCGTCGGCATCTGCCAGCCGCGCAAGTCGGGTGATCGACAGATGGGCATTCGGCTTGAGCCTCATCGTTTGGCGGGGCAAACCGCCTCTGAATCGGAAGCCGTATATGCCCCGTTCTGTTTCTGCTGGTTCGCCTCAGCGAGGCGGCGATCATTATCTGGCCGCATACTGCCACGTGCTCACTGAATTGCCCCAGCGCGCAGCCGACGCCGAGAATCTGCTGCCCTTCAACTTCGGCGCACGCGCGCACCATAACACCAGCTGACGCGCGAACCTCATCTTCAATGCGACAATCCAGACCCGCCCGATGGCATCATAGCGCCTCCGACCCGCGACGCTCGTCACGGCGTTTACCGAATTGCGCTTACCCTTCTCCTCACCCCGTCTGGTCGAGGAGATGTTACCGTAGCGCGGCGTTGCCGTTTCCAATGAGACGATATGGCGCGTGCCGTCGATCGGGACAGCTATGGGCTCAACGAGATCGTCCAGCTCCGCTGCAATGCCAAGATCATCTGCGTCATGTAGTGGGCTTGGCGGGGCAGCCTCCGCCCTGAGTTCGATGCGGCGAGCCAAATGCTGCCATGGCTGCGGCGCGGCGATCAGGATGAGATTCGTATTGCCTCACCGTGGAATACTCCCGACCGACATTGTCCGTTGCCTCATCATAACGTTCCCCACGACCGGAATCCGGATCAATTCGTCATCGGCTCGATTGCCGGCTCGAACTGCATCGCGCCGAACACCATTGCGTGCGCCTTTTCCTTTCGCCAGATCTTCAAGCGGCGCTGCAAAGTGCGCAGCAACTGATCGGGAAATTGCCCCGGACACTCCGCCTGCAGACGCTCCAGCAATTCGCGGCTCGTCCGCCAGGGCTCTTCGTCAAACCACGCTTGCAGTTCTTTGGCGACGAGGGCGAAGGGATCCGGTCGCCGACGGCCCCGTTTTTGCTCGGCTTGGCTTGCGCGGTTGGGCGGATTTCACCCTCCTTCCAAGCCGTCCGCAGGCCCGACAGGAACCGGTCGAGAGACGGATCGGCCGCGACAACCGATGGCGTGCCGGACCTGTCGGCGATGTCGACGAGGCGCTGCTGCGCCATCCGCATCTTGCTCAGCAACCGGACAGGGTCCAGCCGCATATGTTTGCGCGAGTGCGGCGCGAACCGGTTCCGGCGTCCGCGGATCCGCCAGCAATCGTTGGCAGGGCGTCGCCGGGCGATGATAACGCTTGCGCACGCGGGCGCCGTCCCGCTCCTTTGCGGCCAGCTTGAAGGAGGGCTGGAAGAAGTTCACGAACAGCCGCACCGTCGCATAGAGCTGCGCCAGGGCTGCGGCGGCTTCAAGCCCCTCCAGCCGACGATGCGGCGCACCACGGCACCGTTCTTTTGCTCGACAAAAGCCTGATCATTCTTAAATCGCGCACCGTCTCGTTCAGGAACACGCTGTCATTGTCGGTGTCGAAGGCGAGAAGGTCGAACGGCAGCAGCCGCCGCAATTCCGTCAGCACCTCGCTCAGCAGCTTCTGCTCGCGGACCAGCAACGGCGCGCATTCCGTCGATCCGCTCGCAACGTCGGTGATAACCAGCGTCTGCACAAAGCTGCCGCTCGTCACTGGGCCGCTGTGCGCCACCAGGTCGGCCTCCACAAAGCCGGGCGGTGGATCCTGCCAGTCGGAGAAGGTGCTCCGCCGCAGCCCCGAGCATGCCGCGGGCAGGCGCCGCTTGCGGGCAACTGCGGTCTCGCGGACCGCGCGCAGCGCACAGTCGATCGTTGCCGCACTCATCGCCAAAAGCCGCGTCCGATTTCCGGCGCAAGCTGAAGATGGCCGACGCTCCATCGCCTCGACCAGGATCGGCACCAACGTTTCAGCCGCTTCCCGCAGATCCGGTCCGAGGCCTCCCACAACACGATCAGCGCTTCACCAACCGCATCGTCATAAAGCCGCCGCTCCGGCCGCGGCCCCGAACGACCCACCTGCGGTCCGTTGCGCAATAGGCGCATCGCATGCTTGCGGTGAAAGCCGCTCACCGCCACGAACTCATCGAGAATGCGCGACTTCCCTGCCCGCTCGCTTCGGGCGTAGCGCTCTGTTACCGCGCTCACCAGCTCATCCCGCGTCGCCATGCTGACCTGCCTCATCTGATTTGCTCCTGCCACACGAATGCGGGGAGCAAATCAGATGAGGCAACGGCTTAACATCCAGGAACAATTCAGGCGAGCCAATGCGCGCTCGCAGCTTCATTGTCGCGCCGCATCAGAAGCCCTTGCAATCGCAGCGGCAGGCATATCCTCGATCTTAGTCATGGTAGGGGCTCCTCACCGAGTGGTGACGTCGAACATCACCAACCTGCCATGGCCGCCTCACTCCCGTGAGCGATTTTGCAGAACTTCCCGCACACTACCCGGTCACGTGAGTCGAGATGTTTGTGCAATTTGATCTCCTTGCCGCAATTCGCCGGTAGGAACAGGAACGCGAGAATAACCTGCGTCTGGCGTCCTAACAAAGCTAAAAGACGACTTATCCAGTTTGCTATGAATCCAATCACGAGACGGCTGATGCGCACTAACTGTCGCCAAGCTTGGTTAACCCGAGTTGGAGCGTGTGGAACCAGTGTCACACACGGCGGTCGAAAAGATGATGGAGAGGCGATCCGGCCTGATCGTCCTATGGAAGAAGGTTGGAAGGCTGGTCAATGGCTGTGCGTGACGGCGGCCATGGGGGGCGGTTCAGGCGAACAGTACGCTCAATCTAGGCCAATTTTCCGGCCGCCGGGTTGAAGGCTGCATTCTCTCCTTCACGCCGACTTACAGGGGCCAACTCATATCTCAGGAGGAACAGTATGACCATGTCTTCGAAGCTCGCTGGCGCGCAGCAGGCGTCCGCGCAGCAGATGTCAACGATCTTCGGCTTCGATCTTCATGGCGAAGCCGTGGGGCCGTACAAGATCGGCCAGCTGGAATCGTTCTATGTGACCTTGCGCGACGGTGTTAAGATCGCCTTGGATGTCGTCCGTCCGCTGGGTGACGGCCCTCACACCAAGCGAGACACTGTTCTGTTGATGACACGCTACTGGCGTGGCCAGAAGGGATCTCCGGACACGTACGCGGGCGTCGCCGAACGGTTCGTGCCGCACGGATATGCCGTTGTCGTTGGAGATGTTCGCGGCACCGGTGCATCGTTTGGCGTGTGGCGTCATCACTATTCGCGCGCCGAAACATTGGACTTCAGCGACGTGTTCGACTGGATCGCCGCGCAGCCCTGGTCCACGGGCGGTGTGGTCGGCACCGGCCATTCCTATCCCGGCGCCACCGCGATGTGGATGGCCGAGCGAAATCATCCGGCGCTGAGGGGCGTCATAGCGAGCGGCGTCGAACTCTGTCCATACGAAGAAAACTACCATCCCGCTGGAATCACCAACGCCGCTCAAGGAGAAGTGTGGGGCAATAGGGTCAAATTATTGGACCGCAATGTGTTCTCTCGCACGGACCAAGGGGCCGGCACGATCACCATCACGCCCTCGCCGGGCGTGCGTCCCGTTGGGCCGGATGGCGAGGCGGACCTCCAAGCGGCCCTGCGCGATCACGAGGCGGCCCCGTCGGAATGGGAAGGCCAACGACTGGTGACGTTCAAGGACGATCGTCCCCCAACCTGGGGTGGAGAGTCCTGGCTCAATTCTAGCACCATGTATGTCATGGACCGGATCTCTCGCTCAGGTACCCCAATACAAAACTGGATTGGCTGGTTTGATGGTGGCCTGGCTCAAGGAGCCGTTCGTCGCTTCGTGGGACTGTCAAATCCGCAGTGCCAGATCATCGGCCCGTGGGGGCATTCCCTCGCCGATAAACCCTACGATCCGCTTCGTGCCGCGGATGAGGTCATCCTTCCAACGATGCCGACCCTGGAAGCGGATCAACTCCGCTTTGCGGAGTTGTGCTTCAATGGCCAGGCTGCCCGCGAACAACGCAAGGTCCTCCATTACTATACGCTCGGGGAGGGCTGGAAAAAGACCCGCTCGTGGCCGCTGCCGGGCGCCACCCGCCGACGGTGGTACATGGCAAGTGGCTCCCGGCTCAGCGCATCGCCCGACCGGGCGGGCTTCGATTGGCTTCAGGTTGACCGTGCCCTGGGAACTCAGACCTCGCAGTGGTGGAACCGCCCCGATGTGGATTTTGGAGATCGGCGAAAGTTCGTCGACGGTCGCCTCGCCTACATAAGCGAGCCGTTGACACGCGACCTCGAGATCACCGGAGACCCTGTCGTCCACCTGAACACCACCTCGACCCGCGAGGACGCTGCCTTTTTCGTGTACCTCGACGGCGTAAAGCCGGACGGGGAGCCCTATTATCTCACGCGCGGCCAGCTGCGCGCCGTGCACCGGAAGGTGTGGACCGACTCACCATTCAGCGCGCTCGGACCCCAGCATAGCTACCTGCGCCGCGATGCCGAACCGCTCACGCCGGGCGAGCCTGCCATTCTGACCTTCACCTTGCTCCCGATCTCCGCCCGTCTACCGGCGGGTCACCGCCTGAGGGTGGTTCTCGCCGGCAGCGACGTGCCGACCTTTGCCAGCGTGCCCGCGGACGGCGAGCCGCCCTTCCTCAAATTTCATCGTGGCCCGGCCGGTTGCTACATCGACCTGCCGATCATTGAGCCCTAAGCAGAGAGCCGAATCTGGTCGACATTCAAGACAGACTCGTCGGACGTGAACACGATGAACTGGCTAATCGCAGCGCCTCACATGTCGGCAGATTTGTATGACTGGGGGGAACGCACCGTTAGAAATTTCCTGGAGAATCTGGAACGCGGGGTTACAGGAAAGCCACTGGAGAATGTGGTAGATAAGGCCGCGAGGTTCAGTTGAAGGCGGGTTCTGCGAAGGTAACGTAGCCGCGGGCGGGTCCAGGGCGCGAAGGGAGGCGCAAAGCATGGCGTTTAACTGTGATATCCCTGCTATTCCTAGCCAGGGACGACGACATGGCACGCATCACACGATGGGATTTTGCGGCGGGTGCGGCGACCGGTTGGCACATTCACGGGTGGCCCTATTTCGTCGTTCTGCTAACCGACGCTGTTCTTCACATCTATGACGGGGAGAAGGTGAGCGACGTGCCTATCTCCGCCGGTCACAGCTACATGCGTCCTCGACGTGATGAATGGCGGCGACAAGCCGATCGCATTCGTCGAGACCGAAGGGAAGCGCCCTAATCGGCGAAATAGGGGAGGCGCAAAGAATTTGCCACTGCTCCTTGGGCTTCTACTTCGTCAACCTGCCTTCGCGCGTGGCAACCATCTGCGCGTCGCAGAAGAACGCACCGTCCAACCCAGCATAGTTGATCCTTTTGCCACGCACGAGATCGGCTGCGAGCTGAGGCGATGTCGCAATGAGCATTGCGATCCACTTGGCCGGGTGGCGCGAGACCTCTGTCAGGGCGGCATCAAAGCGATCAGACGGCATGGCCTGCCCCCCGAAGCGTTGCTGCGCTGCACGCTGCTCAAACAATATCGGCAGTTGAGCTACCAGGAGTTGGCGTTCCACCTTGAGGGCTCCCGCCTCGTTTCGCGCCTTTCCCGCCTGCCATCGTGGAGCCCACGGCCAGAGGCGGGCCCGCAAGATCCAGTTCTGGACGATAGAGTTTCCGGCATGTGTCACGACGGCGGGCTGGGGCGCCATCGGGGATTGATCATGCCGAACTCGGACGTGTGCCCGACGAAACCGTCGCCATTCGACCTCCGGTTGCGCCTTCAGCCGTGTCCGGTTCGAGGCGTCTGTGTTCGGAACCTGACGCACTGACGCGCAAGTATTCCGCGTCGGGTGCGAAACACATGGTTTCGCCCACTTACTCGTACAACCTCTTCGTTGGCTCGCCGATTGCATGGGGTACCGGTGGAGGATCCGTTCGTTACGAATATTGCGGTCTGGCGGTCTCCGACCGAGGAGGTCCATATGAAACTTGCTCAAACGATGCAACTCAATGCGATAGACACTGCACTGTCGAGTGCTGTCCCGCCAATCGAAGTTTTGCCGGGTTCGGCGCGGGTGCCGCTGTCATTCCCGCAGCAGCGGCTTTCGCGCCCTACATCGATGGACATTACCGTTGCCCGCGGTTGCTTCGCTCGGCACGATCAAAGCCGGCGAGCAGCGGCGCGAGCATCGTTCCTGCACGATTCCGCCGGCTCCCGCGACGCTGGACCGCCCGCAGGAATACGGCGCGCTTAGTCGGGGGAATATTGGCTGGCTTCGTCAGATTGCGTCCGTTCCGGTCCTCGCCCTGTGTTTGGCCCGCGAGCGAAGCGGTCTGGCGCGTTCACGACAGTGGTGGCGGCTTCGGTCGTCGTGACTTTGACGAGCTTGCCAAGTGCGTTGAACCTTCTCCTGCGTTTCCCAGAACTGTGTCGGTGCAGGCCGGCAGCATATGTAAGAGATATCGCGATCTCCGCCTGCGGCAGGAGCAAACCCGCTCGCCGGTTGGCCGGCCGAACCGGTGGGCGCGCGGGGTCCAGACGAGCTGTTCCCATTAGCAACCAAATGCAAGCGAATGAACGTGACAGCAGGCAAACATAAAAGGAGTAGCTCATGCGGGTAGCTATCGTGACGAACAGTGATTTTACGGGCGTGATCAACCGGTTCGGTCTCCCTTGTCCGCAGCCGCCCCAGCCTTGGCCGCAGACAGGGAAAATCGAAAGGGTGGTGGCGGCACTGCAAGAGGGCGGCCACGAGACGCTACTGTGTGAAGGCGATAAAGGACTGCTCACTACGCTCGAGCGATTCATGCCACCCGATCCGCAAGCCCGCCCTTCCGGAATCGTCTTCAACCTGGCGGAGGGAATTCAGGGCGAGTCCCGTTACACCCACGTTCCGGCCATGCTTGAGATGGCCGGTGTTCCATACACCGGATGTGGCCCGCTCGGGTTTGGGCGGACGAGCGACAAGGTCATCACCAAGACGCTCATGCGGGACGTCGGTCTGCCGACGCCGAACTTTCGCGTGATGCGTCGCGGCAACGAGAGTATCGGCAACCTGCGATTCCCAGTCGTAGTGAAGCCACCTCACGAAGACTGCAGCCTCGGATTGCAGCTCGTACATGAACCGGCTAAGTTGAGACAGGCCGTGGAAGAGAACGTCGCGCAGTATGCGCAGGATGCGCTCGTGGAAGAATACATCGAGGGGCGGGAAATCTGCGTTGCGTTGCTTGGAAACGGAGAGCTTGAGGTGTTGCCTATGGTGGAGCAGGATTTCGGCGACCGCGAAACGCGTCTTATGACTTGGGATGCGAAATTCGTGGCGGCCGCGGCGGTGCCGAAGATTTGCCCGGCGCAAATCGAGAGCGGGCTGGCGACGGTGCTGCGGGATATTTCGATAGCGACCTTCCGTGCCTGCCGCTGCCGGGACTATGCCCGCGTCGACTTCCGTATCGCTAGCTCCGGCCAGCCCTTTGTCCTGGAGATCAACTCGATGCCGGGGCTCAGTATGAGTTCCGGTTTTGTCATAGCCGCGATGACTGCGGGACACAGCTACTCGAGCTTGATCCATCGCATCCTTGATGTCGCCCACACGCGGTACTTCGGAATCGGCATCCCCTAGTCTCTCATGTTCCCTGTCAATGCTGAAGGCGAGAGGGAACAACTGCCTTGCGCGCAAAGCAGTCGGCTTGGCTGGAACTGCACAGGGCCGGGGGTGGAGCTCAGAGACGACGGTTGATCAGACTCTCATCCGCGGGTTGGATACCGCGTTCCGTGTCTTCGTCTCGGGGCTTTCCTCGGTCTAGAGGGCGCGCGTCGGGCGGATTGGCTCGGCCACATAACTCTTATGACCGGAATGATGGATGACCTTTTTCGCCCTATGCCTTTTGCCACAGGTTCTGTTTGCCATTGATGAGGGCAGCGCGGAGACGGGATGGGGTCTTGAGACGACGGTTGATCCAGCTCTTATCCGCGGGTTGGTTACCGCACTTCCGTAATCCGTCCTGGGCTATCCCTGTCTAGCCCGTCTATTCACGAGCGGCCTGGTTCCTTGCCGCTTAGCGTTCGGTCATGAAGGTGTGAGGCGTCTTTTTCACCGCAGCTGAGACTGGACTTTGGAACGCGCTGGAGGGTCAAGGTATCGGGTTCGGCGGGGCTTTGATGCCCCGGCGCTCATGGCCCTGCGGGCTGCAGCGTGATGGCGATCGCTCGGAACAGACTTGCTTCGGGACAGGCGGCGGCGAAAGCCAGACGGATGCGCGAGACGGTTTCGGTGACGCGGGCGCCGAGCTTGAGAAGCCTGAGCCGCAGTGTAGCGAACTCGGCGTTGCACAGATGCTGGGTCGTGGGCACCGCCTCGCGCTGGGTGAGCATCAACCAGTATGCGGGGGTGTGCAGGACGAGACGGACCTGGTTGGCAATCGGTGAGCGGCAGCTGGTGCGGTCGGAGGCGAGCTGGCTCTTGTGCATCTTGATCAGGTTTTCGGCCTGGCCGCGGGCGCAGTAGGATCACATCGTGGACATGCTCGGCGGAGCCTTTGTCGAGATTGGTGACAACGAAGCGGATGTCGAGGCCGAGGGTGGTTGCCTCTTTGCGGGCGCAGGCGCGGCGTTCCGTCTTCTAGGATTTCGCCTTGTATCGGGTCTCGGCATAGCCGCGCAGCACCGGCTTCTGCTCGAGCGCGCGGCGAGTGCGGATATCGTCGGCGGCTTCATCAACCAGACGCTGGAGAACCTTGTTTCCGGGCAATCCGAAGAGGTAGTCGATTGTCCTCCCACCATGCCATGACTTGCGCCCGGCCATAGTGGCCATCGCCGCGGATCAGAATGCGGGTGGTCGGCCAGCGGGCGCGGATGCGCCCGACAACATGCTGCGCGCCAGCCGCACCAGTTCGTGGTTCATATTGAGTTCTGATCCAGGCGCGCGGGGAACAGATCCTGTTCCCCGGTCTCGCGCCGCTCGCGTGGTTTACCCATCGCAGCGCTCCGATTCACCATCACAAAGCAGTGATGGAGTTGTCTTGTCTTATGATTTTCTGTCCAGGGGGATGTGGAGCAAACCCTTGAAATGACGTAGGATTTGTTTGCTTAGACCGATCCGCGCCATGTCCCGGAGACCACACCCGCCAAGAATGACCCTACGCTGCGGCTGACGCGTTTGTCATCTATTCGCAGCAAGTCTGTCGTCGCCGCCGAGCGTCTGGCGCGCTGCATCGACGATCCGCGCTGTTCGGACCAGATCGTCCCCAGCTTGGCCGACATGATCGGCTTTCGCATGAAGATGATCGCCGCCGGCTACGAGGATGGCAATGACGCCAACCGGCTATGGGCCCAGGATGCGCTGCCGTCGGGTCGGGATTCGGCCTCATCGACGATGTGCCGGCTGGAGAACCTCCCCGGCGTGCGGGAGCTGGTCGCCATGGGGCGGGCGATGGTCGACCTCTATTGCGCCTCCTTCCAGCAGGTGCCGAAGCGGATCGTGCTCGACATTGACGACACCTTTGATGCCTGCATGGCGACTAGCAATTGCGCCTGTTCAACGCTCATTACGACGAATACGGCTTCCAGCCGATCGTGGTGTTCGATGGCGATGGCCGGTTCGTCGGTGCGGTTCTTCGGCCGGCAAGCGGCCGAGCGGGGCTGAGATCCGCCCCACCTCCGCCGCCTGGTGCGGGCGATCCGGAGCAACTGGCCGAACACCCGGATCCTGATCCGGGCCGACAGCCACTATTGTAGTCCACCGGTCATCGACTGGTGCCGCGCCAACGATGTCGACTTCATCCTCGGCCTGGCGCCCACCACGACGCTGCGCGAGCATGTCGCGGAGCTGGAGGCCAGCACGACGGCGCGCTTCGAAGCGTCGGCCAAGACGGGCAAGGTCCGCAGGTTCAAGGAGTTCGTTGACGGCGCCGCCACTTGGAGCCGCGTGGAGCGCATCATCGCGCGGGTCGAGGTCGGCGCCCAAGGTGGCGATACCCGCTTCGTCGTCACCAACCTTGCCGGTGGGAAGGCCAAGGCGCTCTACGAGGATGTCTACTGCCAGCGCGGCGCGGCCGAGAATCACATCAAGTCGTGGAAGACGCAATCTTGCCGCCGACCGCACATCCTGCACCAAAGCGACGACCAACCAGTTCCGGCTATTCCTGCATGCCGGCGGCTATTGCTCATGTGGGGCCTGCGCGCCGCGATGCCGAAACGCTCGAGCTTTGCCGTCGCCCAATTCGACACGCTGCGATTGCGCCTCATCAAAATCGCCGCGCGGGTGGTCGAGATGAAAATAGATCCGCCTGCACCTGCCGACATCCTGCCCGGACCAGCGCATCCTGCGCCTCGTCCTCAGTCGCATCCCGCAACTCGCGACATAAACAATGGGGCGCAGACGTCCCGAAATAAACCCGCTGACCGCAACCTGCAAACCCCGCCTGCCATCACGACAGATCACCGCCGGCGCCTGACGAGGTTGCCAAAAAGCACCGCAACGGCGGCCAGATCGCCGCTTCAGGCCGCCAAAAGCTCATCGCCGTGCATCAAGGCGGCTAGCTCATCGTCGGGGGATGCACGTTCAGAGCAGGTCACCGACTACAAGCTGGTTCGGCGGTAAACTGAGATATGACTTTTGGACTCATCGGTGAACGCACCTCTCGCCCAATCTCCCCAACGCTCCGCTAGCTCCAGCCCAACGCATTCAGCCATGGTATCGAGCTCCTGGTGATAAACGTAACGAACGCGTTGTCGAAAACGTCTGACCGATGTACCAGAAAACCAGAGGGAGGTTGAAACCAAGTTCTGGTTTAGTGGATCGTGGATTTCCCCAGTCACGATTGTAATCTCGTGGTCCAAGAGCGTAGTAGTGGTTTTCTTGCCGCTGACGAAGCCATCCAAGGCCGGCACACGAACTTCTATCACCAAAACCCCATCTTCATCTAGTGCCTGCGCGGCAGATCGGAGGCAAGCTATTTGCTGTTCGCGCCTAAAGAGCAGCGTGAACGTGCCATAAACACAATAGACAAGATGGTAGCGTTGCTCTGAGCCGAAATCGGAAATGTCCCCCTTCCAAGCCTTAATCAGATCACCATGCTCGGCGAGAAGTTTCAACATGCTTTCCGAATTGTCGATACCTTCGACCTTGACGCCGCGCTCGCTCAACGGTACGGCCACCCGGCCGTTCCCAATACCAAGTTCAAGAGCACTCCTTCCGCTGGAAAACCGCTCAAGAAAGGCGGCAGTTTCGTCTGCCTCAGCGACTTTACCTACCATGCTGGTATATTTTTCATAGACCGAAGCCAAATTCTCGTCATAGTGAAACTCGTCAGACATTTGATTCTCCTGCGCATGGTTAGACATCTTCTTTACCTACTCTCGCCAGTTCAATCTTATTTATTTTAGACATTCATTGAATTGCTGTGTTTTTCACATTTGCCATTTAAATGATGATAAACTTCCTCAAAGCAATAAAACAACAACTATAGTTTATATCTTCTCAAGCTGTCTTTTAAATCTCCGATCGTCATATTAGCGCATCATTTCAACCAACTTAATAATTATAGTATAGGCAGAGATATTCTTATGGGCATGTGTTACTTCGTCATCCACCTTTACGTCCTTGATTGCCACAATACTGGCCCACGTACCTGGAATCTTCGTCACTCCAAACTGTTTGTGCATTTTGGTTCAAAGAGTGATTCACTGGCGAGGTAAAACGAAAAACATCGTAGCGCTCCATTGGATCAATTTTTCGATTTCTATGGTTATCTCGCGGAGTACTATTCCAATAGTGCAGGTAAGATTTAGATGTTTTGTTGCCACATCATCAAATTCACACGTTGGAGCGAGCTCATACATCTCCAATCCCGATAGGAATATTGGCAAATACATCACGACCCTTTCGGGGAACATTCTTGACATACAGAGCATTGCTGCGATCAAAGACCCTGTCGACTATCGTGTGTACCTTCTCAATGCTGAGCGTTTCCATTCAGGGGCAATCATTGAGTTCTCGGCGTCATTCACAAGGCAACGCTGAGTTCAAGGAAGTCGACGGCGGGTATTTCGCACGCTCGCCTACGAGGCTCACTGTCCTCGCCGCAAAGCTCTTCATCCGCGGAGCTACCATTTAGGCTTCGGCCAAATCGCGCGTCTATAGGCCGACATTCCAAGAGTTCATTTCACACCTTGTTCTTTGAGAGCTAACATAGATTGTTCTCAAGCTCGTTATACCTACCAACATAAGTAGGTGACGTTAGCTGTCACCTTGTAACTCAACATTTGCCGAGTCCGTCAGCTTGGCAAAGACGATCCCGACTGCTCCTCCAGGCTACAATCCCCATAGCGCCAGATCGTCCCGCGGCTTCGTTCAATCCGGCTTGCGATGAGGTCCGACAACCAGTCCCCCCGCTCCGTCGAGCATGCGGACCTCACAGAAGCCTTGAATGGGGATTTGTTTGTCAAGCCATTTGGGCTGCCTTCCGTTTCAACCAGCCCCGCCTGATTTGAGAGGATCCGAGGGGAGCCCGCCATCGCACGCAACACATGCGCCGCGACCTTGTATTCGGTGGGATCCGTGCTGACCATGAAGCATCCATTCGCTTCGGCGGCAAGGCTCCGAGGCGGCGGGCCCATTCTCCAGAAGGCATCGAAGCTAGGGGTCTGTTCGGGTCACCACCACCTCGGATCATCGACGGCCAGTCAGGGAAAGCCGACCGGACGCTGAACTGCTTGTTTGGATCCCTCCCAGCCTGCTCAGGCCGGCTGCCGCAGCACGACGTCGGCCAGGATGTCGCCAATCGTGACCATGCGCCACAACGCGATGAGCAGCTTGCGGGCGAGTGCTACGAACTTTTTCGCCTTGCGCGAACCGCTCGGGCCATCTGTTCGCCCCCGGGACCATTGGGCGAGCGCGCTGTCGTTCTGGAACCGCAGGAAGCGCCAGGCGAACTGGATCAGCCCCGCGGCGCACTCCGGCGTTACCGGCCTTCGCCAAGCCCTTCTCCCACCGTTTGGAACCGCTCTCGTCAGGCACGCCAGTGAGCCCCGCATAGCGGACAACCGCCCGGCGATCCTGCAGGTTGCGGGATAGCACCTCCTGCACCAGCATGTCGGCGGTCTCGACGCCGATGTCGATGACGCTGGCAATCAGACGCACCATCGCATGTGGCTCCGTCACCGGCGCCTGTTCTAGACGCGAGAGGCGTGCCTCCTCGATCGCCTTGATCTGCTCGCGGATCATGGCCGGGCCGGGTCATATCGCGCCGGAGCTCGCCAACCGTGTTTGGTGGCAGCGGCACACCATCCGGTGTCCGCAGCGCGTCAAGGCATTTCACCGCTCTGCGCACTTTGGGGTTGAAGCCGCGGATCCCGAGCCACGCCAGGATCGCCTTGACGCGGTTGATGATCCGCGTGCGCTCGCCCACCAGACTTTCTCGCTCACGGCTAGGACGTCTGGCCTCTTCTTCCTCGAGCGTGGGGATCGCAACCATCCTGCAATGCCCGCGCTCGCCGCGCAGCCAGCCCAGGAACACGCGCATGAGCATCGCCGTGTCCAACCGGTCGGTCTTCGCACGCCGATGCTCACCCGATACCGCAACGCTGGTCGAATGGATGGCGTGCACCTCGATGTCGCGCGCCCCAGCCAGAACCCGTCGCGTCCCGCCTCAAAGGCCAGCGCGATCCGCTCGATCGTCCTGCCGGCCTTGACGGCTTCCTCGCGCCAACGTTCCATCAGGCTCAGCAGCGCGGCTGGATCCGGGTGTCAATGCCGCTCGAATTTTCCCCAAAGGTGCCGAAGTAAAATTCCCCAGTTTCGCCGCTTAGACTGTCGCGGAGGGGTGTCCATTTTTCGGTGGCCGGCCGCGCGGCCGCGATGGTGGATTTAATGTCGGCGGCGTGATGGAGGCTTTTGATCGCAAGTGTTCGGGCATGAGCTCGGCGTGCTGGCGGAGCC